>DDJS01000151.1:0-15661 GCA_002339165.1 Cellvibrionales bacterium UBA2618 | reverse complement strand
GCTCTCCAGTCGCACGACGCACGTCGATCGAAAAGTACTTACCATGGCGTTGAGATGCTATGCTTTTGCCTTCACATGACAAATGTAATTGTTATAACCCCCTACAATTTTAAGATACATACATTGACCGGGCGAAAAAGGATTATTGTTCTTTTCGCGAGTGCCTCAACAAACTGCAGTGCGGTGCTTAGTCTCGATGCTTAGCCGCTATGGTGAGTTGACAGCGCAACGGATTCTCGACGAGATAAATGTTGGCGTTCTAGTGCAGGTGGTGATCTTGGATGGCGGTAAATATCAACTGAATGTTAGCGAGATAACCAAACGCTGTATCTGCGACGCTGAACGGTGTATACCTCTGGATGCAGTGGCGTCTATTGAGTCAAAAAAAATCTTTGGTGAAAACAATTCCGACGGTATTGGCGGCGGGCTATCTCTTCGTTGCGTTGTCATTTGCTATAGCACTTGGGTCTATTTGAACACGCTGCTGTCGATTGGTCATAACCGCTATCCATACGTTGGATATTTATTCGTGATCCAGCCGGTGATATGCTGTGCACCGCGGGAATTTTAGAGCATCGACCGACGTCCTATATCGGGCGTTAGATGGTGGCGCTATTGGGTGCCCAGTTGCAGTCATGGCTGTTTTTTTAAAGTAGCTTTGAAGTGTCTCGCCGATATCTTTAATCTCCATACGCATAATCAGTCTATAACAAGGAAACAGCATGAAAACTCGTATTGAAAGCGACAGCATGGGCGAACTAAAGGTACCCGCCGATGCTCTCTATGGTGCCCAGACGCAACGCGCAGTAAATAATTTTCCGGTCAGCGGTCGACGCATGCCCGAGGCATTTATTCGCGCGCTCTTGATGGCCAAGTCAGCCGCCGCGCAAGCCAATGCTGAGCTTGGCTTGTTGTCTCAAGATCTAGCGGATGGAATCTCTGCAACGGTCACGGAGTTACTCGCTAGTGATGATTTCATGCAGCATTTTCCGGTCGATGTTTTTCAGACAGGTTCTGGTACCAGTTCCAATATGAATGCCAATGAGGTTTTGGCGGTACTGACCTCCAAGCGACTGGGCGAGGCTGTCAATCCTAATGACCATATTAACTATGGTCAAAGTAGTAACGATATTATCCCCAGTTCGATCCATATCAGTGCAGCGTTGGAGCTCCATGAGGGCTTGCTGCCAGCTTTACGTCATCTTGTAGCAGTGATCGAGAGCAAGGCAGAGACCGTCGATCAGCATATTAAAACAGGGCGTACACACTTGATGGATGCAATGCCGGTGCGCATGAGCCAGAGCTTGCTAAGCTGGGCTGCGCAGATTAAACAAAACATTGCGCTGATCGAAGGCCTCTGTCCGAGCTTGCAAAGTCTTGCTCAAGGGGGCACCGCTGTGGGCACTGGAATCAATGCCCATGCAAAATTTGCTGCGGTGTTCAGCCGTAAACTAAGCCAGAGTGTAGGGATCACGTTTACCCCGGCGGACAACTTGTTCTGCCATATTGGAACGCAGGATATTGCCGTAGCCGTATCTGGGCAACTCAAGACGCTGGCCGTATCGATGCTAAAAATAGCCAACGATTTACGCTGGATGAATTCAGGACCACTGGCTGGGCTTGGTGAAATAGCTCTAGAGGCGTTGCAACCTGGCTCGTCGATTATGCCCGGCAAGGTCAATCCGGTGATACCTGAGGCAACTGCGATGGCGGCGGCGCAGGTTATCGGTAATGACGCAGCTATTACCATTGGGGGACAGTCAGGCAATTTTGAACTGAATGTGATGTTACCGATGATCGCAGACAATCTATTGGGTAGTATTCAACTGCTATCAAACGTATCGCTATTGCTGGCTGATAAGGCCATCGCCAGCTTTACCGTAAATGAGCAGCAGTTGAAACTGGCACTGTCGAGAAATCCGATACTGGTGACGGCGCTCAACCCGATTATTGGTTATCTAAAGGCGGCCGATATTGCTAAAAAGGCGTATAAGGAAGGACGCGCCGTTATCGATGTGGCGGATGAAGAAACCGAGATAGGTCGCGCTGAATTAGAGAAGTTACTCGACCCCGCTAAATTGACTCGAGGTGGTATCGAGTAAGGTTGATTTTGTTTCCCTTTGAGGCGCTGCGTCGCAGCGCTAAAGGACGTGGATAAGGAATAGCTATGAGTGATTTAAAAGGTAAAACTCTTTTTATAACTGGAGCGAGCCGCGGCATTGGTCTGGCGATAGCCAAGCGTGCTGCAATTGATGGTGCCAATATAGCGATTGCCGCAAAAACCGCTGAACCGCACCCAAAACTCCCCGGAACCATATATTCGGCTGCCGAAGAAATTATCGCTGCGGGGGGACAGGCATTGCCTTTGGTGGTCGATGTGCGTTATGAGGATCAAGTTGAAAGTGCTATGAAAAAGACCGTCGAGAGGTTCGGTGGTATTGATATATTAGTGAATAACGCCAGTGCTATTAATCTTTCTGGAACCGAATCGGTGACCATGAAAGCCTATGATCTAATGCACAATATCAATACGCGAGGCACATTTATGTGCTCAAAATTGGCCGTACCGTTCTTGCGCAAGGCAGAAAACGCGCACGTTTTAAATTTGTCCTCGCCACTCAACATGGAGACGCGTTGGTTCCAAAATCATGTCGCTTATACGATGGCAAAATTTGGTATGAGCATGTGCGTCTTGGGAATGAGCGAAGAATTTCGCAGCGCGGGAATTGCGTTCAATGCGCTTTGGCCGCGCACCGCGATAGCCACTGCGGCGGTGGGTAACATGGTTGGCGGCGATCCAATCGTGCAGCGTTCACGCACAGTCGAGATAATGGCCGATGCAGCTCATGTGATTTTAACGCGCAACAGTCGCGAGTTCAGCGGCAATTTTTGCGTAGATCAAGAGGTTCTTGAAGCGGAAGGCGCATCCGATTTCTCTAAATATAGGTTCAATCCAGAGCTTGCCGAGAAAGATTTGATGCCAGACTTCTTTATCTGATGGCTCAGATAGCGCCTCGGGCTCCGATGCGAGCCTGAAGCGCTAGTGATTACCCAGTAGTGCTAAGAATTCAGTCCGGGTGGCTTGGTTGTCGCGAAACAGACCGAGCGTTGCAGAGGTCTTCATGGATGAATTTTGTTTTTCTACACCACGCATCATCATGCACATGTGCTTGGCTTCAATAATGACCGCAACGCCTTGGGCATCAGTAACTTTATGAATGGTAGCAGCTATTTGTTGGGCTAGTGTTTCTTGTATTTGCAAGCGCCGAGAGAACATGTCAACCACGCGGGCAATTTTCGACAGCCCCAGAACCTTGCCGCTGGGGATGTACGCGACGTGGCACTTACCGATAAATGGTAGCAGATGGTGCTCGCAAAGAGAGTAGAGCTCAATATCCTTAACCATCACCATCTCTTCTGAGTCGGATGGGAACAACGCGTTGTTGATCAACTCGTTTAGGTCGACATCGTAGCCGCTAGTCAAATATTCGAACGCTTGAGCTGCACGCTTTGGAGTGTCTATGAGGCCCGGTCGCGTTATATCTTCGCCAGTGCTCTTAATGATTTTTTCGAACGAATCTTTCATTGTAAACTTCCTCTCCAAACTGTACTTTTTTGAGCGATACCTTTGCAGGCGTCGCATTCTGTATTAAAACCGGCTTGAATACCAGTTTTGCATTTACCCTGCCGCGTCGTTTCAGATATCATACTAGCCCAACACAACCCACCTTTCGGGGCCCGAAGCGTGTCTCCAGCGATCACCATCAACCATCTGCTCATCGAAGGCGAGGCGCTATTTAGACGTCATGCACTGTGTTTTGGGCATGGCACCACTGACGCCTGGGATGAAGCGGTATTCCTGCTCGCCCATGCCTTAAATCTGGGGCCAATGCCCGACCGAAGCGTGCTTGAGGTGGCGGTTGACAACGACGCGGCTTCGGCAGTGCGTGCGCTTTTTCTGCGCCGCGTCGAAGAACGAATTCCGGCTGCATACCTCACCGAGCAGGCGTGGTTCTGCGGGTTACCCATGTTCGTTGATCAGCGCGTTTTGGTGCCTCGTTCACCCATCGCGCAGTTAATTACCGAGCGCTTTCACCCGTGGGTTGCCTCGCCCCCCAGCGATATCTTAGACCTTTGTACGGGCAGCGGTTGTATTGGGATTGCTTGTGCCTATGCGTTTCCCGAAGCGCGCATATTGTTGACCGACATTTGCGAGCAAGCACTGGCGGTTGCGCGGATCAATATTCAGCAACACCAATGTCATCAGCGAGTAGGAGTTTTGCAGTCAGACCTGTTTGGCGCTCTGACCGACCAACAGTTTGATCTGATCGTTTCCAACCCACCTTATGTAGACGCTATAGATTTTGCTGATATGCCTGATGAATATCATCACGAACCGCGGTTGGGTTTGGTGTCAGGAGATGATGGATTAGATTTTACTCGCCAGCTATTGGCGCAGGCGAAAACCTATCTCCGCCCAGGTGGAGCGTTGATTGTTGAGGTAGGTAATTCCGCGCCGGCACTGGAACAGGCGTTTCCGCGTATGCCTTTTACCTGGTTGGAGTTTTCAGACGGCGACAGTGGCGTGTTTTTCGTGACCCGTGAAGAGTTATTTAAAAGTTGCCAACCCGCTGGTTAATTTTCGTATAATCACTTGAATTGAAACAAGCAGAGATCGGTATGTCTGGTAACACATTTGGAAAATTATTTACCTTAACCAGTTTTGGCGAAAGTCATGGCGCGGCGCTCGGTTGCGTGGTCGATGGCTGCCCACCGGGTTTGACGCTGGCAGTCGCCGATTTGCAGCATGATCTCGATCGCCGTAAACCGGGTCAATCGCGGTACACCACTCAGCGTAGAGAGTCGGATGAAGTGCAGATACTTTCTGGAGTGTTCGAGGGTAAGACCACAGGTGCTCCGATTGGAATGATGATTTTAAATACCGATCAAAAATCAAAAGATTACAGTAAAATCAAAGATGTGTTTCGTCCTGCCCATGCTGATTATACGTACTTTCAGAAGTATGGTGCGCGCGATTACCGTGGCGGCGGGCGGAGTTCGGCGCGCGAGACGGCTATGCGGGTTGCGGCTGGAGCGATAGCAAAAAAATATTTGCACCACCACCTGGGGGTCGAAATTTTTGGCTATGTGTCACGATTGGGGCCGATCGCATACGATCGTTTTGAACGAGCTGAAATCGAGCGCAATCCATTTTTTTTCCCCGACCCGGATAAAATACCCCAATTAGAAGATTATATGCAGGCGTTGCTCAAAGAGGGAAATTCAGTGGGCGCTCAGGTCAGTGTCACTGCCACCGGGGTTCCAGTTGGGTTGGGCGAACCGGTGTTCGATCGATTGGATGCCGACATCGCGCATGCACTGATGGGTATCAACGCCGTAAAAGGTGTTGAGATTGGTGCGGGATTTGCATCGGTTACGCAAAAAGGTACAGAGCATCGCGATGAATTGTCGGTGGATGGTTTTCTATCAAATAATGCCGGTGGTGTATTGGGCGGGATATCGACTGGCCAATCACTGTGCGCCCATCTGGCTTTGAAACCCACATCGAGCGTTCGAATTCCTGGGCGGTCAATCGATATTCACGGTCAAGCAGTGGATGTTGTGACCACCGGTCGACATGATCCATGCGTTGGGATTAGGGCGGTGCCGATTGCCGAAGCGATGTTGGCGATAACTTTGATGGATCATTATCTACGTCACCGTGCTCAAAATATGGACGTCGACAGTGGACTCACGCCGATTTAATTTCTGCCCAAGAGACTGGGTCTATCTATGAATAACTCTAAAGGGATTTAACCCACGGTGAAATTAGAATACAAAGTGGTGCTCTACAGTGTTTTATTTTTCCCCGGTGCCGGTTATTTTTTACTCAGGTCGAGGTGGATGGGATGGCTGTGCGTCGGGTTGACGCTGGTGTGTCTTGGTTTTGTAATGTTTGAGGCTAGCCACAAGAGCAAAATTATTGTTGAGCAGATCAGTAGGGGAGAGCTGAGCGCCACCGTTCCGGCTATTGCCAACGCTATAAAAAATACCCCCAGTCCACTGGCGTTTTGGCAACAATGGTTTGTCTATGGGTCGCTTGTCGGCATCTGGGGAATCGCCATTTTTGATGGTTATTATCGCGCTAAAAAGCGCCCGTTAAGACGGTATGCTGCAACCGTTGCTAATCGGGAGTAATTCCCTGTACTACGCCATTGAGCGTCCCTAAAAATGCCTGAGCTGCATTTGATAAGCTGCGTTGTCGGTGATGTATATAACCGAGCTCTCTAGCCATGATTACGCCATCTACCGGCATGATCTTTAGGTCATTTACCAGCGTCACTGGCAGTACGCTCCAACCCAAGCCGATTGCGATCAATGTGCTAATGGTCTCCAAATAATTGGTCGACATCGAAGAACTTAGTGGAATGTTGCGTTCGGAAAATAAATTTTGCACGATTCGACCTGTGTAGGTATTCAACCCGGGAAGTACCACTGGGTAGGCGGCCAAATCGGTCAATAGTGGTTGATTTAGTTTAGCGAGGGGATGATCTGGGGCGCAGATAAACTTTAGCGGATCGTGCCATACCCGATGACCGATGATGCTTTTGTGCGTTTCCAGCGCAAGAGTGATCACAGCAATCTCGGTGGCACCCTCCAGAACCCGCTGATAGGCAACTTCGGAATCCATAAACTGAATGTCGAGACGCACGTCTGGGTACTTGCGGGTAAAGGCTTTGAGTATCGGCGGCAGTCGATGAAGGCCAAGATGGTGACTTATCGCTAGGCGTAGAATACCACTCGCTTGACCCGATAAATCCTCCAGCGCCTGCAGCGCTTCGTCGCAACGACTGAGTATGTGCTGAGCTCGCGGGAGTAGAGCGGATCCTGCCTCGGTGAGTGAAACTTGGCGTCCAAAGCGGTCAAATAACTGCCTGCCGACTTGCTGCTCCAATTGCGCGATGCGTTTGCTGACCGCAGATTGGGTTAGGTAGAGTTGGTGAGCGGCGTCGGAGAACGATCCGCAGCTAGCAACGCAGATAAACGCTTTAAGATTTTGGTTATCCATGGCTCATTATTTTTAAATGTCGGCTATTCATTCTATCAGGGAATGGTTTGCATGAAAATTATGAATTTATTTCATCATCGAGGGAGGGTATTATGCTCTTAACGAGCGGCGATTCGTCGTTTATGAAAGTGTCGAAAAGGAGATGCGGGTGAATAAAAATACTCTGTATGACAAATTGTGGGATGCGCATATCGTCTCTGAACGCGACGATGGCTCTACTTTGATCTATATAGATCGACATATAATCCACGAGGTCACGTCACCTCAGGCGTTTGAAGGGTTGCGTATTGCTGGGCGCAAACCCTGGCGTTTGGATACCAACCTGGCAACTCCCGATCATAACATTTCAACCGATCGAATTGAGCGAGATGCCGGCGTCGCCGGAATCCCCGATCCCACATCGCGAATTCAGGTGCAGACTCTGGATGACAATTGTGAGCATTTTGGAATAAAAGAATTCAAAATGAATGAGATGGGCCAAGGCATTGTCCACGTTATGGGCCCCGAGTTGGGGGCAACGATGCCAGGCATGACGGTGGTCTGCGGAGATTCGCATACTGCGACCCATGGCGCCCTTGGGTGTCTTGCTCACGGTATTGGTACGTCGGAAGTTGAACATGTGTTGGCTTCACAGTGTTTGGTAGCAAAAAAAATGAAGAACATGCGGGTCACGGTTGACGGCAGCTTAGGAACCGGCGTTACGCCCAAAGATGTAGTTTTGGCGATTATTGGCAAGATTGGCACCGCTGGCGGCAATGGCCACGCGATTGAATTTTCCGGCGAAGTGTTCCGCGAAATGACGGTAGAGGGTCGTATGACGGTGTGCAATATGGCGATTGAAGCCGGTGCTCGTGTCGGCATGATTGCGGTCGACGACACGACCATCGACTATGTAAAAGGCCGTCAATTTGTTCCCAGTGGTGAGTTGTGGGCACCCGCAGTGGCCTATTGGAAAACTTTGGTAAGCGACGCAGATGCGGTGTTCGATATTGAAGTGGTTCTGCATGCTGACGATATCGCCCCTCAAGTGACGTGGGGTACATCACCGGAGATGGTCGCTGAGGTCACCGCCAGGGTACCCGAGTTATCAGCACAGAAAACACCAGAGCAGCGTACTGGGCTCGAAAATGCTCTTGCCTACATGGGATTGGAGGGAGGTCAGGCGATTACGTCGATCGCTGTGGATCGAGTATTTATAGGTAGTTGTACCAATTCACGGATTGAAGATATGCGCGCTGCGGCGGCTATTGCGCGCGGTCGTAGGGCGGCTCCATCGGTCAAACAAGTGCTGGTTGTACCCGGTTCACAGATGGTCAAGGCGCAAGCAGAGGCGGAAGGTTTGGATAAAGTGTTTATCGATGCTGGGATGGAGTGGCGCGAGCCGGGTTGCTCTATGTGCTTGGCGATGAACGCCGACAAACTGGGTTCTGGAGAACACTGTGCATCGACCTCTAACCGAAATTTCGAAGGACGCCAGGGCAATGGTGGGCGAACTCACTTGATGAGTCCGGCGATGGCAGCAGCAGCAGCAGTGGCTGGGCATATTGTCGATGTCCGTGAATTTTTAAGCGAGGTTGTGGAATGAGAGCTTTTACAACGCATCATGGGTTGGTTGGGCCGATGGATCGAGCCAATGTGGATACTGATATGATCATCCCGAAACAGTTTTTGAAATCCATTAAACGCAGTGGCTTTGGGCCCAACCTGTTTGACGAACTGCGTTATCTGGACAGCGGTGAGCCTGGCCAGGACTGCTCTGGGCGGCCGATAAATCCGAATTTTGCTCTCAATGAGAAACGCTATAACGGTGCCTCTATATTACTGGCGCGATCAAACTTTGGTTGTGGCTCGAGTCGAGAGCATGCGCCCTGGGCGCTAGACGGATACGGCTTTCGCGTGGTGATCGCGCCGAGCTTTGCGGATATTTTCTATAACAACTGTTTTAAAAATGGATTATTGCCCGTAGTTTTGACTGAACAGCAGGTGAGTGGGTTGTTTGATGAATTATATCGCGAGCAGGGCTATCAATTGACCGTAGATTTGACCGAGCAGACCGTATTAATGGCTGGTGGTCGCAGCTATGGGTTTGAAATCGACGAGTTTCGAAAACAGTGCTTGTTGCAGGGGCTGGATGAAATCGGGCTCACGTTGAAGCAGGCGCCAGCGATTAAACGCTATGAAGAGCAAAGAGCTGAGCGCCATCCATGGGTATTTGGAGCGATTAAATGAGCAAAAGAGTACTGGTTTTGCCCGGTGATAATATCGGTAGCGAGATCGTCGCCGAGGCGGTTAAAGTATTGGAGGCTATCAACCGACAGCGCGACTTGGCGATACAGTTAAATTGGGGTGTGCTCGGAGGTGCCGCATTGGATACATATGGCAATCCATGCCCGCAGGAAACCCTCGATAGTGCTCGCGACGCGGATGCCATTTTATTGGGTGCTGTGGGTGGGCCGCAGTGGGATCACTACGGTCGTGAACTGAGGCCTGAGAGTGGGCTTTTGCGGATTCGTTCCGAGTTGGAATTGTTCGCCAATTTACGTCCGGCGATCATGTATCCGCAATTGGCGGGTGCCTCTTCGCTAAAGCCCGAGGTGGTGGCGGGGCTGGATATTCTTATAGTTAGGGAATTGGTCGGTGGTATTTACTTTGGTGAGCCGCGCGGCATCAGGACACTCGACAACGGCGAGCGTGAAGGCTACAACACTTACAAGTATTCCGAGTCAGAGATTAGACGCATCGGTAAGGTCGCATTCGAGGCGGCGATGGTACGTGACAAGCGGTTATGCTCGGTCGATAAATCCAATGTTCTCGAGGCGACGATTGTTTGGAAGGACGTCATTTCAGAAATGGCGTCAGACTACCCCGAGGTCGAACTCAGCCACCTCTACGTCGATAATGCGGCTATGCAACTGGTGCGGCAACCCAAGCAATTCGACGTGTTGGTGACGGGTAATATGTTCGGCGATATTTTGTCCGACACCGCAGCCATGCTAACCGGCTCGATCGGCATGTTGCCATCGGCATCGCTGGATCAATACGGCGGCGGAATGTATGAACCCTGCCATGGATCAGCTCCGGATATCGCTGGTCAGGGCATCGCCAATCCTCTTGCTACTATCCTCTCAGTTGCGATGATGCTGCGCTACTCTCTCGGTTCACCCGATGCGGCTGTGATTATCGAGCACGCAGTCAGTCGGGTTCTCGATCGTGGGCTAAGGACCACAGATATTTACACGCCCGGTACAGAGCAAGTGAGCACCATAGCGATGGGCGATGCGGTGGTGGCTGAATTACAGGCAGCTGAGTTGTCGATGAATGGTTAAGGCGAGGGATAAATAAATGAAAGTGACTGGATTTGTCGGTTGGCGCGGTATGGTGGGCTCGGTGCTAATGGAGCGCATGCATCAAGAGAGCGATTTTTCATTGATTGAAGCGGTGTTTTTTACCACCTCACAAGCGGGACAACCGGGCCCCGACATTGGTCAGGCAACATCGCCATTGCAAGACGCTTACGATCTAAACGCGCTCGCAAAAATGGATATTGTTATTACTTGTCAGGGTGGTGATTACACTGCTGAGGTATACCCTAAATTACGCGCTGCAGGTTGGCGCGGTTACTGGATAGATGCCGCTTCTACCCTGCGCATGAATGATACCTCGACGATTGTTTTAGATCCCGTTAATCGAAATGTTATTAGCGATGCTATGACACGCGGCAGTCGCGATTTTATTGGCGGTAATTGCACCGTCAGCCTTATGTTAATGGGGCTTGGGGGGTTGTTTAATGCCGACCTCGTCGAGTGGGCTAGTTCTATGACTTATCAGGCTGCCTCCGGCGCAGGTGCGCAAAATATGCGCGAATTGATTGCTCAGATGGGGGTTATAGAGTCTTCGGTAAGCGAGCAATTAGCCAACCCCGCAGCGGCGATTTTGGAAATCGATCGAGCGGTCTCCGAGTGTTCAAAACGCGATGACTTCCCACTTGAGCATTGGAGTTACCCCTTAGCGGGTAGTTTATTGCCATGGATTGATTCTGAAGTCGCCAATGGGCAAAGCCGAGAGGAGTGGAAAAACCAAGCCGAAACCAACAAAATACTTGCGCGTACTGATCGGCCGATACCGTTAGATGGTCTTTGCGTTCGCGTTGGCGCTATGCGCTGTCACAGTCAGGCGCTGACGCTTAAGTTAAAGAGCGATGTTCCTCTCGATGAGATCGAGGCGTTGATCGATGAGGCCAGCCCTTGGTCGCAGGTAGTCTCAAACTCCAAACTCGATACCTTAGAAAAACTGACACCTAGTGCCGTTACTGGTCAGTTGATGGTGCCGGTCGGACGGTTGCGAAAGATGAATATGGGCGGTGAATATATTTCCGCGTTTACTGTCGGCGATCAATTGCTCTGGGGCGCCGCCGAGCCATTGCGACGAATGCTGCGGATTTTGATTGAAGACTGATGGATGCGTCTCTGAGGCATAAGACCTTGGCCGTGTTTGAAGCCAACTTACGGAGTGAATTTGTTTGTTGTTGATTCGTCCGTAAAGCAGCAATATTGGATGTTCTTAGATGGTCTTTTGAAGCGTATATCTTGTGGATTTACCATTTTCTGTGGCAAAAAAGCTCTTTTAAAACGCAGTAATGATTCGTAGGGCATGCCTCTGGATCGTCCGCTGAGTTAGGGGCCCATGAGTTATGATGGCATATGAGTATCGCACTGGCGATGCTGCGTACGCTGAATGGCTCGAAAGAAAGGTTGTCAAATAGCTGTTAAATAATGGCGGGTGCCCTGAGCACCAATAAGCATGACCATGACTATGAAGGCGTTTTTAGGGAAAAGACGTTGCAAGCATCGGCGCTAATGGCAAGTTGGAGCCCTCTCAGGTGGCGCTAAGGGTCAGGCGTTGCAAGGGCTTCAAATTCATCTTCTCGCAGCTTCATGCGGCCATCCGGTTGCATCACCCAGAGTTCGCGGTAGACAAGCCCGGCGGCCTTGTTCATCTTCCAGTTGGCGGTCAACACGGCGCTGTCTTCGTCAATAATGATAATACGTGGGTCAATATAACGCACATCGCTCAAGCCATCATCGATTAATTGCTGCCAAAATTCCTCAATTGCCGGTTTGCCAATGAACGTGCCAAAAGGCGCGGCGCGAATAACCGCAGTCTCCTCGTAATGGCTGGCACAGGCCGCAGCATCGCCGCGATTAAATGCTCGTTGCCAGTCTTCGCTAGCCTGCCACACCGCGCGATATATGACGGCTTCTCGATCAGTGCCTAGCGGCCTGCCAATGATCGGATTTCTGTCTGTGGTGGATGATAGGTCGGGATCCGTTGATATTGGGTTACTGTTGTTATTTACTTCGCTGGCAATATCTGCCGGTTGGTCACGCTGAGATGGGTGTGCTACCGAGACCGGGGGCGGTTGTGTTTCACCACAGGCGCCTAGGGCCAGCGCAATACTGCAGGCCAGTAAAAGCCTAGTTGTCGACATGCTTGCTCTCCCTAGCAAAGATTAAAATAGGGGAGTAAAAAATCCCCCATTGAAGCTGCACTATAAGTAAAATAAGGGAGTTAAACTATAAATCAAAAGTACTATATTTAAATTCGCTCTTGAAGTTCGTATTTGAAATTCATGCCGAATGGGCAGGCAAGAGCATTTTAGCTTTTTGCGTGAAATACGATGCGCCAAATATTTGTGATTCAACCACTCAGTTTATGAAATTTAAGCGCAAGAAAATGTAGCCAGCATTTGCGCACAAACCCGCTCAGAGGTAAACCGTTACGATAAATAGCGGTAGTATTAGTCAGGGTTGCTCGCCGCCGCGCCTATTAATGGTGTCAAGCATTGTTAAACAGCCCCGCGCGCGAGGTCAAACATAAGGTGTGGGCCTTAATGCATTAACTTTGGCGATAGTGCTGATTGCAAACTTTGTTTTGCGACAAGATTTTAGTCGCAAGGATCCTTAAGGTTTCGAGATTATGCATGGGCAAGAGTCGCATGCCCATAGGGGTTTTTGAGTGAGTTTTTAGATCCAACTTCAGGGAATGGTGCATTGCAGTACCGACAAACGAATTGTTTGATCTGGGTTATCTTGAGGAATCAACAAACAGCCGCGACGATCCTTATATAATTGAAAAACTTTACTTTCGATGCCGGCTTTGCTGTTAAGGAGTAACCGCCCTGTAGAGGTAATGATTTCCGCGGAGCCCCCAGAAAGTCGCTCTCTTAGCACCTCCCGGAGCCTTAGATCGAGCTGTAATAAATTATTTTTATTAACAAACGCGGCTACTTCAAGCTGCGATGGTGTCGATTGACAGCCAGACAGTGCGACGAGCAGCAGGCCGCCAGCTAGCGTCAGTATTGATTTTAAATGGGCGCTCATAGTTGTTCCTGTTGGCTAGATTTTTCGGTATTTTGGCCGCTTTTTACGCCAGAGAATATTCGAGCTGGGCAGTACACAATATAGGTATAGCATGCGGGTGGATAAAACTCGGTTTATACGTCTCTAGTTGCGCAATGTTTTTATCTGTGGCTGCAAATTGACGCAGGAGGCGCGGGTATAAATAGGCTTACAGCGATTTATAAGCAATCAGTTCTAACTTCATATGGTCAGTTACTCAAAAGCGAGTGACAGCCTATACAATCGAGCTAGTAACGGTGCTAGAATACTCAAGATAAAAAGCTCGACAGTTTCTACTACACAGGTATATCTACCGGTAAAGGAAAGGGTATGCAGATTAAAAGAGGGTCGACTGCAGTGGTCGCGACGCTGCTAGGCAGTTTCTTTTTCCTCCTGCACGAGGCTCACGGGGGCGATGAGCTTGGTCATGATGTCTCTGCGTTTCAGTCGATGGAATTTGAGACGCTAACGGAGACGTTCTATCTTGCGCAGTCGGATACGCAGACTACTTATCAGCCGCAGATACAAGAAGATTGGCTGGGCGACGGATCTGCCGTCGAGGCTCCAGTAACTAATGCAACATCAAGCAAGGTACAGCAAAGGTTAAGTCCAGGGCAGTATCAGGTGGTGCAGGGCGATACGCTTTGGAATATTGCACGTAGACTTCGCTTTACCGGTATCAGTGTCGTACAAACTATGGAGGCAATTTTTCGATACAACGCCTCGGCATTTGATGGCGACGACGTCAGTTCTTTAAACGTCGGCTCGATGATTTGGCTGCCCACCGGTGACGAAGTGCGCCTTGAGTTTGGTACATTTGTAAGTCCGGGTATAGAGCGGATCGACCCCGAACGAATGCAAACGCAGGCACTTCTCAGTTCGATTAACAGAGACCTAGTGCTCAATCGAGAAAACGCTTTAGTTAATGGCGAAGCAATACCTTATCAAGGCCAATCCGAAAGTGCTGTCCCGTCGATAGGCGATACTGGCGTTGAAAATAACGCGGTATTAGCGGGGCTGTCTGAACTTCAAGCCGGCCTAGGGCCTGCGCTTGATACCGTTAGCGAGACTCAATCTGACCCGACCAAAAAAGCCCTCAATGGGGTCTTATTCAATGCCAGTGAAACTGGCTCGGGGCTTGACTTACCTGCTCCTGAAGCAGCGATGTTGGTTGCTGAGGAGACTGTTGATTCAGTCAGCCCAGCGTTGCAGTTACCTGTAATGCCGCAAATAGTGCCGCAAACGCCGGAGTCAGAGTACGACTTTATAAATTGGCTGCTGGCGTCTTTTTTAATGGTTATTGCAGCTATGTTATTTTGGTTAAAACGCCCGCCCAAAGAGTCACGAAACTCGGATGCTAGTTTGCAGGCGCTGGGCTCGGGCAGCATAGATCTTCGTTACGATGAACTCGAAGGTTCGGAAATTAAGGTGTTTGACGAAAGCGATACCGAAATATTTCCCGACGAATCCAACGAGGTATCCTCTAGATTTTTTGACTCGATGATCGATCCCATGGTTGATGCTGAGATGTATCTATCGGTCGGTAAAGTGGCCGAGGCGATCGATGTTCTGCAAGAGGAGCGTTTTGCCAAGCCGAATGATGTAGCCTGTCGCGTGAGATTGATGCAGGTCTTGTACGATGAGCAGCAGTTGCGAGATCTTGGGGATATTTTTGCTGAAATTGAGGCGACTAAGGACAGTGATTCGATAGCTGCAGCGTCGATTATTTATCAGCAAAGCCTGTTAGATGAAGCGAGTCGACAATCCTCTAATAGTTCGGTTGAGCCCTTTTACCAGTACCATGATGAGAGTATTTTTGAAAGCTCAGAGGATAGTGAGGTCGGCAATACATATGGGCCGCCCGATGACGAGCGAGAAAATGGACGTTTAGCGAATTTGGGTTTGTCATTTGGCGATACAACGGAGGCCGATTTAATCGGGGAGGATGACGATACAGAGGTTAAAAGATCCCCGAGGGCTAGCACAGAATCCAAGGGCACTGATGATTACGGTGAGGTAGCAGAATACGCTGAGTCAATAGGAGAAGCTGTTGCAAAAGATGATGTTAACGCGAACGATACAGTTGTCGAGTCATTGGTTGAGCAATCTGGTTCGTTAGGTCCTGTGAACACTACTTCGTCGGAGATAGAGCTTTCCGCTGATGGTGAGAAAACAACCGAAGACGAAGAAAGAT
>DDJS01000016.1:16918-24819 GCA_002339165.1 Cellvibrionales bacterium UBA2618 | reverse complement strand
GGCCCGCCAAATGAAAACAATAAATAAGTTGTCGAAATAGTAGCAGCATTTATTACCCTGGCCGCTATCGCATAATTTGCAGTAACGAGGACCCCAGTTGTCGCTTAAAGATTGATTCATTAGCTAACGCCCAGTAATGTCGGCCGCGACAAGAAACTGATCTATTTAATTACACCTGCACTAGCGCAGAAACCAAACCCAAACATCTGAAAAAAGGAGCGCTCAAATTTGAGCACTCCTTTTTTACTAACAACGGCACCCTGCTAGAAAATCACGGTAAATACACAGCTACTTCTCGTCCATACCGCCTGCACACATATCTTTCATCGTCTTCTCTATTGTCTCTCAGTCCGCCTCCACTCTTCATTTCCGTTCGTGTTCCATCCGGTCCCATTGGCATATCACCCGGCGGCATCGGTGGCTTTCCGTTACCTACTTCATGACGACCAGCAACACTAGTAGTCGAGAACGCAATCGCTAAAATGTCAGCGCTGTAATTATTTTTTTAACGATATAACTCCGTTGATGACACAACAAAAAATTGAGGTTTTAGTTATATCGATAGTGGCATGAATCTACATAAATCCATAGCAATATCCTATCAAAATTTAACTACGACAAAATGTAAAAACACCAAACATCAAGTTGTTTTGATTTGACCTTTTCAATGCACATCCTGTGATGCACTTTTGTATTTAGGCTGTTTTGCTAGAACGAGAGTTTCTGATCAAATTCGTCCTAATGCGTCTAAAATATTAATTATTTGCAACTCAATAACGAGCCTTGGAGAGAGCTAATTAGAAAAAATAGACACTAGTAGTCAACACCCATTGGCGTCACGTGCCGCTACCTATTGACGTTGTGTAACGCTACTTAAGTACGGAACGCCCTTGCAATAGCGATGCTAAACAAGTTTTTACCGTTATCGAATCAACTTGCGGTAACGTCTTCATTAAACAACAGCGTTAAAAAGCTATAAAATGCACGTAGGCGTTCATAGCACTCTGTTGGAATTTAAATAATCTTAAATCTTTGATAATATTGTTGAACAAAAAGGCCGGTAACAACTCGAAACGAGTTCAGAAAAATTAGTATAAGGCTGAAAGTATGTACTCAGAAAAACTTGCTCGCCTGAGACGCGAACTAACATTAATGGACGCGACCGGCGCGGTATTCACCCATTCGGATGCCGTACGTTATTTTACTGGATTTGAGTCGGCAATGGATGGCTGGCGATTGCCGGAACCGATGTCCGGTGTTTATATTCCGACAGATAGCCAAAAGCCGATCGTACTACTCATACCCGAGGCCAGCCTGATCTCACTATTGGTCGCAGAACGCGAGAGCCAACCGATTTTTTATCAGTCGATCGCCACCTTTGACCTGCTCAACTTTTGTGTCACAGCGCGCGCCGAAGACGTCTACTTAAAGCTAGAGCAAGCTGTCGGCGAGCGACTCGGTCACTTTGCGGCGCAGATTGAAGGTGACTGCCAACCCGACATTATTGCGGCCTTGTCTAAATTGCTAAGTGCCCGGGGTACCACACAAAAGCTGATCATTTATGACGATATGCGGGTCGCTCTGAGAGTTCATGAGTCGGTGGGTCAGCACTTTGGCGACGCGTTTGACGCATTATTTCGCGTCAGGGCGATTAAAACGGCGGATGAAATAGAGATCTTTCGCCAATCGGGTCGCAAGGCCGATCGGGTAATGGCGCACACCGTCAAACAACTTGCTAAGGGCAAAGTCTGGGCGCAGATCGAAAAGTCAGTTGCGCACTTCATGATCGATGAAGACATCACACCACTGCCGATCAGCCCGCTTTTATTCGGCGGAACCTACGACCTCGCATTTAAACCCGAGCTCTTTAGGACGCTATTTGAAACACCGTTTGAAGACCGACAGATCGTTATCTTAGAAACCCAAGGCGAGTACAAAAATGTATGGATCGACATCAACCGCACTGCCCATATAGGCGACGCCAGCGCCGAATATAAAGAACAGCACGCGCTGGTTAAACACTGTTTTGACCAGGTGATCGCGGCGCTCAAACCGGGCAACAATTCTGCTGAAATTTGCCGACGAGTCGCCGCCACCGCTGCCCAAAATCTCGATGCCCCGGGCAAATTGTTATTAATTGTGCACTCGATTGGCGCGGTTCCACTGGAGAGCCCGGTGGCGTTTCCCTCCACCGGCTTGGCAGCCACCGAGGGCTTTACCATACAGCCCTCGATGATCCTGAGTTTTGATTGCCTTTATTTTGGTAGTAAACTGGGTCCGACGCACATGGAAAACGTTTTCGAAATTACCACAAACGGTGCCCAGAGTTTATATCAATATCCGCTGGATCTGATCGAGGTATAGCCATCAACAGACTCAAACGAGCCCGAAAATAACGCCACAATAGATTAAAGCAGCGAGAGCCAGCGGCACCAGCTCTGGCAAATACCCTCAAAATAATAATTACGAGGTACAGATGGACAGACAGCGTCTATGGATTATCGGCATACTCTTCCTTGCCGTTACACATAATAACCCGTTGGCATCACAGAGTGACCGCCAAGTCTATCGACAACACTGCGCCGATTGCCATTCCGTGTCATTGCGAGGATCGGCCCATGGCAGCCCGCTGAGCGGTGATGCATTTATCAAAAAATGGCGCGCGCTCGGCGTCGACGCTCTGTATAAAAAAATCGTTAGTTCAATGCCGCCGGGCAATACCGGCGGCTTGAGCGACTTGGACTATCAAGCGATTCAGCGCCATATCCTCGAGGTTTCCGAAATCGTTCAGGCAACCGCCAAAAACCCCGAGGAAACATCGCCGGGAGAGCGCGCACAAGACCACCAACCGACGCTAGAGGCCCAGCCAGCAACTCCGAGTTTACAAGGTTTCGTTGCCTTCTCAGACGCGAATACCGTCGACCAACTCAACCAGAGAGAGACGCGGTTTAACAACCGCCAAGTAAAACGCTTCACCTCGGTTGACGACGCCGCGCTGACGCAACCCGCCGCCGCCGATTGGCCATCGTGGCGACGCACACTGGATGGTCAGGGCTATAGCCCATTGGCAACAGTCAACCGCGACAATGTTGGCGATCTCAGCTTGGCCTGGTCGATGAGCATGAATCAAGGCAGCAATCAAGGCACCCCGCTGGTCAGTCAGGGAATCATGTTTGTCACCCATCCCGGCAATGTAATTCAAGCGCTAGACGCCACCAATGGCGATCTGATTTGGACGTTTGAATATGATTTTCCCGACGCATCGCGAACTCTCGGCGGTCCTACGCGCAACATAGCCCTGTATGGTGACAAGCTATTTATGGCCACCTACGATGCCGCACTGATCGCCATCGATGTGCGCACCGGCAAGCTCGTCTGGAGAACCGTCAAGGCAGACTACCGCGATGGCCTGACCCACACTAGCGGACCGATTGTCGCCAACGGGGTGATCGTCAGCGGCATCAATGGCTGCGAGCGCTTCGTTGCGAGCGGCTGCTTTATCACTGGCCACGACCCAGAGACGGGCGAGGAGCTCTGGCGTACCTCGACCATCGCCCTGCCGGGCGACCCCAACAGCGATAGCTGGGGCGATTTAGAGCCAACGCTTCGCGCTGGCGGCGATACGTGGATTCCCGGTAGCTACGACGCGGCGCTCAATCTATTTTATATCGGCACTTCGCAAGCCAAACCCTGGGTTGCCGCTAGTCGCGGCATGACACCCCATCAAGCTGCCCTGTATACCAATTCAACGCTCGCCATCAATCCTAACACTGGCGCTATCGCCTGGTACTTTCAGCACGTTGCCGGAGAGACCATCGATATGGAAGTCGGCTTTGAACGGATCCTAATCAATCGCGGAGAGGAGGAGACTGATCGCGTGCTGTACACCATAGGCAAGGACGGCATACTCTGGAAACTGCAGCGTTCTAATGGCCGCTTTCTGGAACTTTTTGAAACGATGCCACAAAATATTTATCAGTCGATAGATCGCATCAACGGCCGCCTGATCTACCGCCAAGACATTCTAGACGCCAATATCGACCAGCCTTTTACCGCCTGCCCAGGCATTTACGGCGGCCACAACTGGCAAGCTGCGGCGTATGATCGACCCCATCACGCGATCATCATTCCTATGCATCAACTATGCTCGGATATGGTCGGCCGAAAAGTCGACATGGTCACCGGCGGTGGTGGCTTCGGTGGCGATTCTAAAACCTATCCAATGCCGGGCGTCGGCGACATGCTCGGCAAATTAGTCTCCATTGGGCTCGACCCGATTGCCGAAAAGTGGTCCCACCAGCAACCGGCGATGTTTTTGACTTCGGCACTCACCACTGGCGGAAAACTGGTTTTCATCGGCGACCTAGACCGCTATTTTAACGCCTTTGATACCGAGACGGGTCGATTGCTGTGGCAGACTCGACTGCCGACAGCCCTGCATGGCTTTCCGATCACCTATGCCGTTGATGGTCGGCAGTTCATCGCCGTGACTACCGGCATGGGGGTCTTTAGAGCATTGACCGCGACCGCCAGCCCAGACATTTATCAACCGGAGGGCGGCAATGCGCTCTATGTATTTGAACTGCCCTAGCGCCTTATTTGGAATCCACTAGGCTTGGTTAAGACGCGGATCAAGACGATATTAAGGGGCCATCGATCACAGTGACGGACGATAATGACTCTGCTTGCGCCACGCACTGCCGGCGTAGCGGGTGGTATATTTGGAGCCTTGATTTTGCCAAAAATCGTAGCGGTTAAACATCAGTTGCGGGTGATAGTCGCGATGCAGAGACGCTAGAGGATAGGGTTTACTTCGCGTTAATCCGGATTTTTTGGTGGCTTCGAGTAAATATTCCTTTCCATTTTTAAACAACACCACCCAGGCGTGCCCACCGCCGCGATAATCACCGAGCACCACCCGCGCATCTTCGCCCATCGCCATCAACCAGTCGGCGAGGATCAACGCATGGTCTTCACAGTCACCACGAGCAAAGGCATAGGCCTCGCGACTGGTCTGCCATACCTCTTGCCGCCCAGCGTACTGTTGCGCATCAAGCTGGTACTGCTTGCGTTGAGCCAGCGCGTACAGCGGTAGCATCGGATTAGTAACGGGGTAAGGCTGAAAACCCTCGAGATAGTCGTTCACTAGGCGGTGATCTCCAGCAACCGAAGGCGCCGACATAGAATAAATACCCACCGCGCGCGTGCCCAACGGAATCACTTGCTCTCTGCCCCGCAGCGTCGCCAAGCGTTGAGCTAGCTGCCGACCCTCGAGGCGGGCATCGAGGGGCAGTATATCGAGGCTCGCGGCGGCATAATTAGGTCGCTCCGAATGGTCAGACGATTCACTCCACACTGGCGATTGAGCGGTTTTTTGCGCAGGTAATTGAGTAGGTGATTGAGAACGTAATTGAGTGTCTGGTCGCAATGACGGATCGAGTTCAGACGGTGCTAGCGAAGGACGCCCATCGCGATTACCGGCGAGCAGTCCATTGCCAAGTACCACCCCGCAGATGGCAAAAAACAGGACCACCGTGACGCGACCGTCGCTGAGCGACATGCCTAGCCTCGAAAGCCAAAGGCGATAATCAAAGCCACAAAAATAAGGATAGTCGAGGCAAAAATCGCCACCGCCACGTTGCCCTTTTTCATCTCCTCTTCGAGATCGATGTTTTTCAATAGTTTGTCGTCGACCCACAGCAAGCCATAAACCCCGACGACCAAGGCGAGGATGGAATAACTTAAATTAATCGCTAAATTGATCAGCGATGCCGATATAAAGCCCAAATCCATAAAAACTCCCTAAACATGATTGTCATGCGAATGCAACGCGCTGCGCATCTTGTAAAGTACATCTCGCTCAGCATCCAGTATTTAGTGCATCAAAACTCAATCGATAAACTGCGATTATTTAAATTTATTGCTCGGTTTAAAGTCAGATTTGTCCACCTGACGAGGGTCTTTTACCCACACCGTTCGATCGGGATGCATACCTGCACCAAATACTGCAGATACCGCAGAACAACGCATTCTATTTAGCAATCGGGTGTCGGCCTCACCAACGCAGGGGTGGATTCCATCGTTTTCGGCGACCTGTTGCTCCCACAGCGATTTGCGTTGTCGATAGATTTCTCCATCTGCCAACTGCTCGCAGTACAATTCGTTTTTATTTAGGTCTACGACGATGTCATCACCATTTTCTATCAGACCAATGGCACCTCCAGCCGCCGCCTCGGGCCCGACATGGCCAATCACCAAACCGACCGAACCGCCTGAGAACCGACCATCAGTCATCAAACCAACGACGATATTTTGTTCTCGGCAAAGAGCCGTGATCCGCGAGGTGGAATCGAGCATTTCTGGCATACCTGGGGCACCGAATGGGCCTTCATAGCGCACCACAATCATGTCAAAATTTTCAAATGCCGGTGACGGTGCGTCCAATGCCTGCAACAGTTCCTGCTCTCCGTTGTAGACCTTAGCTTTGCCATTGAACAGGTTATTTTCCAACCCCCCTTCAACGCCTGCCAGCTTTAATACCGCACTGAACTCGGGCGAGAGATTACCCCCCAACACCCGCAATCCGCCGGTTTCTTTAAACGGTTTTTGCACGCTGTGGATAACATCGCCGTCGGGCGCTGGCGGTGCGAGGCGCTGAATTTGCTCGGCGAGGGTCTCGCCGGTGCACGTCAGCGTATCACCATTCAACAGACCGGCATCCAGCAGTTCTTTAACGATCACTTGCACCCCGCCCTTGCGGTCGATGTCGACCATAGAATATTCTCCAAAGGGTCGCGCATTGATGATCACAGGAATCACCTTTTCGGATAGGTAGTTAAATTCTTCAGGACTCATAATGTCCTTAGAGAAATCTTTGTAACCCGCCGCCCGCGACAATTCTGGGGCGTGTAAAAGGACATTGGTCGAGCCGCCGACCGACATGGCAACGATGATTGCATTGCGCAGCGAATCGCGGGTAACAATATCTCTCGGACAAATATTTTTATCGATCAATGCGGCCAGATAATCAACCAACTGATTGGGGAATTCATCGGTGCGGCGAACATCCTGCGATGCAGGAGAGATCATATGTAACGGTTGCATACCGACCACACCAATAAACGTTTGCATGGTGTTGTAGGTAAACATGCCGCCGCAGCTGCCAAAACCCGGACAGGCCTCGCGGGCAATCCGGCTTTTTAACTCTTCATCATCGCTGCCGGCCAATTGATAGGCAGTGATCAAGTCGATGGTGTCACCGGTTTTTGAATCAACTCCGGGCCTAATCGATCCGTCAGACATAATGATCGCAGGACGGTTGTGCTCCAGCATAGCCGCCAGAGTCCCAACCGGTGGTTTATCGCATGCCACGACTGCTATGACGCCCTCTAGACCCGACGCGCTAAGATGCTCTGTCAGTGCGTCGTTGGCGATCTCTCTGCCGATCAATGAGTAGCGCATTTCCTTGGTGCCATTACGGATACCATCCGACGTCGCCACGGTAAATTCTGGTTGTACCAAGCGCATTCGCAATTGGCCCGGCGCAACGCCAACCCGGTCCTTAAGGGCATCGTGAATAATACCCACCTTGTGCATCACGCCCAGATAGCATTGCGAATCGCCCTTGTTGCCAACTACGCCCACCGAGGGTTCGTGAATCAACTCCAAATCTGTACCAAGTTCCCGTGCGATGCCATAAGTTTGCGAATTTCTGCCAGGGTTCTTGTCGATCAAAACGGTCTTAGAATTCTTCATCATTACTCCGATAGGGTCGCCAGCGACACCATCTAAAAATTTGTGTTTGCCCATCTCAGGTCATACGCTAAACGCTTACAGACCAAAGCGACGACCATTCTAATCATGTTGACCAACGCGTGCTACCCAGAGCGCCATAGTGAAAC
>DDJS01000016.1:15408-16587 GCA_002339165.1 Cellvibrionales bacterium UBA2618 | reverse complement strand
CATAGTGAAACCATAGTGAAACCAAAACCAGACGACTGCGAGACTGCGGCGTCAACGTCTATGGCGCCTAAAATCCCACAAAATTGGATATAGCTCGCGGAGAGCGAACCTCGGATCACTGCGCCGATCTTGCCGCTGCCCGCTCACTCCCCAGCGTCGCCGCGCCCATTATAGCGCAGGCTGGCGCTACCGAGTGGACGAAATATCAGTCGGGAGCCGCTACCATTTTGGCGCTCAGAATAGACCCACGGCGCTCGACTCCAGTCCACTCCACCCCATTCCACCCCAGAATACGGTCACGATGCTATCGGCGCGGGTGCGGGGACGAGGGCGTGGCAAAATACTGATGGCTAGGCAGGAGCCGTTCCGCAAGAACATGTTCAACCCGATGCTGGTCGGTGAACGGATCCTTCCCTATCAGCCGACTGGTGATTCTGCCGCTTGCGCACGCCAATCGCCGGCTAATGCTCTTTCAGCGGATAGCCCATGGTAAGTAGCAGATAGCAGTAGCAGATATGTCCATGGCAATTAGCTTTAAATAGATTGCTTCTGACAGATAACTTCTAATAGATAGCTTTTAGTAGATGGCTTTTGGCAAATCACTCCCAACAAATAAAATTAGAGTATCCGCCTCGACGACCTTAGCCGCCACTCGGTCGCTAAGATCGTTTTAAATAGCTGAGACAATCCGATAATCACTTGCTAAGAAACATCGCAGAGATACCTCACAAACAATACCGCTGGTGTGACCTAAGCGCTGCCCCAAAACGCGTCCTCGATAGCCTGATCGCTGGAATACAACCAGACTTCGGTGATTTGGCCATTGCTTACGCTGAACACATCGACGCCTGTCAGCGCCATCGCATGGTCGGGGCGTTGACCTGAAAAATTGATGGTCGCCGCAACCTGCGTGCCATTCGCCATGACATCTTTTACCTGATCAATTTGGAAGGTTCCATCGGATACTTTCATCATATCGCCGATCATTGCAAACACCGTTGCAGCGCCAACATGGGTACCCGAAAATTGATTATCACCGGGTTGATGCCAGACCACGTCAGCGGCAACAAGCGCCCCAAGTTGGGCGAGGTCATTGGTCTGAACTGCGTGAAAGTAGGCGTTTATCGTATCAATAGTCGTCATATCAAAGTCCTTTTACTCTATAGTTTCCATGCATAC
>DDJS01000016.1:10112-15022 GCA_002339165.1 Cellvibrionales bacterium UBA2618 | reverse complement strand
CATTAACTTGCACCATTGGACCCACCCATAGGCCGCCGATAGCGATGGGTAAATGAGCCAAAAACTGCGGCTCGCTATAGCCTTACAGCCGCGTATTTTAAGCATTCTACGAATGCTGCGTTGCACACAAGGCCCCTGCACCATCCGCCGCCAAACGACTGCATAGCCACCAAAAAACAACCGCGGCGCCATCGCTTGCAGGTCAGTGCGGGCAACGTTATCCCCACACAACCGGTATCACCCAAAACCGAATGCCTGCCTAAAAGACATTCTTTTTAAGACTTTATTTTGAAATATTCTTTACAAAACACTGGGCATAAGACGCCAATTTGTTAGTCAAAATCAATCTGCAATTGGCTTTAAATAGCGGTCATAAGGCGCCAACAGCGCCAGTAACCCAATCGCAAGGCACAGCAAACCGACGCACACATTTAACATCAGTAAATAATTACCATAGGCATCAAAAGACCTACCAAACGCGTAAGGGCCGAGACCGGTTCCCAACATATAAGCGCTAAACAAACAGCTGAAAATGACAGCGAAATTCGCCAGCCCATAGTAACGGCTAACCATGTAAGCCATTAGATCAGCCTCTGACCCGACGCCAAATCCGATGAATAGCGCGGCAATAAAGTATCCAGGCAAAGAGTCCGCATGGGCAATGAGTAAGAGCCCCACAATCGCAAACCCAAACACAATCATCCCCAGTTTTGGGGCAAAGATATGATCTAACAAATAGCCAACCACGAACCGTGCGACCATCATGCCGACACCGATTGAGGATGCCACCAGTGCCGAAGTGGCCGTGTCAATACCTCGATCGGTTAGCATCGATACCAAATGAGTGAGTGTGCCAAACAAAGCGAATGCTACGCTAAAGATCACGATAAACAGCAAACTAAATGCCGGGGTTGTCACCGCGCGGATCACACTGAGGTGACTAAGGCCGTCAGTCGAGTTGGTCTTTTCTGGCTCATCCCCACATTCGCCATCGACGCGCATACCTATATCTTCTGGTTTATCTTTAATTAAAAACACCACCGCGGGCAATACCAGGATCAATATATAAAGACCCAGCACGTAGTAGCCCGCCTGCCAACCGCCCCGACTTATGGCGACGTTGGTCAGCCACGGGACCAACGCAAAACCCACCCCCATACCGGCTGCGGCGATGCCGATAAATAGCCCACGTCGCCGGTCGAACCAACAGGCGATTACGCGCACGTAACCCACTGTATTGGTCGGCCCTCCAACAAAAGCGCCGAGCGTCAGCATCAGATAAAAAAGCGGCAGACTTGAAATGTACAGCGGCCCAGAGGCGATGGCGATTGCCGAAAGTACCACAGAGATGGTTAAAATCCGCTTGGAGCCATACTTATCGATCAAATGGCCGGTGGTCAACATGCCAACGATGATTCCGAAGGTCAAGCAGGTGGCGCCAAAGGAAATATCCCCTCGACTCCAACCAAAGGCATCGGCCAAGGGTTTGACAAACACTCCAAGGCTCGAAAACAGCACCGCTCCGGTATTCCCCATCAGTCCTATGAAGCAACCTAGAACTACGCTGGATCCAAAAAATAAGGGAGATTTAGATTTAGATCTAGAGTACTGCATACGATGAGCGTCCTTAAAATCCATTTTTAGCCCCTTGTTTGCATCCATAACCTCACTGCAAAGAGCTCTCGATAAATGGCACCCAACAGCGTCTAAGAGATGGGGCCAATCCCGTTCTTGTCGTAAAAAGCCTTGTTGAAAAACGTCTTGTCGCAAAAGACCGTGCCGCAATAGGCCGGCTGGCTTAATGGCAGGGTATTATTTGCGATCGGTCATTTCGCCTCGCGGGGAATGCCACCTTAAATTTTAAACGTCTTGACAGGTGTTACAGCGCCCCGAGCATACGCTATAACACCGGCATCATCGCCTTTGGATCAGTAATTCCAGCGTATCGAAGCGCCATAGGTACGGGGCAACCCTAAGTATTCCATGGTGAACTTGTCAAACGACAAGGTGGTGTTTCGATACACTTCATCGCTCAAATTTTTACCCCAAATCGAGAGTGCCCAATCGTCGAACTCATAAGAGGCCGAGAGGTTGTAAAGGGCAAATGATTCTTGCTCGGTACCCTCCGTGGCACCGGCATCCGGCTCAAAGTAATAGTTGTCGGTCCAGGACACATCTGCACGAATACGCAACAGCCCCTGAGCCACAGGACGGGAAAACTCAAGGGTACTATTAAAGGTATTTTCTGGTGATCTAACCATGGTATTGCCGGAGTAATCCACCGTCGCGTCGAACACATAATCATCATATTTAGCGTCGAGATAGGCGTAGCCCGCGTGCCATGTCAATTCATCGGAGAGACTCAAGCTACCATCAAACTCAAATCCGCGCACGGTGGCCTCGGCAGCATTCAAGGTAGTGATCGCCGGAGCGCCACTGGCCCCTGTGGTGGTTTTAGGAACCTGCATATCCGTGTAGTCATAGACAAAATAATTGATATTAGTGCGCAAGCGTTGATCAAACCAGGTAGATTTTAGTCCGATTTCATGGGTCTTAACGTTCTCCGGTTCAAACGTTTGGCTTGCCTCGAGCGCGTTAAATTTCGCGAACTGAAAACCACCGCTCTTAAATCCTGTGCTATAGGTATAGTAGGTCATAACATCTTCGGACCATTTGTAATCGAGAATCAGCTTGGGATCAAAGGACGACCAGCGTCGGCTGAGCCTGACATCAAAGGGCGCCATAATGGGTGGCACTCCATCGTGGCTAGACCAACCACTGGAGTGCAATTTTTTGGTGTCTCTGGTGTAGCGTGCGCCCACGGTGAGGGCCATCCGCTCGGTAATATCGATGGTTGCCTGCCCAAAGGCTGCGTAACTCGTGGTATCCACATCGACGATCAATATATTATCTACATGCCGATTACCTGGTTTAATCGGTGCTACCGGGCCACCAGAGGCAACTGAGGCAGCCATTTGGGAAAATACAGATTCTAGACCGCCGCGCAGATTTTCAGTACGAACAGGCTTTTCATTTAGATAATAAAGTCCGCTAATCCATTCTACCCGATCGTCGAACGTCAGCGCCCCTCCGGGTACCGAAGACAATCGCAATTCTTGCGTGAACTGTTCGGCTTGCTCGTCGGTGAGGTGTTCGATGGAATCAATGGACATAGAGTCGAGATCTCGCGCCTCGACCATATCCGAATCAAGATAAGCGGTGATACTGGTCAGAGCGACCTCACTTAGATTCCAATCGACACGTAAATTGGCGATAAAGATATCCCGCTCAAAGCTTGAATCCGAGTTGTAGTATTCGTCAAAACGCGATGGCGTGGTGTCTACCTTGGGTGCATGGGGACCGCCAGTGGCCAACACCGGCAGCCCAGCGACGTACTCACCCTGTAATCCACCTTGAGGATTAGCATGGTTGTAATCCAGCGTCAGCGCGACGTCGAGATCCTCGGTGGGCGTGAACAATAGTTTGGTTCGCACGCTGAGTTGGTCAAGCGCGTTATGATCGGTACCGGTGGTCAAGTTCTTTACGTAACCATTTCTCGCGCGGTAATTAATCGACGCGCGACCGTAGATGAGACCCTCGGTGAGCGGCCCGCTTGCGGCGGCCTGCCAATCTAAGTAGCCCATATTGCCCACTCCGACCCCTGCATTTGCGGTAGTCTCCTCGCTGGGATTTTTGGTGATCACATTGATCGCACCACCAATAGTATTGCGTCCATACAAAGTACCCTGCGGCCCCTTGAGCACCTCAACGCGCTCGATATCGCTCAAACCGGACAGGCCCGAGCTAAAACGGCCCATGTACACTTCATCGACGAATACTCCGACCGAGCCCTCTGAGCCAACGCTGAATTGGCGACTGCCGATACCACGGATATAGATTTGCGGTCTCGATTCACTGAATTTACCAAAAAACAAACCCGGCGTGAGCGCCGCCAATTGGTCGTGATTGGTTATATTGGCCGCTTCGATTTGGTCTGCGCTAAACGCCGATATGGCAATAGGTACATCCTGTATGCTCTGGGCTTTCTTTTGCGCGGTGACGGTAATTTCTTGCAAATATGAATTTTTTTGATCATCCGCATCGTTGAGCGTGCGCGACGCCGAAGCACTGGACTGTACTCCTAATCGCTCATTGGACCCATCGGCTAACGCCGCCAGTGGCATCAAACTAAATACCGTTGTGACAATCTTAACAACAACTTTATGCTTAAATAGTACCTTCATCTGTCTGCTCCTTGACGTCTGAATCATCTCCATTTTTGAATAAAACCAGTGACACACCACGGGCGAAAAATCTGTTTATCCGTGCGGTAAAATCATCGCTACAGCCCAGCGAACGCTATTTAGCACGTCAGCCAGCGACTCCCGACTCGCTAAGCGGCGACCGCAAAAGTGCCGCTAATTTTTACTACACGGCTTTACCGCAAGTCTTTACAACACTTCTTTAAAGTAAGCCGTTAAAACAATTTTTCAGCAGATTTTTATGGCCATTCTTTAAGACAAATAGCCCTGCTCTTCGAAGTAACGCTGCGCACCGGGATGAAGGGGTATGTTACCAACGTTACGCCACATATCCTGGGGCTTCATCGGACAGACCAAATCACTCTTTTCCAACGGATGGCCTTTAAAACCTAATTCGAATAGATGCTGGTACTCAATGACCGTTTTTGTAATCAGGTAGATCAAATCCTCGGGAACGTCGGAGCGGGTAAACATCAGCCACTCAGACCAATCCAAGGTCGGCGTATCTACGCCCACAGCACCGTCGATCATCCCCTTTGAAAGCACCGCCTTACGAAAACCATACTCTTTGACCATCATGTTTTGAACATCGTCATCTATGGGTAAAAAGGTCAGTTTTCTTGCCTCGGAAAACTGTACCCAGGGAAG
>DDJS01000016.1:1657-9734 GCA_002339165.1 Cellvibrionales bacterium UBA2618 | reverse complement strand
AGAAACGACTTTAAACAAATAATCTTCTTTAAAACCTGTCCACATTCCCGATGCGACCTGCTCTTCAATGGATATTCCGTAGGCTGCCAAAATTTTATCGACGGCGAAGCCAACCGGGCTATCTGGCCCGCCAATCGAAAACCTCAACTTCTGGTTTTTTAGCTGCCCGATTGACGTGATACCAAACTCTTCGGGCACCGCCCACACCAACCTGTCGTCATGGGGGAACGATAGGATGGCCCGCAAGTCCTGCATTTTT
Organism: Cellvibrionales bacterium UBA2618; assembly: GCA_002339165.1. Taxonomy (GTDB): domain Bacteria; phylum Pseudomonadota; class Gammaproteobacteria; order Pseudomonadales; family Porticoccaceae; genus TMED48. The sequence goes on along the minus strand of DDJS01000016.1, from coordinate 9,475 downwards.
TCGGCGTAGGGCCCGATGCCCCGATAGGCCATAGTGGCGCACACCGGCGGCGTGGTCATACCAATTTCCGCCTCACCCTCGGCCACCGCCGATACCGAAGGAATATCGCCGGGAACGAATTCCATAATCACCTTTTTCAAATCCGGCCTTTGAATCCCCAGCAGCATATGTAACCAAGAAAACAGCAGTCCAAACCAGGGAACTGGTTCGGCCCGCATTCTTAACGTAAAGTCATCATTATCCATAGATCAGTCCCGTCCTTGTGGAAGTTAAAGCATCGCTCTGCCCCTGCGGCTGAATCTATGGATGCTGCCAGACTCAAACGCGATGCCCTTTGCCGTCGTGGCATGCCCTTTACTGCTTGGGATTGCGACGAATTTAATTTAGCACTAAATAGGTTGGCGACTAAATGGACAATAAGGTCACAATAATTGCACATTTAAGACGCATACGTTTTATGCTGTCGGAGGACCTCTCTTTTGAAATATACGGAAATATGCCGAATGAGAAAAATAATCACCCAGCAAGTTTCTAATAAAATCCCAAACTACCACGTCTATGGTGAAGAAAATAAAGATGACGATCCAGATTTAGTGCACGTTGAGAAAATTAGCACCAGCGGAAAACTGCACAAATGGCACCTCAAGCCCCACCAACATCGGCACTACTTTCAGATCATTTATTTGCTGTCCGGCTCTACGGTTGTTCACATTGACGGTGAAAAAGACTACGTCAAAGGGCCCACCGTCATCACCATTCCACCGGCATGCGTCCATAGCTTTCGCTTTCAACCAAATACCGACGGTTATGCATTGACTATCGCCGAACCCTTATTGTTCGAAAGAATTGACAGCCAAAACCACGATCTTCTGAAACAATTATTAGAGCGCGCGCACATTGTCGAACTGCATGACAACCACGATCAACTGCATGAAATTGAATTTATCCTAAAAATATTTCATCGCGAGTATCGGTCGCCCGAACTGGGGCGTGCATTGATGCTACAACTGCTCTTTCATGCATTGATGTTGTTCATTCGCAGGTTGTTAGATGAAGTAGACGATGAAATGATTTTTGATAGCGTCAACGCGCACAATTACAACCGCTTTCGCAACTTGGTGGAAGAACACTACAAGCAGCATTGGCAGGTCAATGAATACGCCAGCCGCCTGGGATTGGCGGAACGCCATTTAAATCGTATCTGCCACACCATCAAACAACAATCGGCACTCGAAGTCATCCATGGCCGCCTACTTCTCGAAGCCAAGCGACAACTGATCTATACCACAGCGCCGGTGGCCTCCATCGCCTTTAAAATCGGCTTTCGCGACCCGGCCTATTTTTCGAGGTTCTTCAAAAAAAATACTCGCACAACGCCCGGGCTGTACAGAAACAAGCACGATAAAAGTGATCTCAGCCCATTTCAAACGCACTGATGGCAGGGCCACAGCGTTTATCTGCGAACGCAGGCTTTAGCGCTGCTCTAAGGTCGCTACCCCGCAGTCTCTGCACATAGTCTCTGTAGCTAAACACTCGACATCCGCATCCGATGACCGACAACAATAGTGAATATCAGATCGTCTAAGACCGAGTCGTTAAATGAGCCGCTCTGGCCCATCGATGCGCCGCGGGTGAGCTAACCCAGCGGATCGCATTGTGCACCAGTATCCGAAACTGTGGGTGATCCATCGCCAATTCGTTATCGCCGCCCTGCAAGTAGACGATCGGGCTATTTTTATAGTGTTTAACCCAACCCACCAAACCACTGCCCGACGGATGCGACCAGTTTTGACGTGAGTACATCTGACCCTCCACCGCCCGTTTAGCCGAGTAAAAATTGTCCTCATTAAACGCATAATCGCTGCCCAGCAAAGGCGTTATGCTATCGCTAAAAACTGGGCATAGGTAGACTTCATCGGTCATCTCAAAGCTATTCGGCAACCCAGCAGTCACCGGGTGCGGCTCCAAAAGGCGGACGCTATGGGTGACGTCGTGCCGATAGCCAGAGTCTGGCCACGCCTGCCCGCGGAGCGTCGCCGGGCGATAGTGAAAACGGCCGCCGACAATCTCCGCGTACTCATCCCAGGCCGGCCAAGCCGCTAAACTATGATGCATAAAGACCATGCCCATACCGCAGTCAAGCATCGCCAAAAAATTGCGTTTAAAGGCCTCACTAGGTGATCGCAACGCCGGTGGATCATCCGGCGCAGTAAAGTCGACACCGGGCATGTCATAGCAAAGCATCGCGGCGTATTCATTGCAGCTATCGGGGTGAAAAAAGCGCGCTGCAGCTGGTTGCTCCACCAGCGACCAACAGTAGTCCTCAAGACTATCAAAGACCGTGCTAAAAGCGTCCTTGGCGTAGGGATGTCCGCGCGCCACGACCAACAATTGGCGCTCGGCAGCATAGTTAATCACACTCATAAAGCCCCCCAAAAAACTAACCTAATGGCGTTGACGCAACCACATCTACCGCCATCTGCAACGCGGCCATCAAAATCGATCGACGCGGCACAGTCAGCGGTCAATTCAGGCTACCAACGACGCCAGCACTCGGCGTTCACCGCTAAAGGTACGCCGGCCATGCATCACCAAAAAATTATCCAACAGCACAACATCGCCGGTCTGCCAATCAATATCAAAGGTCAATTCATCCGCCAACGCAATCGCCGTGCCCATCGCATTGACATCGATGGCAGACCCATCGCCTAGGCAAATCGATTTGTCAGCTTGATTGCGCGCATCCTGCCAGCCTCGATAGGCGGCAATTAACTGATTGAAAAACACCTTCGCGCCACTCGACAGAGTACGCACAGCGGGCAATACCGGCGTCGTCACGCGCAATCCATCATCGCGCTGCCAATCCCACCGATAGCCGAGCTTTTGCAGGCGCTGTTCCGCCTGTTGGCGATCGGTGACGCTCAGCGTGCTACGCCAACTGCGCCCCTGTCCGGAATTCAAATCTTCCTCTGCCGGCATGGTTTGCGAATAGCGCACACCCAGCGCCTCGCAGGCGTCGACAAAATCGGGGCAGCTATGTCGCAGTCGCGATAGTAGCAGATCAGACCGGCAGATCGGCGTGGCACCTCCCGAAGCCGCCGCCTGCTGACAAAAAAACAGCAGCCGCGACGGGTATACCGGCGTCTGCGCCATCTCGTGGTGGAGGTAGATCGACACCGATGATGGTGCTTCGTTGGCGGTAAATACCCGCTCTGTGCGATTGCGACGCACCGCATTAGACAACGATTCCGAGTAGGTGAAATTGGGCCAGTCAAAGGCCCTGATCAAGCGATCAAATTGGTCGCTGTCGGCAATTCCAAAGCCGCGCAAGACAATCGCCCCATGCTGCGACAACTGGGTCTGTAGGTCCTGGCGATGAGTTCTTACCCAGTCCAACACCGCACCCATGGCGGCGCTCTTCGGCGCCTGCAATAGCAACGGAAAGACCTCATCACCGACCCTCTGTTGGTTGCTGTCAGCGAACCGCTCGACGGTAAATTGAGTCATATTCGACTACCCATAAATAGAGTGAAAAGTATTAAAGGCCTGCTCACAAAACACGCCCGGATCATTGAACCGGCGGTTGCGATTGAGCGCCGAAATGGCGGCCATCTCGGCGTCCGTCAGGGTAAAGCCGCAGACATCAAGATTTTCACTCAGACGCTGCGGTTGGCTGGTTTTAGGGATCACTGCGGTGCCCCGCTGAACACCCCAACGTAAAACTACCTGCGCAGGGCTCACACCGGCGCGCTCTGAAGCGGCCATTACCACCGGTTGGCCAAGCACCGAGTCGGCCGGCGTCGCTGCATCTAGTTCGACATAGGAAGAGGCTCCCAAGGGCGAAAAAGCGGTCACCGCGATATCGTAACCCTGCGCGGTACGCAGCAGCGCCTCCTGGGTTAGATAGGGATGGGCTTCGATCTGCAGCATCGCCGGTTTGATCCGCGCGTAACTCATAAGATCATGGAGCAAACCGGTGCTGTAGTTGCAGACACCAATCTGCCGGGTAAGGCGGTTTTCTACCAATTGTTCCATAGCGCCCCAGGTTTCACTCAACGGCACCCGATCGAGTTGCATTACTGGATGCGTGGCGCTGGGGTCGAAAAACCACTCCGGCGGGTAGCGCTCGGCAAAATCGACGTAGGCCAGAGCAATCGGAAAATGCACCAGGTAGAGATCGAGATAGTCCACCCCCAGATCCTCTAGCGACTTCCGGCAGGCCGCCTCAACATGCTCGCGCCGGTGGTAGGTATTCCAAAGTTTGGAGGTGATCCACAGATCACCTCGCTGGCAAAGGCCATCGGCCAGTGCCCTTGCAATGCCCTCGCCCACCTGCCGTTCGTTACCATAGTCACTGGCGCTATCGAGATGCCGGTAACCCGCCGCAATCGCCTCATAAACTCTCTCGGCTACGCTGTTTGCAGCAATTTTCCAAAGCCCTAGGCCGACTGCAGGCATGGGTTTTCCGGTGACGTTAATCGCCGCCGTTTTGATATCTATCATAGAGTTCTCGCTAATCATAAACTGTCGGTTGGATGCCATAATGGCTGAGTAAATCATCGATCAATAGCGCTTCGCCACTCGCCATTGAAGCCTGCGCCGCGCTTGCTACAAGCATTGCCAAAAAGCCCTCGCGCGGCGTCGCGGCGGCGGTGTCGCCGTCGTCAAGGGGTACCCTGTCGAGGCGATCGGCGAGCGCGATATGTTGGTGATAAGTCGCTCCTTGGTGACCGCTGTCTTCAATCGCGCGCGGGTAGTTAATCTCTATTTTGCGTGCTGCGGCGCGCTCGCCAAACTCCATATCCAGCGTCACCACGGGGGCGGCTTGACGATGAACATCGTGCCGTTCCTGCGCCTTTAAAACGCCGCCATCGCCGGCGATAATGAGCTCTTCAAAAAAACTGTGTGCAAACATATTAAGGCTAAAATTTGCCCGTATACCGTTCGCGTAATCGATTACCACAAAGGCATGATCATCGATATCAGCGGGCTCTCCAGCGCGCTCAAAATCGACAAAATTTACCGCCTGACCACCGCTTGCATAGACTTTTAGTGGGATTGACTCGGCCAACCGATTGATCAGGTCAAAGTAATGACAGCATTTTTCTACCAAGGTACCACCGGTGTAGCGATTGTATTTGTTCCACTGTTCGACCTTGTCCAAAAACGGTGGCCGATACTCGCTAAGAGCGATCGTTTTAACCGCACCCAGCGAGCGACGGGTCAGCGCTTCGTGAATCGCCTCGCGATAATGGGCCTTAAAGCGATACTGCAACCCGATCTGAATAAAGCTGGCGTAGCCATCATCGAGCGCGACAATCTTCGCCGCGTCGATAAGGTCAGTCGCCATCGGTTTCTCTAACAAAATCGGCTTGCCCGACGCCAACGCCACGTCGAGTATCGCCATATGGGTATGGTTTGGCGTGCAGATCATTAGCACATCAACCGCCGGATCGAGGCACGCGGAACGCAGATCTGGGTAGCCAAACGGGACGTCCGAACTGTATTGTCGAAAATTCTCTTTGGCACAATCCACGCTGTGTTGTCGATGGTCATAAATGCCATGCACACGCATACGCCCAAGTAGCGCGGCCACCCGCATATGCTCTTGGCCCATGCTGCCACAACCAATAATCACCAGGTTTTGCGTGACCGGCGGCGGCGCATACAAGTAACGATCACCGGTTACAATATGACGCTGGTTGGGCGCTTGCTCAAAGCTGCGCAATCTAGGTTTTTTCAATGCCTTTTATCCACCTGTTAAAAACTCTCAGCGACGCCCGTCGGCGCTCTCAAAAACCGCCACCAAACAATTAAATTGACTACTATCAGCGTCGCCATCAACGGCGCATAGGCCGCGCTGATTCCGCCCACCAGCCCTATCGGCGACAACGTAAGATAAAGACCCACCACGCACGACATCAAGGTCGCGGCGCAGGGTATGGCAAATCTCCAAGGCTGCATGTCCACCTTTTCCAGCGGCTCAAAATGCGCTTTTCCATGCATTGGCCAGCGATACCCAGCGAACAACATCATAGCGACTTCGAGACAAAACAAAATAGCGTAGAGGTGTAAAAAGTGCACCGGGACTTGCTGCTTAAAGACAAATTGTAATAAGCCATAGGCGACGATGTGAAACACAATCACCCACTTGGCGGCAAATGCTGGCACCCGCCGAGTAAACAACCCGACCAAGACGATCGCAATCATGGGAATATTGTAAAAACCGGTAAATACCCGTATCACCTGCCACAACCCTTCGGGCGCATACTGCAGCATCGGCGCGACTATAAATGAAAACAGTGCGATCACCACAGAAGCGCGCCGCGCGAGCGTCACCACCTGCCCATCGTCGAGCGCTGGCGCACCCCTTGCCGCCTTATAAGGCAAGTAAATATCGATGCAAAAAAGCGTCGCAGCGCTGTTCAACAACGAGTTAAAGGAACTAAACACCGCGCCTAACAACACCGCGAGAAAAAAGCCCATCGCATACCCCGGTAACAGGTCGCGAATCAATCGCGGATAGGCCAAGTCTATCGACGCCAATCCGCCGACGCTCTGACTAGCGCCATAGAGGTGAAACGCAATCACCCCCGGCAACATCATCATAAATGGTACTAAGACCTTAAAATAACCGGATAACAGCACGCCCTTTTGACCCTCAGCAAGATTTTTCGCACCGAGCGTGCGCTGGATCACGTACTGGTTGGTGCACCAATAAAACAAATTGGCAAAAATCATTCCGGTGAACAGCGTGCCAAACGGGGTTGGGTCGGTTACCGCGCCAATCGCATTGAGTTTTTCAGTATGTTCGCTCAACAGGCGCGCCAAGCCTTGCTCTAGACTGCCGTTGCCGAGTGCCGACAACCCCAACCAAGGAACCGCAACGCCGATCACCAGTAGACCGACACCATTGAGCGTATCCGAAACAGCCACCGCGCGCAGTCCACCAAATACTGCATACAGCGCGCCAATAAGTCCAATGGCAACAATCGTCACAGCCAAGGCTGTGCGGTAGGACACATCCAGCAATAGCGGCAAGTCGAACAACTGCAGGACCGCGATCGAACCCGAGTAGAGCACCGAAGGAATGGTCACCAAGCCATAGCCAAGTAGGAATAAAAGCACCGACAATCGCCGGACATCGCCATCAAAGCGTTGGTTCAGAAATTCTGGTAGGGTCGTAAAAGCACCCGCCAAATAACGCGGTAAAAATACAAACGCCATACAAATGGTTGCGAAGGCGGCGGTCACTTCCCAACCCATACTGCTCATGTTATAGCCGTAGGCCGAGCCATTCAGCCCGATCAATTGTTCGGCAGATAGATTGGTTAGCAACAGGGAACCGGCAATAAACACCGCACTGAGGCCCCGACCGGCGAGAAAATACCCAGCCTGCGTGGTCGCGGCACCGCGCGTCTGCCGATAGGAAATCCAGGCTACCAGCAGCATAAAAAATAATGCACTGGCCAGCGTCATCGCCAACTCATAGCTACTCATGCGGCCCCTAGATGCATCACCTCGGTTTAAATCGCAGCGCTGGTGCATACCAGGCCACAATTTGCGGTTTTTATAATAGCTCAAATATGCCTTTGATAGGCTCTACTGATAAACTAGAAAAGAGTTTTTTATAGGGAATATTCGGCTACGTCCGTCACCTACGCGAGATCATAAGCAACCTTTAAAGGGGCTTTTGACGAGCATTTATTGGCAAAACAATAAAGCCCGTCGACTGGATAGCTCGGTAATTTTAAGGCAAACTCGCGCAGCCACCCGTCTGCCAGCACTTCACGCACCCCTTCGGTTCAAGCAAAAAAA
>DDJS01000016.1:0-1252 GCA_002339165.1 Cellvibrionales bacterium UBA2618 | reverse complement strand
ACAATCGGCTATTGCTTTAGCCCGACTAGCTTGGGCGCGAAATCTACCGTCATGGTCGCATACCCACCAAAAAAGGCACCGGCGGATCGGTTTGTGCGTTCACCGCTAAATTGAGCCAGTGCACCAGCTTGGGTCGAGTCTCGCGCGGGTCAATAATTTCATGCACCGAAAAGCCTTCGGCGCGCGGGAAGGGAGATTGGCTCGCCGCGAGCATTGTTTCAAGTTCATGCTGCCGTTTTTTGGGGTCTGCGGCGGCGGCTATCTCGCGAGCAAAGGCCACCGCAACGCCACCCTCAACTGGCAAGGCACCGGTGATAGCGCTCGGCCAACTCAAGACGTAACCGTCCGGTCCAAAGTGGGCCTGAGCCGCAACCCCAAATGCCTTGTGCACCTGAACACTCGCCCATGGAACGCGTGACTGCATCACGGCAGAGATCGCCGCTGTTCCATGGCGGATAGTGCCCGCGGACTCGCTATCGGGGCCGATCATAAAACCCGGCTCATCGACGAAGCTCAGCACCGGCAAGTGAAAACTATTGCAAAAATCGATAAAGCGCCGCAATTTTTGCGCTGCCTCAGCGGTCATAGCGCCAGCATAGTACATACAGTCGTTGCCTATAACCGCGACTGAATGACCATCGAGCCTAGCCAAACCAGTGATCAGACTCGGGCCAAATTTACGACTCATTTCGAAAAAACTCGAACCGCTGTCGGCACGATCGACTACCGATTGGATAATTTTGCGCATTTGAAATGGCTGACGCGAACTCGCCGGGACAATAGAGGCGAGCGCATCATCACAGCGATCAACCGGATCATCGCAGACATGCCGAGTCGGGCGTTGCCAAGCATTGTCTGGGACGTAGGATAAAAAGCGCGCGATCTGGTCTAGAGCGTCTCGTTCATCGGTCGCCAGATTATCGATTACTCCGCTTTTGAGATGGACGCTCGCACCGCCCAGTTGCTCCTTGGTCAAATCGAGCCCGAGCGCTCGCTTGACTACTTGCGGACCGGCGATCAAGACCGCGGCATTTTCGGTCATCACCGAGAAATGTGATGCCACAAGGCGCGCAGCGGGTAAGCCGGCAACCGGCCCAAGCGCCGCAGTCGCCACCGGCACCTTACCGAGGGTTTCTGCCAATGCTGCAAAGCGCGATACGCTATACACCGGATCACCAAGCGGGCGGCGATTTTTTTCTTGACCAGTGCCACCTACGGCCCCGCCACCGCCCTCATGCAGGCGCACCAGCGG
>DDJS01000068.1 GCA_002339165.1 Cellvibrionales bacterium UBA2618 | reverse complement strand
ATAGTCGCCCATTATCGAACGCATCACCGACCTAAATCCAGGCCATTCTCCGCCCTGCGCGTAACGTGTTTATTGTACCCGTGATAGCCCGTAATCAGAACTTCACTGTATCAATGAGAGGTCATTGGTGGCTTTTAGCCTTATGAACCGCAATGTTAATGGTATGTAGCGCTCAATTATTTTTGCTGACGATACGAGGTGTGAGCTGCCTCGAAGATCGACGCCCATCAACATATACCCTAAACCTATTACAGCGACAACTGCACCCCACAAAGCGCACATCTCCCAGGGATCAATGGGGTCAGGTCTTGCCTTTTACGTTTTGTTGGTTTTGAATTAATCGACGTTTTTTTCTATCCATTTGGGAGGATGTAGTTATGGCAAGGCCGCTACGTTTAGAGTTTGCAGGGGCGTTAAACTAAGAGGGGACGATTCCCTTTAATTTAGTAATAAAGCAGTCTATAGGGTATGCCTAGAGAATCCGCGCATGGCGGGTGGCGGCACTCATTTGATGTGTTTTTGAAGTCTTGTCGTTTAGTCCTTTAGCCTTATCTTTCGCTGTGATTTAATTAAATAACTTAAGGTAACGTAGGACAAAACAGCTCGCGACATTCGCCTGTGTGTGGCTCTTAATCGGTTTAATATTGCTTATCATGGTTTATTTAAAACCAATATCAAACGACTTGAAAACTATCTTGCGATCACTCAATACCTTGAATACTTGCTTCAGTTCGAGAATTTAGTCAAAAACGTCGCATCGTTCGTCTCAGATTAGCGCTGTCTGGGCTTCATCGACAGTACTCAATGCATTAGACTATGGAATGCCCCTTGGTAACCACTTGCATGATTGCCACCAGAAGAAACCCATTAAGGATGTGATCATTTGAAGATTATTCGCGCTTTGGCGCTACTGGTAGCGGTTCTAATGACGATGTGGGGTGCTTTGCACTGGTACTATATCTACACGCCAAAAGCCTCAGAACCACAACTGGCGGGACGCTATCTAGCTGACAATCTGGTGGTTAGCGACGGCATCGATCGGACGTTTTCTTACTACTTACCCTCCAACTTGGAAGACGGCGGCGCGCTGATTTTTGTGCTGCACGGTTCAAAAAGCAGCGCCGAGGCGATCCGCCAAATGACCGGCTACGAGTTCGACGTTTTAGCCGAGCCCCACCAGTATATACCGGTCTACGCTAACGGCTTTGAAAATCACTGGAATGACTGTCGCGCTTCGGCCGATTACTCGGCCAATACTCAGGATATCGATGACGTCACCCACATAAAATCGTTGATCGAGTGGTTTGTTAGCCGCCATCGAATCGATCCCAGCAAGGTGTTTGTGACCGGGCACTCCAATGGCGGCCACATGGCCTACAAGCTGGCGCTCGAGGCGCCGCAAATGATACGGGCAATCGCCGCGCTCAGTGCCAATCTTCCGGTGGATGATAATTTTGACTGTAAAAAATCCGCGCAGCCAATATCCGTGGCCATCTTCAACGGTACCGAAGACACCATCAATCCCTATTATGGTGGCACCGTAAAGCTGGGATCTAACGCGAGTCGGGGCCTGGTGCGTGGGTCCGACGAAACGGCCGGCTACTGGGTTCAATTAGCCGGCTTAAATGTTGCGTCTCCCGATCGGGTAGTCGCGTATCCAGAGACCGATGGTATGTCCAATACATCGGTCGTTGCGAAACACTGGGACACCGGCACCGGTGTTCAGATACGGCTATACACACTGCAGGGATCGGGCCACGTGATCCCATCAAAAATTTATCACTTCCCGCAAATTATTGGCCCCAACGCCAGCGACATTTCGGGGCCAGAGGAAATTGTTCGGTTTTTTGAACAGGTGCTAGACGAACAGTAGCTGGCGAGATGTTGAGCGCCATGCCGAGGCTTATCGGAGGAAGTGTTGGCCGAGCCTAGGGGTTTAGCGCGACGGTGCGGCGGTTAATTAAGATCTGCGCTTTGCACCACGCGACAGCCCAGTTGCGAGCGAACATTGGCTTGTTGCCAGCGCGTTGAGCGTTGGCTCGCGTGAATCGAGTGGCAAGGTGACTTGCGCGCTCTACCACTCGGCGATGGTGCCGTCGTCGTGGCGCCACACTGGATTTTTCCAATTGCAGCCAGTTTTTGCCGCTTCGATCACTGCCTGCTCGTCGATCTCAACGCCAAGCCCCGGTTTTGGCAGCGGTTTAATGTGGCCGTCTGCGATAGCAAAATCGTCCTTATTGATCACATAGTCGAGGAGTTCGGCACCACGGTTGTAGTGAATACCCATCGATTGCTCTTGTAATACGGCGTTGTGGGAGACAAAATCGACCGCCAAACTGGCGGCCAGCGCGATCGGCCCGAGCGGACAGTGGGGCGCAAGGGCTACGTCGTAGGCCTCGGCCATCGAGGCTATTTTAAGACACTCGGTAATGCCTCCGGCATGGGACACATCTGGTTGCACAATTCCCAGTCCACCGGCCTCAAACACAGATTTGAAGTCAAAGCGGCTATACATTCGCTCTCCAGCCGCCAATACTATGCTGGTTTGTCGTGATAGGGTGGCGTAGTGTTCAGCCTGTTCGGCGAGAATAGGCTCTTCGACAAACAGCGGATGGAAGGGTTCGAGCTCTTTCAACAACACTTTGGCCATCGGTACCGATACGCGGCCATGGAAATCTAAACCAAAATCGATGGTGTGGCCAAACGTGTCGCGAATGGTGGCGACCCGCGCTATTACCTGTTCGACGGCGCGGTAACTGTCGATCATTTTTAGTTTGCCACAACCATTCAGTTTAAACGTATCCCAACCTTGGGCCCGAAGTTGTGCTATTTGCCTACTTTCATCCTGAGGGTCGTCGCCTCCCACCCAAGAATAGGTCTTCATGCGATCGCGCACCGTGCCGCCCAACAGAGCATACACCGGAACGCCAAGGTCTTTTCCGGTAATATCCCACAGCGCCTGATCGATGCCAGCAATCGCCGACATCAAAACGGGGCCACCCCGATAAAAGCCGCCTCGGTAGAGCGTCTGCCAGATATCATTGATTTTACGTGGATCTTTGCCGATCAAATAAGGTGCAAGTTCGTCGACGGCAGCAGCGACGGTTTTTGCCCGACCCTCTACGATCGGTTCGCCCCATCCGACAATTCCTTGATCGGTGTCTATGGCTAAAAACAACCAGCGGGGGGCAACTGGGTAGAGGCGCAGATTGGTGATTTTCATTGCTGGCGATGTCTCAGATGTAACCCGCAAACGGGTTAGGTACTTTTTATTGGGAGCGACGAGTTTAAACTAAAACGGTTTGTCACTCCAAAGGGGAATTTTCTGCTCGACAGAGCAGTAATTACGGCATTATTGTGCGTTTAGCATCATTATAAAAAAATAAAATTAGTCTATGCCTCAATAGCTAAAGCCATTTTATACCCTGTACAGTCGTCTTTGCTGCTTGGTTGTCGATTGCCGCGCCCAGGTGCCAGAAATACTCTATTGGGGGGCGCGGCTGGGGACTGCTGCGGACGCATCTATGTTGGCGACTCGTCAGGAGGCTCAGGCCTGTATGCCGAAAGAGGCTCAGATCGCTCTGTCTCCCGAGTTGGGGCGGGTTTTTAAGGTAACGCCGGTATTCAGGTGCATCGCGATGGGCGACAATGGGCGACCCGCACTTAGATTGAATCGGCGCAGCAGACTGGCGCCAGTGAATTAGTGGTTATCTCACG
>DDJS01000146.1:24511-25559 GCA_002339165.1 Cellvibrionales bacterium UBA2618 | reverse complement strand
TCGCTACTTGATGACCCGCAGCGACGGCTTACTTTTGAGACTGTCGCGACGCGGCGGCTTGGACGGTGGCGGCGGTGGCGGCGTTATCGCCTTGGGACCCTGCGGTGGAGTCGGATCCTCGGACGGTTCAGGTTCAAACATCATTCCCTGACCATTTTCCTGTGCATAAATACCCAGTATCGAGCCCATTGGGCAAAAAATATCGATCGGAATACCACCAAAACGCGTCGATAGCTGAATAAAATCATTATTCATCTCAAAATTTGTCACAGCGCGCGGCGCTATATTGAGTATGATCTGACCGTTGGTGACGAAGTTTTGCGGCACTTCAACGTTCTCATGATGGGCGTCTACCACCACATAGGGCGTACAATCGTTATCCACAATCCACTCGTAGAAGGCACGGATGAGATATGGGCGATTCGACAACATATTCAATAAACCCGATCAGCCATGGAACTCGCGTTCCAAGTCGGTCAGGCTTTCTTCAAAGGCTGAGCGCTCAAAAACGCGTTTCATGTAGTTGTGCAGGGGCTTAGTCTGGGCAATCTCTGGAATCTCTATACCCAGTTGCGGCAATCGCCAAAGCAATGGTGCTAGGCAACAATCCACCAGCGTATAGTCCTCGCTCATAAAAAATGGCAAGTCGGTAAAAATAGAGGCTACGCCGATCAGTGATTCACGCAATTCTTTTCTAGCCTCGGCACCGTCATTGCCGTTAGGATCGCGAATAATTCGGTCTGACAAGGTACACCAGTCGCGCTCGATACGGAAAATCCACAATCGGCTTTGCGCCCGTGCCACCGGGTAAACCGGCAGTAACGGCGGGTGTGGGAAGCGCTCGTCGAGGTATTCCATCACCACCTTCGATTCGTACAATGCTAAATCCCGGTCAACCAATGTCGGTAGAGTACCGTAGGGATTAGCCTCAAAAACTTCCTCAGTGATGGCGGTCGAATCCATATCTTCGATATCCACGGTCACGCCTTTTTCGGCCAAAACAATCCTTACCCTGTGACTGTATTGGCAAGTCGGATCTGAAAATAAT
>DDJS01000146.1:0-24213 GCA_002339165.1 Cellvibrionales bacterium UBA2618 | reverse complement strand
TGGCAAGTCGGATCTGAAAATAATGTCATCGACGATCGTCGCACACGCACCTCTCAATTATTGTACTTATAACAATGGGGGCTACTGGCCACCCAAAACATACCGCCACGAACAAACGTGCGGCGCTTACTACGCAACCTACTCGGCCCTTTCTGCCTAGTGGATGCCTTTCCAATACTCTCGATTTAGCAGCACCACAAAAACAAACATCAACGCCAAAAACATCAACACTAAACGGCCAATATGTTTGCGTTGCTGCGCCATCGGTTCCGCAATATAGGTCAAAAAGTTCACCAGATCAAATACAGCGGCATCGTATTCCGATGCCGTCAATGCTCCGTCGGTAACCTGCGCAAAGCGCCCACAGGGATCACCTAAAATGTCTTCACCCGACTTCAAATCGCGCTTGATGCCGCCGTTATCTGCCATCATCGGGCCCGGCGCGCACTCGGTCAGACCTTGTAAGTCGAGCAGCGCATGGGGCATACCGACGTCTTTATAGACACGATTGTTAACCCCCAATGGCCGAGAATCATCGGCATAGAAGTTGCGTAGATAGGTGTACACCCACTCCGGCGATCGAGCTCTCGCCACCAGCGTCAAATCCGGTGGCACCGCACCAAACCAAGCCTTGGCCTTTTCTTCGGTCATACCGATAGTCATCAAATCACCGATCCTTTGACCGGTAAAAACCATGTTGTCCATCATCAACCCGTGGGGAATGGCGATATCATCAGCCACCCTTTCCCAGCGAGAATACTGAAAAGAATGGCAGCCCATGCAGTAGTTCACCGCGATTTGAGCGCCCTTTTGCAACGAAGCATTGTTGCCCAAATCGGCGTCAAAATCATCGCAATCTATGCTCCCACAAGATTTTCCCTCCGCTCCGACGACCTGCAATGGTATGACCACGAGTACTCCGATAAGCGCAAATCCACACAGTGTCTTAAAGGTACCTATGCCACCGTCCATGGTAATGCGATCGGGTTCTGGACGGGTTCTTTCGTAGCGCGTCCAAAAATAAATCCCAATGAAGTAGCAAAAATAAAATATCGTACAGATCTGTGCCAACACTGTGCGAGCGGCAGTCGGTGCCTTGACCCCAAGGTAGCCGAGGATAATAAAATTGGCGGCAAAGAGAATAATCATCACTCGACTAATATTGCCTTTATAGCGCATTGACCGCACTGGACTTCTATCCAGCCACGGCAACACAAATAAAATCGCAATTGCCGCAGCCATGGCCATAAAACCGCCCAATTTGTCCGGCACAGCCCGCAACATCGAGTAGTAAGGAGTGAAATACCATACCGGCGCGATGTGCTCAGGCGTCTTTAACGAATTGGCAATTTCAAAGTTCGCATGCTCGAGGAAGTAGCCCCCCATTTCCGGCATAAAAAACAACACCGAACAAAAAGCAAACAAAAATACCGTAATTGGCACCAGATCGTGTATGACAAAGTACGGATAGAACGGGATACCATCGATTGGGTTACCTTTGGCATCCTTGTACTTTTTAATCGACACACCGTCTGGGTTGTTCGATCCTACATCGTGCAGAGCGATGATGTGCATCACCACCAGTGCGATCAGTATGATCGGCATGGCAACCACGTGCAGCGACATAAAACGGTTCAAGGTAATGCCGGAAATTAAATAATCACCGCGAATCCACTGCACTATATCTTCGCCGACCAAGGGTATGGCGCCAAATAGCGAAATGATCACCTGCGCGCCCCAATAGGACATCTGCCCCCAGGGTAGCACGTAGCCAAGGAAGGCTTCTGCCATCAGCGCCACGTAGATAGTCATTCCAAATACCCAGACTAACTCTCGAGGTGCTTTGTATGAGCCGTACACGAGTCCGCGAAACATGTGCATGTAAACGACGATAAAAAACGCTGAAGCCCCGGTAGAGTGGGCATAGCGGATAATCCACCCAAGTTCGACATCGCGCATGATGTATTCTACTGATGCAAACGCCTGTTCTGCAGAACCCTGGTAGCTCATTAATAACCAGATGCCGGTGACCAGTTGAATAACCAGTACCACCATCGATAGGACGCCAAAATAGTACCACCAATTGAAATTCTTCGGCGCATAGTACTCGGCCATGTGCCGATTCCACTCGCGCTTTAACGTTGGCAGGCGATTGTCGATCCAAGTACCAAATCCTTGCTGTTTCTCCATAATTAAACCTCCGCGTCTACGCCAATAACAATGATTGAGTCCGACTCATACGAATGCGGGGGAATCTCTAGATTAGTCGGGGCGGGTACATTTACATAAACTCGTCCCGACAGATCAAATTTAGAACCATGGCATGGGCAGAAAAAGCCACCCATCCAACTGTCGCCGCCGAGGTCGGCGGCGCCCACATCGGGACGGTAAATGGGAGCACAACCTAGGTGCGTGCACAGCCCAACTAACACCAGCAGATCCTCTTTACCCGCTAGAGCCCGCGCCGAACCCTTGATATAACTGGGTTGCGCAGCATCAACAGAGGTCATATCTTTTAGCGTCTCATCGCCCAGTGCGTCAACCGCAGCCAGCGTCTCGGCGGTGCGTCGTACAATGTAGACCGGCTTACCGCGCCATTCAACCACCAGCCTCGCACCGGCCTCCAACTTACCAACGTTAACCTTCACTGGTGCGCCCGCAGCCTTGGCCTTGGCGCTTGGCTTCCACGACGCTACAAATGGGATGGCCGCGCCGACAACGCCCACAGCACCAATAACGCTAGTCGCTCCTGTCAGAAAACGCCGTCGACTGGTGTTGACATCCGTAGCATCAACATCACTAGCATTGGCATCGATAGTATCCAATCGGAAACTCCTTATTGTGCATTTTTGTACAGGTGATAGAGCGTTTCAGACAGCTCGTGCCCGATCAGGCATCATATTAATGGATTGGCCTCAGGCGCGCAACAGTGCGGGTTCTTGACAACCCAGTAAACACTTGTTTTTGAACATAAAAAAAGCCCGAATAAAAATTCGGGCCAGATCTTTTGCCGCGACTCTAACGCTTAGAAAACTGTGGTCTCTTGCGCGCCTTGTGGAGGCCGACTTTTTTGCGCTCTACTTGACGTGCATCGCGGGTTAGGAATCCCGCTTTGCGCAGTGATGGGCGTAAATTCTCATCGTACTGCACCAGAGCACGCGCGATGCCGTGCCGGATAGCGCCTGCTTGTCCGAAGCTACCGCCGCCATTGACGGTGATCTTGAGATCAAATTTCTCTACCATTTCGACCACGTCAAAAGGCTGTCGGATGATCATTCTGGCAACTTCTCGTCCAAAATAGGATTCTATCGAGCGGTCATTGATCTTAATGTTACCCGTACCTGCGCTCATAAAAACTCGCGCAGCAGACGTCTTGCGTCTTCCGGTTCCGTAATATTGTGCATCTGCCATTTTCGATTTCCGTTACAATTCTAAAGTTTGAGGTTGCTGCGCTGTATGCGGGTGCTGGCTTCCGGCGTAGACCTTTAGCTTGCGAAACATCTCCCGACCCAGAGGACCGCGTGGAAGCATACCCTTAACCGCGGACTGAATCACCCTTTCCGGCGCCTTGGCAATCAGATCTTGAAAATTAATGTCCTTGATACCGCCGGGGTAACCCGAGTACGAGTAGTAAATCTTATCTGTGGCTTTTTTACCGGTCACGGCTACCTTCTCGGCATTGACCACGACAATATAATCGCCAGTGTCAACGTGCGGCGTATATTCGGGCTTGTGCTTACCACGCAGTCGCGTAGCGACAGCCACCGCCAATCTACCCAGGGTTTTATCCTCAGCGTCTATGACAAACCAATCGCGTTCTACTGTTTCGGGTTTTGCACTGTACGTTTTCATTACATCTAGCCTAATCAGGGTATGCCAAAAAAGGGGGCGAATTGTAAAGACCCGAGGCGTGTTTTACAAGTCCCGCAAGCAGCTATTTACAAAAAACTCTCCGACGCGCTATCGGTAAGTTAGGGCCGATGCGCTCGGCTCAAATAATCATGGCTCTGCATTTCCAGTAAACGACTCTGAGTACGCTGAAATTCAAAGGTCAAACGGCCCTGATCATAGAGCTGGTTTAGCGGTTTTTCTGCAGACAACACCAGCTTGACGTTGCGATCATAGAATTCATCGACTAGGTTGATAAATCGCCGCGCCGCATCTTCATTGTGCGCGCCTAACGCCGGCACAGCGGAGATTAACACCGCTTGAAATTCCCGCGCAATCTCTATGTAATCATTTTGACTACGAGGCCCCTCGCAGATCGCGCTAAAATCAAACCAGACAATATCTTTGGCTAATTTTAAGGTACTAATATTACGACCCTCGACCTCGAGGTCGACCGCATCCGCAACCTCGGCTTCGAGGTGCACCAAACGCCCAAAGGTTGCTTCCAACGCGGCCTCTGCAAAGGTGTCGACTGGGCAGTAAAAGAGCTCGGCTCGCTCCAGGGCGCGCAATCGATAATCGGTACCGCTGTCGACGTTAAGAATTTCGCAATGCTGATTGATTAAAGCGATGGCTGGCAAAAAACGCTGCCGTTGCAGACCGTTGTAATACAACTGGTCGGGCTGTATGTTGGAAGTAGCTACAAGGCAGACGCCGCGCTCAAACAGCGCCTGCAGCAGCAGGCTCAGAATCATTGCATCAGTGATATCACTGACAAAAAATTCGTCAAAACAGATGATTCGAGTTTCCACAGCGAGCCGATCGGCGACCTTCTCGAGCGGGTTGATCTGGCCTTTTAAATGTTTGAGCTCTAAATGGACTCGACGCATAAAGCGGTGAAAGTGCACTCGCATTTTATCCGTAAACGGTAAGCAGTCATAGAAATTATCCATCAGGTACGTCTTACCGCGCCCAACCCCACCCCAAAAATACAGCCCTCGCTCCACCGGGTTCGATACCGATGCGGATAGCGGCGTGAGAAAGTTTGGCAGCACGCTTTGCAGCCACGAAGGTCGCCGCTCGGCGTGGCTGAGTAAACGCCAATAGAGCGCGTCAAGACGCTCTACTGCGATAGCCTGGGCCGCGTCGGCGGTAAAGTCGGCGCGCCGTAAATCTTTTTCGTAGCGCTGCTGTGGGCTGGGCATAAAATGGCTCTGGCGGTAGCTGATTTAAGGAGTGAAACTGTAACTACCTACAGGCACTGATTCAACCCCACAGAACAGTCCATCAAACGTCTATGAAAATGTAGCGCATGCTTAAAAAATCAATCTCTATGGTCAAATAACCAATAAAACTATTGCGTCTATGGTCGCCATTGGCGACACTAACGGGGTACTTCTGGGGGCACTTATCATGCCAGATATGATCACAATTTCAGCCATCGCAATCTTCGCCTTTATCCTCGGTGCTTTGGCTGGGCGCGCCATCAGCCGCAATAATTCGTCTGATGGCACCTCAATGCGTGACATGGAGAAGAAACTCGCCGACGGCCAAGAGAGTCTCAAACGCTATCAACAGGCGGTGACTGAGCATTTTATCACCCTGTCGCACCACACCACTAACATGGCTCAAAGCTACCGAGACATTCACGAGCATCTCGCGACTAGCGCTCTGCGACTGGCGAGCGCCGAAGTCAGCCAGCAGATACTCAAGGGCGCCGGCATCGACCCATCGTTGAGCGATATCGAGGCTACAGCATACGATGATGATGGTGGCATAGAAGCCCCCAAGGACTATGCGCCTAAAGTGCCCGGTGGTGTTTTGAGCGAGGCCTATGGATTAACCGATTCGATTGACGATCAAGCGGAACTCGACGAGCACGACGAGCTGTCTGATCCGACACTCAAAGTGAGTTAGCCACAGGTCACCACGACCGGGGGCACCCAGCACCATCGTCGATTTACCCGCAAAGCAAGATGCGCTCGGCACCATAAGGCGCAGCCTCGAAGCGACAAAATACCAGACGCAACAGGCCACATTGCGAGGCAACCGCCATGCACGCGCAGGCAACTTGGCTCAAGCGCTTATTTAAGACTATTTCATCGGGTTCATGCAGCCTCTGTAGAGGTTCGTTAGAACCCTCGCACGGTGCGATCTGCGCCGCCTGCAGCGATGCTCTGCCATGGATGCATAATAGCTGTCAACGCTGCGCCCTACCGCTTGAAAATGCCCAGTTATGTATCGCCTGTGCAACCGCACCACCGCCGTATCAGCGCTGCATCGCCGCTCTTCACTACCGCCCGCCGATGAATTATTTAATCGGCGACATAAAACGCGATGCCTATGCGCCGGTCACTCGGCAACTCGCGCTGCAGTGTGCCAGAGTATTTAACCGGGCTTACCGACGACGCCTACCCGATCTATTGGTGCCCGTGCCACTGCACTGGTCAAAGCAGCTTCGCCGCGGTTTTAACCAATGCGAACTTCTCGGTCGCCACCTAACTGAGGCGTTACCGGAAATACAGCTGCGTTGCGATATATGTCGCCGCACTGGCCGTGCGCCCCCGCAACGCCGACAGTCTAAAATTAACCGGAAGCGCGCCGTCGCCGATGCGTTTAATTGCCCAATACCACTCGATCAAGCGCGCATCGCCATACTCGACGACGTTGTCACCACCGGCGCAACCGCCGCGTCGATGACCAATTCGCTACTTGCGGCTGGCGCGCGTCAGGTCGACGTTTGGTGTATTGCAAGAACGGGCTGGAATAATTACTAGCGGTACCGCAAAATGTGTCCATGATACCTATGACAAATATTGCAACCACGGCGCTATGGCAAGACATTAGCGCTCAAGCCGCGCGCGAGAGTGCTCGCGAACCGCTACTTAAAGAGTACCTGCAGAGCGCCGTTCTTGATCATGATGACCTCGGTAGCGCGCTGACCAACCGGCTGTCTGGTGAACTCGTCTGCGACCTACTTAGCGAGGCATTGATCGCTGAAATTCTGCGCGGTATCGACACCGACGCAGCTTTTATTACCGCCGCCGCCGCCGATATTTGCGCCACCTTTGAGCGCGATTCAGCGTGTAAAATGAGCCTCTCGGTGTTTCTCTTTTACAAGGGTTTTATCGCGCTACAAGCCTACCGCGTGGCCCACCGACTGTGGCTTCACGAACGTCGTTCTCTGGCGCTGCTGTTGCAGTCGCAGATTTCTCTGCGCTTTGGCATCGACATTCACCCCGCTGCAAAAATAGGATGCGGCATTATGCTAGATCATGCCTCTGGACTGGTTATCGGTGAGACCGCGGTGATCGAAGATGCGGTCTCGATCATGCAATCTGTGACCCTCGGCGGCACCGGCAAGGAAAGCGGTGACCGTCACCCTAAAATTGGCCATGGGGTGCTGATAGGCCCTGGAGCCAAAATTCTCGGCAACATCAGTATTGGCTGCGGCGCTATGGTTGCAGCCTCAAGCGTAGTCTTAAAACCGGTCGCCAAACACGCCATCGTCGCCGGCGTGCCAGCCCGCGTGGTCGGCGATACGCAGAGTGACGAACCGGCGATGGCAATGAACCACTATTTTAATTGCGAATAACGGCACATCCGGGCCGAGCCAGCCTGACCATCACAGGCGGTCAACGGCGAGCCCAGTTGAATGGCATAGTCAGATCAATAGTCGGAATTTCGAGTAATTGCATAATCAATCGATCGACGCCCAGCGCGACGCCCGCACAACTCGGCAACCCCGCCTCTAGCGCCTGTAAAAGGCGCTCGTCCTGAGCGACTGGCGGTTTGTCGCTAGCGATTCTAACCGCCAAATCGTCATCAAACCGGCGACGTTGCTCGATGGCATCGGTTAGCTCGAAGTAACCATTAGCCAGTTCTAGATTGTTTAAATAGACCTCAAAACGACGGCTGACCTGCTGGCCCTCGCGATTTTGATACAACTGCGACAACGCCGCCTGGCAGGCCGGATAATCGTAGAGAAAGACCAGCCCGCGCGGCAATAGCGGCTCGACACATAAGCTAAATAGTACATCAAGACAGTTGGCACGGGACTCGTCATGCCAGCGCTCGGCACCCTGCGCAACTGCCATAAGGCGCAATTGAGCCAGGGACGCAGTATGCGGATTGATCTGTAAATGCTGTTCAAAGGCCTCGCCGTAACTGAGCGTTAAACTGCCCACTTCAGGCCAAAGATGAGTCACTAAATCGGCCAACTCGGCCATTAACTGGTGTTCATCCCAGGCGACGCGGTACCATTCCAATAGCGTAAATTCAACGTTGTGGCGGGGCCCGGTCTCGCCTGCACGAAAAGCTTTACCCAAACTAAAGATATCGCCACTGCCCGACGCCAGTAGGCGCTTCATATAAAATTCCGGCGAGCTCTGCAAAAATCCCTCAGTAGAAAAACCGCCGGTCGCGATACTGTCTATGTGAGGGTCGGTCACCGCATGTCGGCCAAGCGCCGGCACATCGACTTCGAGGACCCCACGCGAAGACAAAAAAGTACGTATCATCTGCATGACCCGAGCGCGATACTCAAGCGTCGGCCGGTCAATCGCTGCGCGCCATTCGCATTCCATCGCCTTTAGTCCAGCACGATGGCGATCGACTGCACGCGCATCCAAGCGACGCTGCGAGCTTTAATCTTTGGCGCGGCCAAGGTACTCGCCAGTGCGTGTATCTACGCGCACAACTTCATTCTGTTCGAGAAACAGTGGTACTTTAATCACCGCTCCGGTGCTTAAAATTGCCGGCTTAGTGCCGCCCGTTGCGGTGTCTCCACGCAGCCCCGGATCAGTTTCTACGATCTCTAGGTCGACGTGATTTGGCGGCGTTACCGAGAGTGGCGCGCCGTTGTAAAGAGTGACAACGCAGACATCCTGCTCCCGTAGCCATTGAGACGCCTCGCCCACTGCCTTTTCGTCGGCCTGATGCTGTTCAAAGGTCTCTGGCTCCATAAAGTACCAAAAATCGCCATCGTTATAGAGATACTGCATATCGGTGTCCATCACGTCGGCGGCCTCCAGCGATTCGCCAGACTTAAAGGTTTTTTCTAATACCCGCCCAGTTTTTAGATTGCGCAACTTGACGCGACTGAAGGCCTGCCCCTTGCCGGGTTTGACAAATTCATTTTCCAAAATAGAGCAGGGCTCTTTCTCGAGCATCACTTTTAGCCCAGATCGGAACTCATTGGTGGAATAATTGGCCATAGTTACGTCGTCTCTCGATAGAAAGCAATCATAATAACCGAAGCGCCCAAAAAGTTGGCCATTTTTCCATCCATGCAATTACCCTCGCTAGGGATTCGCGGCGACCCATCGACCGCATTAGTCATCTAATACATCGATCGCGCGATCGCTGTAACCGAGCAAGTAAAGAATGCCGTCGAGACCGAGATTGGAAATTGATTGCTGCGCCGATGCCACCACTAAAGGCTTGGCTCGAAATGCGATACCCAAACCGGCAATCTGCAACATCGGTAAATCGTTGGCACCATCGCCCACTGCAATTACCTGTTCTAACCTGAGCCCCTCGCGATGCGCCAATTCGCGGAGTAACTGAGCCTTCATCTGCCCATCGATAATCGTGCCGCTTACGCGCCCCGTAACATGCCCATTGTGGATATCGAGTTCGTTGGCATAGATGTAGTCAACGCCGAGAATAGACTGCAAGTACCTTGCAAAATAAATAAATCCACCGGATACAATCGCCGTTTTAAAGCCGAGTTGTTTAAGCCGTTTAATTAAATACTCGGCACCCTCATTCAGTCTCAAGCGCGTGGCAACCGACTGTAAGACCTCGACCGGCAATCCTTCTAGCAGCGCCAGACGCTGCCTAAAACTCTGCTCAAAATCCAACTCTCCCCGCATCGCCGCCTCGGTGATCGCGGCCACCTGCTGGCCGACTCCTGCTTCATGGGCAAGTTCATCGATCACCTCGGCATCGATCAGCGTCGAATCCATATCGAACACCACCAACTGTCGACTTCGACGGTAGATAGTATCCTGCTGGTAAGCGATATCGATGTTGTAAAGACCGGCCAACTCGAGCAGCGAAGTGCGCAATATTTCAGCGTCTCGGGGTTCGCCGCGAGCGGAGAACTCGATGCAAGCGCGGCCCAGAGTTTCATCGGGATCCAACGGTACGCGCCCCGACAGGCGCACGATCTTGTCGATGTTGAGGCCTAAATCAGCGGTAATCTGGGTCACCGCGGCAAGATGTCGTGCCTCGATCTTGCGCGCCAAAAGGGTCACAATATGGCGTTTCTTACCCTGCTGATCAACCCAGTCTCGGTACTGCTGAATCGAAATAGGAAAGAATTTAACGCGCATATCGAGTCTTTTTATGCGCTCGCTCACGGCCTCGGTAACCGCCTCGGTAACCGAGGCATCGGGCACCGCCGCTAGGATACCCAAATTTAACTGATCATGAATAACCGCCTGGCCAATATCTAATACGCTAGCATCGAAGTTTGCCAAAACCTGCGTGACTTGACTGGTAATACCCGGCTGATCCGCACCAAACACATTGATCAATATGATGTCTTTCACTGACATGAACTCGTTAAAAATTGGGGGCTATTATATAAAAGCCACAGGAATAGGATAGAATGTTTTGCAAAATAAATCTGCACAAGAACCGTCGATCATGCGCCACCACTCAATGGCAAAAAAACTGCCTGCGTTAGTTCTCGCTGTCGGCGTCCTGTTTGGACTCCTCAGTTGGCTACTCCTCAAGCACCATAGCGACAACCTCGCCAACAACACGTTGCAGTTTAAAAGCACGGCAACACTGGATCGACTCCTCGACAAAGTGCCCAGCGCAGCGCTCAACAACGACACCATTAGCATTCAAGTGGCGTTGCAGCAGGCCACCGAAGATCCGCTGATCCACAGCGCCAGTTTTTTTGACCAAACCGACCAGTTAAAGGCGCAGAGCGCACGCAGCGATAGCAGTCCGATTGCATTAGCGATTTTTAGCCGCCTCATTGAGGTGCGTGAAACGCCGGGAGGACGCGTTGAGATCACAGTAGATCGCGGCCTGATGATCGCAACTCACCGACGTTCAGCTCGTCACTGGTTACTGCTATGGGTTCTATTTACCGTTCTAGTCACCTACGGTTGCTACCGTTACAGCGAGCAATTGTCACGACGGATCGCAGTGCTGGTCAATCGCCTACCCGGTAATAGCGCCACGCTAGGCGATGAAATAAATGCGTTGGAAAAACGCCTTGAACCCCTCTTGGCGCTGTCGCTCGAAGGCGACAACGCGAGTAGCAATGGCTATTTTTGCACCTTGGTCAGCGCCAAATTACTCAACCGTCAACGCCTCAGCGCGCAACTCAACCGAGACAATTTAGAACGGCTATTCGAAACCCTAGATTACTGCGCGCTACGTACACTTGAACTCTACGGAGGCCATCGCATCGAAGGCGCAGAGGGAACGATCAATTTCTATATTCGTTCGACTGAATGTTCCAAACAACATCTATTGATCTGTTTAATGGCGGTATATTCACTCCAACAACTGCTCGAAAGACTATCCGATCAAAGGGGTATCGATCTAGAAATCACCTGGACGCTTTGCAGCGACAACGTTGCTATGGTGCCAATTTTTAGTTATCACGAACAGATAGATCGACTTAAACAGCAATCCATTCAGCTCGCCGAAAAATTACACGATGGCATGATCGCCCTGCACACCAGCCTTTACGACGGCGATCAACTATCGACCATCGCCCGTTTTGTGACCTATGACAAAGATTGCTACGTACTGCAAGCGTTCACAGAGGAGCGGCAATTGTTGCTTGAAAAGCAGATACAGCACTTGGCAAACATCTGCCTCTACGAAGCCAACGCTGAAACAGCGCCACGAGCTTAGATTATCACCCGTGAGTTTTCATGCTTTGGGGTTCATCAAGGCGTCGCCATTTTTTGCCCCGAGGGCTTGATCCATCTCCAGGGCCGGCGATATCTCGCGAGGTATCCCGACGACAGCCGCCGGTACTCCGGCAACCGTAACATGCGGCGGCACCGACTCGAGTACCAAACTGCCAGCGCCCACTTTAGCCCCTTCACCAACGTTAATATTACCGAGGATTTTCGCGCCCGCTGCGATCAAAACCCCCGAGGCGATTTTTGGGTGTCTATCGCCGGCGGCAGCGCCGCTGCCACCGAGCGTCACCGAGTGCAGCACCGACACATTGTTGCCGACCACGGCGGTCTCGCCGATCACTAGTCCAGTCGCGTGATCGAGCATAATACCACTGCCCATCACCGCTCCCGGGTGGATATCCACAGTAAAGCGTCTGACCATTTGGCTGTGCAACAACAGCGCCATGGTGCAGCGATCGCGACCCCATAACCAGTGTGCAATGCGCTGACATTGTAGCGCCTGAAACCCCTTAAAATAGAGTAGCGCAACCACGTGTCGATCGCAGGCAGCATCGCGTTCGACATGCGCCTGCAAGTCCATACTGGCGTTGCATAAGATGTGTGGATCGTCGTCCAGCGCTAAGCGACAAAGATCGCCAATGCCGTCGGCAGCGAGTGCCTCGCACGCGATCAATGATGTAATCCGGTGCACCAAAGCGGCACCGAAATTTTCGTGATCCAAAATATGACTTTGAAAAAAATCAGCGAGCACCGGCTCACCGGCGCGCAATTCGCGCGCCTCTTCGCAGATCACTCGCCAAAGACTATCGGTATCGAGCACGGGCGATGCCTGAACTGGCGACATTAGAGGTTACAAATAAAACGCTGATAAATGATATCCAAGTGCTTTAACACTGTATCGAGTTGGCTGATGTTGGCGTCCCGTAGGCGCTGCGCCAGTGCCTCGGGGTTGTGCTGCGCGGCATAATAGCTCGCTAGGGGCGCATAGCTCAAATGCCAACGCTCGGGCGAAACCCCGCCACGGTCCTGTGCATAGGGTCGATAAAAATCACCCCCAGCCGCCAATTCGGTGTCGAGCCAGGCGTGCATCGACGAGAATACACCGCCGGCTTCGGTCTCCTCTGGAATCAACTGCAGTCGGTACCCCTGTGGCATCGCTGCGGCGTCATAAACATCGATATCGGTGCCCCAATGGTGCCGCGAGGCGCCAGGTAACGCAGACCATCGCAACACTGCTTTAACTCGATCCCAATCGGAGAGCCCATCGAGTTGCAGCGGACGGCTCATTTTATCGAGCACCGGACGGCCGCCGCTTAGTTTGTCGTTCCAAATCGCCGACTGGCGCTGGAACGACCGGTAGCCGCTGCACACGCAAAGATCAAAGCCCTGTTCGGCTGCTCGACTGCGCAAGTCGGCGAGTACCGGTGCGACCTCGCGATGGATAAAACAGGGCGCATCGGACGAGCTCTGCGAAACGTTCGCCCACGACACCAGATGCCTTTCTGTGACGCCAAAAACAATGTCTTCATCGCCTTTCGCACCCTCAATCTGTGCAGTAGGTAGTTGGCTCACTGAGTCCTCCGCTGGATGAAATTCTCAAACCTTAGTTTACGCTACTGGTCATTACAGCGTCCAATTCCAGCAGTCACCGCAGACGACCTCTACAAGCTGCTCGCTAGCTCGGTGGTGGCCGAGGCTTCAAAGCGCCAGCGGCAATGGCCTCAAAAGACGGCTGCTGTGTGGCGTAAATTCACATTGCCAGGCCATCACTTCGACCCCCGAACGCATCGCTAAATCGAGCGTTTTCGCATACTCAGGATCTATATCCGCAGCAATGGCAACGCGTTCAGCGGCACTCAACTGAACACAGAAAAACAACACCGCGCGATGCCCAGCGGCAGCCATCTCCATCAACTCACGCAGGTGTTTAGTGCCCCTCGAGGTGACTGCATCGGGAAACAGTGCCAAACCGTCGCCCATGTCCAGCGTGACGCTCTTGACTTCGATATAACAATCACCCTGGGGCCCGTGTAACAGCAGGTCGATGCGGCTGTTTTCTTCGCCGTAGCGAACTTCCGATCGAAGCTCGGTAAATCCAGCAAATTGTTCGATTCTATTTTCCTCGATAGCCTCGCAAACTAGCTTGTTCGGCAGGCCAGTGTTGATTCCTGCGAGGTTGCCAAAATGGGTAGTCACCCGCTCCAATGTCCCTGGCAGCTTGCGTTTCGGATTATTAGTCAAAGAATACCAACAACGACTTCCCGCCACATGACAATTTTTCATGGAGCCAGTATTTGGGCAGTGTATCGTCAAGCTTTCTCCGTCGGCAGTTTTGATATCGGCAAAAAATCGCTTGTAACGACGGATCAGCGTCCCGCATTTTAGTGGTTCGGCATATTTCAAAGGTTTTACTGTACCTCGATTAGGAGACTCGCAGCGGTGCTGGAAAAGAGCGATTAACGGCGCACTGTGCCACCCTAATCGCGCGGATACAAGCGGCAAAACAGCGGCAAAAAGTAAAGTTTTTAGCCATTTTTAGTAAATTCTGCTTGATAAATGTCAGCAATATCTCTATAACGCGGGGCTGACAAACATATGTTTTTCGCCATTAATGGACTTAACTATGCCTGCAACGAGTAGCCCCAAACGTTCGTCCTCAAAAGCAACTGCGGCGGCGGATAAAATGACGACCGACACCAAAGGCACTGCCAGCCTCCATGGACTCGCTCCCTACCTCGAAAAGCCGGGTGAAGAGTACATGAATGAAGCCCAGCGCGAGCACTTTAAAGCTATCTTGCGCGCATGGCGTCACGAGTTGATGGAAGAGGTAGATAGAACCGTCAACCATATGCAAGACGAGGCGGCGAACTTTCCCGACCCAGCCGATCGCGCAACGCAAGAAGAAGAATTTAGTCTCGAACTGAGAACCCGCGATCGCGAGCGAAAGCTGATCAAAAAGATAGATAAAACGTTGATTCGCGTCGAGGAAAATGACTACGGTTTTTGCGACCAGTGTGGCGTCGACATCGGCGTGCGTAGACTCGAAGCACGACCGACAGCTGATCTTTGCGTCGACTGTAAAACCCTCGACGAAATCAAGGAAAAGCAAATCACCGGTGGCTAATATGGCCGCCGTGTAACGCACGTTTCACCTCTAGGTAATGCCTGTGCCCAATCGAGACTATGTGGGCCGTTTCGCCCCATCGCCATCAGGCCCATTACACTTCGGATCCTTGGTCTGTGCCCTCGCTAGCTTCCTCGATGCGAAGTGCAACGGCGGCTCTTGGCGCGTGCGTATAGAGGATATCGACCCACCACGCGAAGACCCCAAACATAGCGCAACGATCCTCGCGCAATTGATAGATCACGGCCTTCAATGGGACGGTGAGATTGTTTACCAAAGCCAGTTCCTAAAAGACTACCAACGCGTACTCGACCGCCTTCAGACCCGTCACCTCACCTATGCCTGCCAGTGCAATCGAAAAAGAATTACGCAACTCGGGGGCGCATACGACGGTCACTGCGACGCCCTTGACCTTGCCGGCTCCAACCGAGCGATACGTTTGCGGGTGCGTCAAGCAATCGCTCCCTGCACGATCACCATCGAAGACCAGGTGATGGGCCATCACTATCAGGATCTGCTGCGCGAGGTTGGCGATTTTGTCCTTCGCCGACGCGATGGCTTATATTCCTACCAACTCGCGTCGGTTGTCGACGACCATCGACAGGGCATCACCCACATCGTCCGCGGTTCCGACCTTCTCAGCTCGACGCCGCGCCAGCGTTATTTACAGGAATGCCTCGGCTACAGCGCTCCCGCCTACGCGCACCTGCCGTTGGCAGTGGACCTATATGGCAATAAACTCAGTAAGCAAAACCACGCCGCACCGCTCAATCACGCATCGCCATCCAAGACCCTCTGGCAAGCGCTCGCGTGGTTGCAGCAGGATCCACCCAAGACACTTTTGGGGGCGCCGGTGGAGCATCTTATTGCCTGGGCAACCGCGAACTGGAGCTTGGCTCGGATTCCCAATGTGTCCCAGAAACCCTCGCCAACCGACACTTAAAGGTGCTGTCGGCAATCGCTGTGCAATCGTCGGCATTGCCATGCTGGCACTGCCGCCCTATCATCGCGTTTTGATCAACCAAGGACCGATCACTAAAATGTCACTACCCCATAACCCCCAAGGCACCTGTGTATGTTGAACTATCGTCTGGTGGCGGCTCTGACACTGCTGTGTGCCGCCGTATTCCCAATGGCTACCCAATGGGCAATGGAGCCATCGGGCAGTTGGTTTAGGCCGTTCGTGGTCTGGGCGTTAATGGTCTTTAGCGGTTATGTAGTGCAGCGTCAAAGAGTGTGGGATGAATCCTGAAACTCTATTAGCGGTTATCGGTAGCCTGGCGGTCGGCGGTTTTAGCGCAGAATTCCTGCTGCGCTTAAAACACCCGATGGCCAACGCATTGGTTTTTAACCTAACGCTAGTCGCCGGCAGCGGCGTCCTGATGGCCATGGGCGGGATGGAGCTGGCCGGCCGCTATGGCTATACGCTGGTGATAGCGATGATCGCGTTCACCCTGATATTCCTTTTTTCACCGTTAATTTTCTTTCCCCTTCGCCGCTTGGTGGAAGTCATCAAATTCGCGACCCTAGTTGATTTTTTAACCTTTAGATACCGTGGTGGCGCAGTCGCAAAAATGACCTGCGTGTGCCTTGTTGCGGCATCAATGCCACTTTTTCTGGCGCAGTTTTTCGCGCTGCGCTCAATCGTAGAGTTCAATCTCTCACCACAGCTGCAATCGCCGGTAATGCTGGCGCTGGTGGTCCTTATTGGGTTGATTGTCGCGCGGGCCATTCGCAGTGATACAGCGAGCTATTTGTCACGAATGATGGCCTCGGCAGGACTGCTACTGGTGCTGGCTATGGGCGCCACCGTGTGGTTGTGCATCGACAGCGTCTTTGGCGGTGTCGATGCGATGAATCAATGGGTCGAGCGCAGTGGTCAAACGGCAATATTGCGCAGGGAAAGTCCAGCCTACAGTATTATCAGTATTTTTTTAGTCGCCAGCTTCGCACTGCCATTGAATTTTAACTTACTCATTTCCAACCAAATTTCAGACCGGCTATCCAGTTCAACGGCATACGTCTACCCGCTACTCACCCTGTTACTGTGTATTCCGGTACTGCCTATACTTTGGGCCGGCAGTATTTTAGAGCCTACATTCCCGCCGCAAGATTACCTTTATGTGCTGCCTGCTGTGCTCGAATCCGAGATCATTTCTGGGCTCGGCACAGCCAGTATCTTGCTACTGAGCCTGTCGCTGCTGGTGAGCCTGAGTATCATGCTATCGCGGATGATTCTGAACAGCTTTGTACTGCCCGACAAGAACTTTTATCGTCAGTCTGAATTGGATAATTGGATTGCTCAACGAATCACCCTAAGTTCCCTGTTATTGATCGTCGTGGCCCTGTTGCTCGACACCATAGTCGCCGGATTGAGCGTCACTGATTTCTATTTGATTGGCTTTGCTGGATTAGCCCAACTGACACCCGGCATGCTAGCGGCCCTGTATTTGCCAAGCGTCAGCCGGCGTGGCTTCCTGATAGGCCTGATCGCGGGCATCAGTCTGTGGTTCGCCACCTTAGTACTGCCGGTATTTAGTGGCTCTTGGAGTGGCTTCGAGGCGTATACCGGGGTTGCGCTCGGCATGGAGAATTGGCATATCTGGAGCATCGAAGCATTGCTAGTGAATATCTTGCTTTGCACGTTGTTTTCCAGCTTCGGTAAGATGGATGATGAACAAGCATCTTATGCCCGTCTGTGCATGGCTGATAATGTCTACGTCCCAGCGCGAGTGAGGCTCGACCAAGTGTCGGTGGACGAAGTCAAATTAAGCCTGCAAAAGTCCCTAGGCGACAGCGCTGCCAGCGAAGTCGACAGCGCGTTGGATGAACTCGGACTGAACGCCAGTGAACGCCGCCCAGCGGCCCTTCGCCAGTTGCGCGACCAATTGAGCGCTTCGTTAAACCTGCGCTTTGGGGTACTCGCAGCCCACCGCGTGATGCAACAAACACTGCCGTTTAGACCCTCGATAGAAAAGCAGCCCGACGATATCTATTTAATCGAGTCTATGTTGGCAATCCACGGTGGTCGATTGACAGGTCTGGCCAGCGAACTGAATAAATTGCGGGTTCACCACCGCGAGGTTTTGGATAATTTACCCATAGGCCTGATTGCCATCGCCCAAAGTGGCGAGATATTAAAGTGGAATACTGCGATTGCCGACTATACCCAGATCGATAAAGAGGTCGCCATCGGCAGTGCGATCGATGAGTTAGCGCAGCCGTGGCAGAGCTTTATCGACGATTTTTTGGCCGCAGACACGCCGGCACAAGACAGCATAAAACTGCTGGTGGGAGACCAAGCCCGTTGGTTTAATATTCAACGTTCTGTCGATAAAAATCAGCCTGAACTGGGCGCTGACCGCGTGCTGCTGGTAGAGGAACAGACCCAGTCTATGATGCTTATGCAGAGTTATATGGAAAACGAAAGGCTGGCTTCGATCGGCCGCCTGGCCGCTGGAGTCGCACATGAAATCGGTAATCCTCTCACCGGTATCGCCTGCATTGCACAAAATCTTCGCTACCAACGCGAGCAAACGCCGATCGGCAAATCGGCCACACAAATATTGTCGCAAACCGATCGCATAGACCGTATCGTCAAATCACTGATCAATTTTTCCCGTGGCGACAGCGCTCAATGTGAATCTTTAGAAACGGTTCAGTTACGAAAAATTATCGATGAGGCAATCGATTTGTTGAGCCTCAGCTATAGCCAACGGCGAGTTGAATTTATCTGTACGGTCGACCCATTGCTGCACGTACAAAGTGACCCACAACAACTCATACAAGTCTTTTTAAACCTTTTTGGTAATGCCCTAGATGCCTCTCCAGACGACGCCAGCGTGACGATTGCCGCCGAGTCTCTCGGCGACACCGTGGAGGTGGCCATCAGTGACAGCGGCGCAGGCGTTGACGAAAATATCCAGCACCGAGTATTCGAGCCTTTCGTAACCAGCAAAGAGCCAGGAGAAGGTACCGGTTTGGGGCTTTGGGTGGTGTTCAACTTGATGACCGACCTAGGCGGTAGCGTGTCGCTGACAAGCCCTGCTCGAGATAGCGATCGAGGCAGTACCGCAGTCATGCGCCTGCCCTGTAAATAAACTCGAAAAACGTTAAAATGACCCGCCGGAGCGCGCCGACATGAGGTTTTATGAAAGACATTTTAATCGTCGAAGATGAAGAGGTTATTCGCTCCTCCCTGCGCCAGTTGCTCGAGCGACATCACTATCGCGTGCGCGATGCTGTGAGCGTTAAATCCGCCCGTCAAGGCTATAACCTGCGAGATTTCGCGCTGATTATTTCCGACCTTCGCCTGCCCGGCGGCACCGGCAATGAACTGATCGGCTTGGCTCCAGAGGTGCCGGTAATTATTATGACCAGCTATGCCAGCTTGCGCTCTGCGGTTGACAACATGCGCCAGGGTGCGGTCGATTACATTTCCAAACCCTTTGACCATGATGAAATGATCGTTGCGGTAAAGCGGGCAATCGGCGATATCGATGCCTCGCCACTCGACCCTTCGCTGCAGATATCTGGGCGACAGTTTGCACAAAATTTGTCTCTGCAAGAATACTTTACTCAATTTGTCCTCGAACACCAAGGTCAAATGTCTGAGACCGCCTTGGCGAAAAAACTCGGCATCAGCAGAAAATGCCTCTGGCAGCGGCGCTTCAAACTCGGCATTAGCCGTCACGGATGAAGCAGTCGTGGCATAAAGCCTGAAGCGTGTGTCAGGTAGCACAAATTGTTTGCGATTAAAATTTATTTAATGGTTGAAAAAATCGCACAATTGATTACTATAGGTTTAAGTCATAAGTACTATGACTTTATAATAACAATAAATAAAAAAATAAGTTGGATTGCGAAGGTGTTTGAGGGTCAAAAGCCTGAAGACTTTGAAAGGGGTTGCCTAACGGCATCCCCTTTTTACTATATGCACCTGCCACAACAAGCGTTCGTCTGTTAAACTGTTTGGTCAGAAATGCAAGCCAAAGACTGACTATGCTCGAACGCATCAACAAATTCTTCCAGCGCAGAAAATCGCAAGGTAAAGCTAACTCAGGGCGGCTGATTACTGAGGACAAGCACGCGCTAACGCCTGACATGATGAGCGCTGATGCACTCAAGGTTGTCAAAACATTACAGCGCGCCGGTTTTGAGGCTTATATTGTCGGCGGCGGCGTACGCGACCAATTGCTCGACCTAAAGCCAAAAGATTTCGACGTCGCCACTAACGCCGAACCAGATCAGGTTAAACCGCTATTTAGGCGCGCCAGAATCATCGGCCGGCGCTTTCAAATTGTCCACGTTCAATACAGTCGCGAAATCATCGAGGTGACCACTTTTAGGTCCAATCAGCAAAGCCAACAAACCAATGGCACCCGGCGCCAAACGGATACCGGAATGCTCACCCGAGACAACGTGTTCGGCACCCTTAGCGACGATGCCAGCCGCCGAGATCTAAGTATTAACGCGCTCTACTACAATCCTACCGACAACACTTTGCGGGATTTTGCCGATGGCCTAAGCGACATAAAAAAACGCCTGGTGCGTATCATGGGCGACCCCGCAACGCGCTTTCGCGAGGACCCAGTGCGCCTTCTGAGAGTGGTGCGCTTCGCCGCTAAACTCGGCTTTCGGATAGACGCAAAAACCGCAGCACCGATGGCTGGGTTAGCCGACAACTTAGCGCAGGTTTCGGCACCCCGATTCTTCGATGAAAGCCTCAAGCTATTTATGAGCGGCCAGGGACTCGCCACTTACAGACTCCTGCAAGAATATGCTTTTTTTGACTATATAGTGCCCGACTTAAACGCGTGCCTACAACGCGACCCCATCGCCGAGCGACTTATTGAGCAAGCCTTTACCAATACTGACCTGAGAGTCCGATCACTGAAGCGCGTAACGCCGGCGTTCATCTATGCTGCCCTGCTCTGGCCGGCAGTCGCGCAGCGCTCAAAAGAATATCGCGAACAGGGGGAGGCACCCCTATCGGCGCTGCGCCGAGCCGCCGACAACGCACTCTCTCGCCAGGTTACCGTCACCGCGATCCCGAAGCGCTTCAGTATACCTATGCGCGAAATATGGGAACTGCAATTATCCCTACCGCGTCGTGCCGGCGCTCGCGCCGAACGGCTGTGCAGCCATCCGCGCTTTAGAGCGGCCTACGACTTTGTCCTGCTTCGTGAAGAGTCGGGAGAGGATCTCGAGGGTCTTGGCGACTGGTGGACGCGCTATCAAGAATGCGATACGCAAGAGCGCCTCGATATGGCTTCGCAAATCAAGGAACCACGTCGCAGTCGTGCCCGTCGCAGACGCCCTAAAACGCGCAAAGACCCATCGACTAACGCAGAGTAATGACGACCGTTTTCGTGGCGCTGGGTAGTAACTTAGACAATCCCAGACAGCAAATAGAACGGGCCATATCGGCTCTCACCAAACACCCGCAACTGCACCGAGTTGCAAGCTCACAACTCTACAGCAGCCAAGCGATTGGCCCCGGTATTCAACCCGATTACTGCAACGCTGTAGTACAACTGGATACCGATCTAGAACCAGAACCGCTGCTCGACCTGTTACAAGCACAGGAAGACCAACAAGGCCGTGTGCGCACCGAGCGCTGGGGGCCGAGAACCCTTGACCTAGACTTAGTGCTTTACGGGCAACGCTCAGTGCACTCAATGCGCCTTAAGATACCGCACCCGCGACTCCATGAACGAGCTTTTGTGCTGCTACCGCTAGCCGATTTAACCGGTAATCAACTGCTCATCAAAGGGAAAACCATCAGTCAGCTCTTGGAAAAATGTACCGACCACGGTATGGTTATTCGATTCGAAGTCTAATTCAGCCATTATCGGGAATCCCGCGTGACCAAAACTACCCCTAGCAGTGGCACCATCGATCTGCGCGCACTGAGGATCCCTGCATATATCGCCGTCGAGGGCCCAATAGGGATTGGTAAAACTACATTGACGAAGCGCCTAGCGGCCACCTTTGAGGTGCAAACACTGCTTGAAGATGCCGAGGATAATCCGTTTCTTGAGCGTTTTTATCAGGATCGCAAGGGCACTGCTCTGCCGACGCAGCTATACTTTTTATTTCAGCGGATACGGCAACTCGAAGAACTTCGCCAGGGCGAACTATTCCAACGCGTTCGCATCAGTGACTTTCTCATCGAAAAAGACCCACTGTTTGCACGCGTTAACCTCGATGATGACGAATATCGACTGTATCAAACGGTCTATGACAATGTCATGGTCGATTTACCAAAACCGGATTTAGTCATCTACCTGCAAGCCCCCACCGAGACCCTGCACAGCCGCGTCAAACGCCGAGGTAGAGCCAGCGAAGAAGGCATGGACGCGGACTACCTAAAACGTATTAACGAGGCCTATACGCAGTTTTTTTACCATTACAACGCAACACCGCTACTGATTGTTAATACCGAACAAATCAATCTGGCCGACAGCCTCGAAGATTATCAACATTTAGTCCGCCAGATTGCCAGAACACACCGCGGAAGACATTATTACAATCCTATGGCGATCAACTGAACCTCTGCAGTCGGCGCTTGTCAGCGCAGCGTAAACTGAGTAACGTAGTCTCCCCCGTTACAGGAGCGCCCCAGCAGTGACAACTATCGATGACTTAACCGCCATGAAAGGCCGCAGTGAGAAATTCGCCTCGATTACCGCTTACGACTTTAGCTTCGCTAAACTCGTCGATAGCGCCGGTATCGAGATGGTGCTGATCGGAGACTCGCTTGGCAATGTCATCCAGGGTCGCAACACCACGATTCCAGTGTCGGTCGACGAGATGGCTTACCACACCGAGGCCGTGCGCCGCGGGGTCGAACACAGCCTGGTGGTTAGCGACATGCCCTTTATGAGCTATGCAACACCGACAGACGCACTGCACAACGCCGCCATACTGATGCAGGCAGGCGCGCAGATGGTCAAACTTGAGGGCGGCGAGTGGCTGGGCGACACTATTTTTCAATTGACCGAACGGGGAATTCCGGTCTGTGCGCACCTTGGGCTAACGCCCCAATCAGTGCATAAAATTGGCGGCTTCAAGGTACAGGGCCGCGATCCACAGGCGGCGGAAAAAATCGTGGCTGATGCCCTATTGTTGCAAGAGGCCGGCGCGCAGTTGCTGGTGATTGAATGCGTTCCCTCATCGCTGGGTAAACTACTCGCACAAACGCTTAACATCCCGGTCATCGGTATTGGCGCCGGTCCTGATACCGATGCGCAGATACTGGTACTTTACGACATGCTTGGCATATCACCGGCGTTCCCGCGTTTCTCAAAAAACTTTTTGTCCGACAGCGGTTCGGTGTTAATCGCACTGCAGCAGTATGCCGAACAAGTCCGCGGTGGCGCCTTTCCGGCCCCGAGACACTGCTTCAGCGAATAGACCACAGAGGACTGTAGAGACCCCGGAAAATCCGCCGCAGAAAACCCAGAGGTTAGATTGGTATAGATAAAAACAGCATAGCTGCCGTGACTTTAGATGCCGTGACTTTAGCGTCAGTGACTTTGCTTGCAATCAATCTGATTAGCGGCCATTACCTACACCTAGCGTCAAACTTTAAACACCGCCGGAGCACCGCCAATGGACAACAATAAAATTTTAGAGCCCGCCGAATCACTGTATGATTTCTCCCTGAACTCTGCAAGCGGAGACGTCATATCCATGGAGCAATACCGGGGACAAGTTCTACTAATAGTCAACACCGCCAGTCAGTGTGGCTTCACCGGTCAATACACCGGATTGCAGTCCCTCCACGAGACCTACAAACACCGCGGTCTGTGCGTGATCGCAGTACCGTGCAACCAGTTTGGCGCTCAGGAGCCGGGCGACGATAGCGAGATTCAGGGATTTTGTCAGCGCAGTTTCGCCGTCGACTTTGCGGTTATGGCCAAAACCGACGTCAATGGCGCGCATCAAAGTCCGTTGTACCAATACCTTAAAGGTGCCGCCGGTGGTCTATTGACCGACAACATCAAGTGGAATTTCACCAAATTCTTGGTCGATCGACAGGGCCAAGTGGTCAGTCGTCATCCACCGATCACCACACCGGACGCGCTCGCAGCTAAGATCGAACGGCTGCTGTGAAAACCCAGCGGTTGATGCCCTTCTATATTCAGCATTGATGCCTTTTTTTAATTAGCGGGCATCGCCCCGATGGCGGTTTACAATCGAGATCGCCAACGCGCGTCGTCAGCGGAACATTGGCGATAGACACGATACAGAGGGTTGCGGCTAGGCCTGGGGCTTGACGTAGAGTACCAGGTT
>DDJS01000117.1:10709-13331 GCA_002339165.1 Cellvibrionales bacterium UBA2618 | reverse complement strand
CCGCTGTACCGCGATGCCGGGCGTTTTCTCGGCCAGCTATCCCAGAGTTTGCAAGATTTTAGCCATCCCGCCAGTCACCGGGCGGGTTATCTGTGGGATCTCGACAACGTCATCGGTTGCAGAGCGCACCTTAAAGATATCGACGATAGCGCCACCCGCGAGCGCATTGGTCGTTTGTTTGAGCACTACGAAACCCGCGTAGCGCCGCGTTTGCGTGGGCTGCGCAAGGCGGTGATTCACGGCGATGCCAACCAGCACAACTTTATCATCGACCGCGATCACCCGCAGTGCATGCATGGGTTGATCGACTTCGGCGAGATGATGCACAGTACTCAGGTCAACGAGTTGGCGATTGCGCTGGCCTACCTACTGCTCGGCGAGACCGATATAGGCACCGCCGCCAGCGCGGTCATCGACGGTTATTGCGCTGAATTTGCGCTCGCCGATGAGGAGTTGGCGGTGCTTTTCGAGTTGGTTGCCATGCGCCTCGTTACCAGCATTGTAATGTCGTCGAACGAGGCCAAAATATACCCAGACAACAGCAACTATATTTTAACCTCTCAGGCAGAGGGTCAGGCGTTGTTGCAACGGCTGGAAGAGCAAAATTATCTCTTTTAATAGGTCTTTTTTGCCCCGGTTAAAACCTTAATGTAGATAGCGCACGACCGCTATGTGGAGAACACTCGATGTCGTTTAAAGTGCCTTGGTCAAAACAGCATAAAACCATCACCGGTGGTCTACCGCTGAGTTTTTCAAATTCTTATACCGAGCCGCTGTCGATGCCCGAACTGGTCGAGCTGACGCGCGCGCGCGGCGATCACGCGCTGGTCGATGCGTTTGATCAGCACGGCTTAGAATACACCGCCAATGGTGGTAGTTTAGATCTCCGTCAGACGATTGCCGGCCTCTATGGTAACGCCATCGGCGCGGACAATATTTTGGTATTTTGCGGGGGCCAAGTGGCCCTGCAGACTTGCGCCTTTGCGCTGTTGACCCGCGCCGATCACGCCATCGTCTTTACCCCCGGTTACCAGTCGGTGCAACAGGCGCCGCTGTTCGCTGGAGCCGATGTCACGACTATCCCACTGCAAGCCGAAAACGGTTGGCAAATCCAACCCGACGAGGTTGAAGCGGCGATGCGCAGCAATACCCGTTATCTGGTGATCAACGAGCCGTTCAACCCGGCGGGCAGTCTCATGAGCCGGCGACTTCAGGGGGACTTGATCGCGCTGGCCGAGCGCCACAATCTGCATCTATTGTCGGACGAGGCCTACCGCCTACTCGAGCACGATCCGCGCACCCGCCTGCCAGCGATGGCCGATGCTTACCCTCGCGGCATCAGCTTATGCACCCTGTCAAAGCCTTGGGGTGCCTGCGGCGTGACCATTGGTTGGCTGGCGCTGCAAGACACCGCGCTCCGGCAAGCGTGTATCGACGTGCAGTATTTTGGTAGCGCCTGCCCCGGACGCGCCAGCGAGTTACAGGCGATCATGACGCTGCGCGCCAGCGATGCTATTTTGAAAAAAAACCTTGCCATTATCGCGCACAATTTACACCTGCTGGACGAGTTTTTTCAGCGTTATTCCAAATTTTTTCAGTGGGTTCGGCCTACCGCGGGGGCGGTTGGCTACGTTAAATTTAGCGGCCCGATGTCGTCTGCAGCGCTCGGCAAAGCGCTTGCCGATGCCGGTATTTCGATCAAACCCGCCTACGTGTTTAGCGATCCGGCGTACGCTGACGCTTACCGCGATTATTTTCGCATTGGCTTTGGTGAGGCGAGTATGCCCAAGGCACTGGTGGCGCTGCAACGGTTTGTCGAGGAACACCAGCACAGTTGGTGAATGGCGAAACGACCGGTCAGCCGAATAGGGCGGGGGTCCATCCGTCCTCGCCGCGCGCTCGCCATGTGCCAACGAACTGCGCCGGACGGCGGTTAATAGCGCGTCCAGAGTGCAACGTTGTCGGGCGGCGCCTGCAAGCGCCACCGCACTCAACGACTGGCTCTGCGTGCCGATGAACGAGGTATAAATTTAGTCCCCGCGCAGATCCACCAGCACCTTGCACTGGTCGATAGGCTCGCGCAGCGCCTCAAACGCGGCGGGTAATTGCTCGAGCGTTACCACGTCGGTAATCAACGCCGCGTGTTCTAGTTCTCCGGCCAGCATAGCGTCGAGGGTTTTGGCAAAGTC
The DNA here is from genome assembly GCA_002339165.1 of Cellvibrionales bacterium UBA2618. Classification (GTDB taxonomy): domain Bacteria; phylum Pseudomonadota; class Gammaproteobacteria; order Pseudomonadales; family Porticoccaceae; genus TMED48. The sequence goes on along the minus strand of DDJS01000117.1, from coordinate 11,142 downwards.
GCTCAACTGATACGCCAACACCCACTGAATACACAGCTCTTTGAGCACCGCGCCGAGCGGTTCGATTTGATCGGGTTGATCGCAGACGCCGACGCCGATAATCAGTCCGCCGGTCGACGCGCGCTCGATGCAGGCCTGCAACATGCCGGGCGCTCCGACGCACTCAAACTGAATGTCGACGCAGGCCCCAGCCGTCGCGGTAAAATCGGCACCGACATCGCCGTCGGCGTTCAGGGTTTGAAATCCCATCGCGACGGCCATCGCCGCGCGCGCTGGAACTCGCTCGCTGATCAACACCTGCCGAGCACCGCGCAGGCGGCACCAGATTGCACAGGCCAAACCGATGGGGCCGGCACCAATAATCAGCACGTTTTTTTGCCCCACTGAGCCGGCTTTTTCGACCGCATGTAAACCGACCGAAAAGGGTTCGACC
>DDJS01000117.1:0-10331 GCA_002339165.1 Cellvibrionales bacterium UBA2618 | reverse complement strand
CCAACGCGAATGTATTCGCCATAGCCGCCGGGGTTTTCGCCAAAGCCGATGAGCTGTTTGCCGATGTAGGGGAGCGACACTACGCGGTCACCGACGGCAAAATGACCGTCTTTGACGGCCGCCCCGAGGGCTGCGATACGCCCAGAAAACTCATGCCCAAGCACGGTATTCGGCGGCACCATAAACGGACCCTCGCGGGTGACGTGAATATCTGTGCCGCAGATACCGCAGTAACTCACTCGCACCAGCATCTGCTGGTCATCGATCTCTGGCATCGGCTGTTCGACAACTTTTAAGGGCTGCCCTGGCCCCGCGAAAATTGCTGCTTTCATGCTGGTTATACCTTTTTTATCGCTGTGGGTTATTCAACCGCGGTTGCCGGCATGCTCGGGTGCTGCTTTTAAAGCACAAGGCGTCAACCACTATTTAAACACAGTCAAACAGGCATTTTTAAGCGTAGATGCCAGCGCGCAACGATTCGCTCGATAGGCCCCGCGATGCGCGCGGGTGCATAGCATCCTGCGGGGCGTAAACGCCAAGCTTTTAGCGATGCCATAAACGGCCCACACGCCTGCAAGCAGCGCAGCACCCATTGCCGACTCGCCGCGCATTGCTGCGCCATACGACGCACGGTTTAAGGGTGTATCTGCGGCAGTTTAAAACGCGCGATCAGGTAGCTAAGAATATCGTTGGTGCGGGTGATGTGCAGAGTTCCGGTGGGTGCGCGCTGACTGTAGGCGGCGGATAGTGAATCGTCGCCGCCGACAAAAATTAACTGTGGGCAGCTCTGCTGATCGTCGCCGACCCACTCGGCCAACTGGCCGCGTGGTTTGGCAAAAGCGACATAGCGCACCTCGATGGCGTGACGAATTTCGGGGAATAGCGCCATTAGCCCTTCTATACGCAGGCAGTGCGGGCAAAAATAGCGCTTACCAGCATCGACAAAATCGCGTTTAAACAGGTACAACAATACCGCTGGGTGCTGATCGCGCTCGAGATTTTGGCTGCTTGGTTTGTCAGAGTTCATTTCGGTCGAATCCCTTTCGATTGAAATTATGTTAGATGGCCTCGCGCTGGCCCATAGGTCACGGTTAATTGTAGCGATGGCGAGCTATCCGGGTCAATTTCAGCGCGTATCTGGCAGCTTGATGATGCGCTGGGCCGATAAAGTCTCGGTGTGGACTCATTCATAAACGCAGCGGTGCTTATAAAGTGGCACGAAACGCGCGGCAGCGCATGGTTTTTTGTAGCAGGATTTTGTACGGGGCGGTTGAAATTAGCGTGATGCTACAGTTTTTATCTGGCGCTTATTTACGCGGCGTTTATTTATGAGCCACTTAGCTAGGAGGCGTTTATCTAGGAGGCGCCTATCTAGGAGGCGCTTATGGACGGCGATATTGGCTCAATGTTAACCGCGCTAGACCACTCTTGTTACGCGTTGATTAACAGACGTTTTTCCCGCTATGTTAGGCGATTACTGTGATGCGCCGCGCCGACGCGCCCCATCGCTATCAGCGCTTGCCGACCAACGCGCAACGGATTGTCGCGAGGCTCGAGCGCGGATAGCTACCACTCGATCATGGATGGAGCTAAACTAGGCTTTTGGCAATGACGCCGCAGCGCAGCAAGAGACCCCGCATGACCGATTTTGCCCCAATCTTGTCGCACGCCTTGTTCCGCAAGGGCGGCGAAGAAAAGCTTGAAGAGTGGATTCGCGAGCCATTACCGCGCAGCGAATTTTTACAAGTTCCCGACCACCGCGTGCTGTCCACCATGACGCTATGCGTCTTTCAAGCTGGATTTGTCTGGCGAGTCATCCGCAAAAAATGGCCCGATTTTGAACGCGTTTTTTTTGGTTTCGAACCCTTCAAAATGGTCTTGCTCAGCCCCGATCAATTGGACGATATAGCGCGCGATGAACGCATCGTTCGCAATCGCCAGAAAGTCATCAGCGTGCCGCAAAATGCCGCCTACATCATCGACATGACAGCCGCGCATGGCAGCTTTGCGGCCTTTGTTGAACAGTGGCCGAAAGAGGATTTTGTCGGTCTTTGCCTGCACCTTAAAAAACACGGCTGTCGCCTCGGCGGGCGCAGCGGTCCGCGCATGTTGCGCTATCTCGGTTGTGACAGCTTTAATCTGAGCAGTGACGTGGTCACGTGCCTGCGCGAGAGCGGCCTAGAGATAGCCGATCATCCAACCAGCAAGTCAGATTTGGCTAAGGTGCAGGCGCGGTTTAATCACTGGCGAGAGCAAACCGGTTACTCGCTGACTCGGCTCAGTCGCATTTGTGCTTGCGCCAGTGGCGAAAACTACACCGAGTCATTTCGCTAAGGCTCGGGCTTTGGTGGTTAAAATGCACATGGTCAAACAATAGGAGATACCACATGACGACATATACAGGCGGCTGTCTCTGCGGGCAGATACGCTACGCGTTTGACGCGGAGAAACTCGAGGGCGGCAGTTGTTACTGTCGCGATTGCCAGCGCGCCACTGGCAGCCCAATGACCACCGTGACCATGACCGACACTCTGCGCGTGAGCGGTGAAACGCGCACCTACAGTTTACAAAGTGCCGCCGATAGAACCGTTACGCGCCACTTTTGCCCGACCTGTGGCTCGCAACTGTTTACCGACGCCGAGATGGTGCCGGGCGCGCGCTTCGTCAAGTGTGCCACCCTCGACGACCCGTCGGCGTTAAATCCAATGGCCAACTACTGGCTGTCTGCCGCTGCTGACTGGGCGCCTGTCGACCGCTCGCTGGCGTGTTTTGCCGAAAACCCCGGCGAATAAGGCCGCGCAATAGCGTTGGTGACGTTTTATCGGACAGCAAAGGGTGCGCCGCCATCGGTTCGCGACGGCAATATGCGCGGTGAGCGATCGACGGGTTATGGAAAGGGGTTGGCCCATGCCAACGCAAAGTGCGCCGTGCCGCTGACCGGCGTATCGCCCGAGGCGGGCAGATATCGCAGGGAATGGCATCTTTTGCAATCTCTGTAACACTTTGGCCTAAGATCGGTAATATAGAGCCCATGCATTATGAGCCAAATAATAGAGAGCCAAAAGATAGGGAACCAAAGCCGCTCCGGTCTGTCTGATCTATGCGCGCCTAGAAAGGTTAGCGGTGGCGTATCCTGTTGGCCAGTTTAAGGGTACTGAAACGCTGGCGCATTGCCTATGGAGGATGGCTAAACGCACAGCGGCGAACGCAAGTTAACCGCAACGTCAGCACTCGCACCCCAGACCAAGGAGTAGGTCACATGAACAACACGCACAAAAATCGTTATTTAGCTCCCCTCGTCGCGCTCGTCGCCGCGGTTATGGGCGCGGCCCTTCCGCTCTGGTATCTGTTGAATTCGAGCGTTCCAGATGACGCGTCAAACACGCCAGAAATTGCGTCTATCAACGGCAAACTAACCGATCTTGCGACGCAAAATCGACGTCTGTTGGCGCAGGTGTCAACGCTTAAAGCGCAACTGGAAGATCACCCATTGCAACCTAGCGCGAGTCGAGGCGTGCCGCCACAGACACCAATCCGCGCCTTTCCTGGGATGACCACAGCCCTTCCTTTTATCGATAGCCTGTTGATCGGATCTCAGGGTGAGATGCTGTTGCAACGCCTCGATCAATTGCTCGATTTGAGCCCTGCGCAGTCGGCAGCGTTGTCGGCGTTGATCGATAGCCAAGCCGATGTCGGTATGGATTTTTTCGCCCCGTCCTCGCAGCAACCGCAAACCCGCGAGGAGATGGCGGCGCTGTCTGAAAAAATACGCCAACGCACCGACGCCATCAACCGCGATTATACTCAGCAACTCACCGACATACTGACCCCCGAACAACTCGACACCTACCGTAGCGGCGAAGCCGCCAAACGCCGTGAAATGCAAGACTTCGAGCAGCAAATGCAGCAAGCGCTGATACTAAAGGGGATCGACAATCTCGACGACTACCAAGTATCCGAAATAGGCAAACTGTTTAGATCGCCGCCCACTAGTGATGCCAGCAGCGCTGAAGACAGCATTCTCGAAATCGTTCCCCAGATGCAATCGACCATGCCGATAGATCTGACTTTAGAGCAACAGCAACAGCTCGGATCGCTGCTCACTCAAGAGCAATTCCAGCAGTTCCAAGATTACTATAAAAAATATTTTTAAACTCGCCGCAGCGGTTTTGTGGGCCCCTTGACACCGCGCAGGCATCTGGCTATGGCTGACTCGGTAGGCGTCAACAGGGGCTTTGGTCAGGGTTCAGTTGTTCGGTTACAAGGGCATTTCTAGTGCAATTATGGGCCGTCCGCGCGATGGTGTTTAGTCGTTGTGCTCGGCTTTTTGAACTACACAAAAGGGGCTTTGCGCTGATGTCGGCGAACTTAATGGCTAGGCAGACAGTTAATGCTTGCGGGGGACTATAAAAAGCCTCACCCTTGCCTTTTTATAGTGGCGTTTCGGAGAAAATTTATGCAGGGCGAAATAGAAAAACGTGGATCAATTGGGATTATTTGGATCGATCATCCTCCGGTCAATGCGATCTCTCAAGCGGTTCGCACGGGGCTTGTGTCAGCGGTTGAGCAGGCAGCGTCTGACGATGATATCAAGGCGTTGGTGTTGGCCTGTCGCGGGCGTACTTTTATGGCTGGCGCCGATATTACTGAATTCGGCAGCGCACCGAAACCACCGTCATTGAGCGAGGTCATCGATGCCATCAGTGCCAGCCCCAAAATTATCGTTGCTGCTCTCTTTGGGACCGCATTTGGTGGTGGTTTAGAAGTTGCACTGGGCTGTGACTACCGTGTTGCGCTGCCCAGCACAAAAATCGGCCTGCCGGAAGTTAAACTTGGCATCATCCCCGGTGCACAGGGTACGCAGCGACTGCCGAGGTTGGCTGGCGTTGATTTTGCGCTTAAGACCATAACCAGCGGTGATCCGGTGCGCGCGTCGGTGGCGCATCGTGCGGGCGCTATCGATCGCCTTGTCGAGGGTGATGTAGTTGACCAAGCCGTTGCTTATGCGGCAGAACTGGTCGCCGAAAACGCGCCGTTGAGAAAAATCCAGCATATGACCATCGATGCGGGTACCTTTGATGAGCACTATTTCGACGCATTTCGCACGTCAATTGCGCGTAAAACGCGTGGTATGAACGCGCCGGAGCGCGCTATTAAAGCGGTTCAAGCGGCGGTTAATCTGCCCTTTGCCGAAGGGTTGGCTTTTGAGCGCAAGATGATAATGGAGTGCGTCGCAGACCCGCAATCAAAGGCGTTGCAATACGTCTTTTTTGCCGAGCGGGAGGCGATCAAGGTTCCGGGGCTTGCCAAAGATGTTGAACTTTCTGCTGTCGATGCTGTGGGCATGATCGGTGCCGGCACAATGGGCGGCGGGATCGCTATGAATTTTGTCAATGTTGGCATTCCGGTGACTCTTTTAGAGATGAGCCAAGAGGCGTTGGACAAAGGGCTTGGTATTATTCGTAACAACTACGAAGCCTCCGCAAAAAAGGGCCGCATTACTGCGGAACAGGTAGAAGAACGTATGGCGCTGTTGTCGGGCACCACCCAGTACAGCGACCTGGCGGATAAAGATCTGGTCATCGAAGCCGTATTTGAGAATATGGATGTTAAAAAAGAGGTGTTTAAAAACCTTAGCGATACGGTGAGACCAGATACGATTTTGGCCAGCAATACTTCTTATTTGGATATTGATGAAATCGCGACGGTGGTCGATAGACCAGAGCGTATGCTGGGCATGCACTTTTTCTCACCAGCCAACATCATGCGGATGCTCGAAATTGTCCGCGCAGAAAAAACCGCGCCTGAAGTTTTGGCGACCGCGTTAAAACTTGGTAAGCGGATCAAAAAGGTTGGCGCGGTGGCGGGTGTTTGCTTTGGCTTTATTGGTAACCGCATGCTCCGAGGTTACGGGCACGAGGCCAATATGCTGATCCTCGAAGGCGCGGCGCCCGAGCAAATTGATGGTGTTTTATACAACTTTGGAATGCCCATGGGGGTGATCGCGATGGGGGACTTGGCGGGTCTCGACATCGGTTACTCTATGCGGCAAAATCTTAATTTGAGCGATGGTGAAGCTCGCGCATCCTATATTTACGATCAACTGGTAGAGTTGGGGCGCTGTGGACAGAAAACCGGTGGCGGTGTGTATGATTATGAGCCGGGCAACCGCACACCGATTCCCTCGCCGATTACCCAAAAGCTGATCGTGCAAGCGGCCGAAAAATTTGCGATCGAGCAACGCGAGATCAGCGACGAAGAAATTGTCGAACGTTGTTTTCTTTCAATGTTTAACATCGGCTGCAATGTTTTGGACGAGGGAATAGCTTATCGGGCGTCGGATATCGATATCGTCTACCTCAATGGTTACGGTTTCCCAGCTTGGCGGGGTGGCCCGATGTACTGGGCCGAGAATACCATCGGCCTCGAGCGAGCATTGGAGCGAATCAATGAATTCGCGGAACTGCACGGCAAAGAGCATTGGACGCCATCGCCACTTCTCGAGCGACTGGTTGCCGAGGGTGGGAGTCTTCGAGATGTAAAAAATGGCTGATCGCCGGGCAGGTCAAATAAAACATGCGGCCAACCCACTTACCCCATGATGAATGGTGGGTTCAACGTTATTGTGGGACGCTATCTGGCCGCGTCGATGTTGTCCAGCAGCATGGTTTTGTACTAGTAAGGGCCGATCGTATCGGAGCGTGAGCCTACCGGACTTTTTAAGGTAGGCCGGTGGATTTTACACTTTAGAGCGATTGATAACGCCGATTCCGAGGTTTAAAAAAATCACCGAGTTTCCAATCTTAACCGGTGACCTGAATTACCGCTTTATGCGATTTTTAAATGAAAAATACGATTTTCCCGCCGATTTTTTGGCTTGTGTTTAGGAGACATAAAAAATGAAAGATGCAGATAAGTTTTATATTAATGGCGAGTGGGTTGCGCCATCAAGCACTGAAATGCTCGACGTGATCAATCCAGCTACTGGAGGCGTCATTGGCCAAATAGCCATGGGCAATAAAGTCGACGTGGACGCAGCGGTTGCCGCCGCCAAGGAGGCGTTCAAGACCTTTTCGAAAACCTCTAAAGAACAGCGTTTGGCATTGCTAGGCCGGATTATTGAAGCGTACAAAAATAAGATCGGAGCGATCGCAAAGACAGTGTCCGAAGAGATGGGCGCGCCCATGGGTCTGGCCACTGCCGCGCAGGCGCCTGCGGGTCTTGGGCATCTAATTTTTGCCCAAAAGGCGCTGGAAAATTTTACGTTCTCACAGGACAAGGGCACTTCGCATGTGGTGCGCGAACCGATCGGTGTCTGTGGCCTGATCACCCCCTGGAATTGGCCAATGAACCAAATTGCCGCGAAAGTTGGGCCGGCCATTGCAGCGGGTTGTACGATGGTTCTCAAGCCGTCTGAAATTGCCCCTTTTAACGCCATATTATTTGCCGAAATCATGCATGAAGCAGGCACTCCTCCAGGTGTTTTTAACTTGATCAACGGCGACGGAACTAACGTCGGCGTTGCCATGTCAGGACATCCAGACATCGATATGATGTCTTTTACTGGCTCTACGCGGGCGGGTATTTCAGTCGCGCAGGAGTCTGCTCATACGGTAAAACGCGTTGCCCAAGAGCTCGGTGGCAAGTCTGCCAATATCATCCTCGATGATGCTGATTTTGCCAGTGTCATCGCTAGAGATACGGTTGGCATGTGCATGAACACCGGCCAGAGCTGTAATGCGCCTTCGCGCATGTTGGTGCCGGCAAGCCGAATGGCTGAAGCTGCGGCCATTGCCAAAGCGACGGCTGAAAAGATCAGCGTCGGTGATCCGAAAGAGGCCTCTACGCAGGTCGGGCCGCTGGTCTCGGCGTTGCAATTTGAAAAGGTTCAGGCGTTGATACAAAAAGGCATCGACGAAGGTGCCCAGTTGGAGGCAGGCGGTGTCGGACGCCCGGATGGCCTCGATCAGGGTTATTTTGTTAAGCCAACAATTTTCTCAAATGTGAACAACGACATGAGCATTGCGCGCGAGGAAATCTTTGGCCCGGTTTTATCGTTAATTGGCTACAAAGACGAAGCGGAAGCGGTGGCCATTGCCAACGATACGGTCTATGGCCTCTCGGCTTACGTGAGTTCTAATGACCTCGAAAGGGCCAAAAAGGTAGCGGCGCAACTTCGCGCCGGCAACGTGCATATCAACGGTGCCAACGTCGACATCAATGCGCCATTTGGTGGCTATAAACAATCGGGTAACGGCCGTGAGTTCAGCGAGTGGGGTATGGAAGAGTTCCTTGAAACAAAGGCTATTTTGGGGTATTCACCGGTTCAAAAGTAAGCCGGTACGTCAAGCGCGTTCTGGCGCGCCAGATCAGTTGTGTTCAGTGATAGGTGATTTGATGCAGCAGTCAACTTTTATTGAACTGATAGAGCGACGCGATGGCGGACAGAGTCATAGTACATCGAGTTTTGGGCGTGGTCGGGAGGTTATGGCGCAGCCTAAGGCAAAAAAATGTTACTTTGACGTCAGTTATTGCTGATTAGGACGTGGAGACTAAACCATGAAAACCGACGTTTTAGACTATTCGCTGGATGGCAAATCCTATTTGGGTTATGCCGCTATTCCTGAGGCCGATACTTTCCCGGCGGTGATCATTGCCCACACCTGGGTTGGTCGCGATGCATTTGTCGACCGCAAAGCGGAGCAATTGGCGGAACTCGGGTATCTGGGGTTTGCGCTGGATATGTATGGCGACGGTGTGTTGGGGTCGAGCGTCGAAGAAAATTCAGCCATGATGCAACCGCTGATGGACGACCGCACCGAACTGGCCGCACGGGTGACCGCAGCCTATCGGCGGGTCGTTGCCATCGATGGAGTCGATCCATCGAAAATTGCCATTTTTGGTTATTGTTTGGGTGGTTTGGTGGCCTTGGATCTGGCCAGAACCGGTGTAGACCTCTGTGGGAGCGCGAGCTTGCACGGATTTTTGATCGGTTCTGAACAGCTTAATCAAGAGCCCATTAACGCAAAGATTTTAGCGCTGCATGGCATGCGCGATCCGATGGTGGGCGACGATCAGTTGCAGTCTTTTTACCGCGAAATGAGCGACAAAAATGTCGACTGGCAGATGCATCTCTACGGCGATGCGATGCACGCGTTCACCAACCCAGATGCCGATAACCCGAGCTTTGGTACCCAGTATTCGTCGACGGCCGATCGACGGTCCTGGGCGCTTTTAGTCGATTTTTTGCAAGAAGTGTTCACCTAGATCGAGATGGCTGCGGTGGTCAGTGCAGCAGCAGTCCCCTTTTGGCTGGATGCTAACCCCCCCCATCAGGGCATTACTAATGGGGTATGCGCTGAGTGCTTAAAGCCAAGAACCAAGAGCAAGAGCCATGCGATGTTACCTAGCCCCAAATAAGTGTATCTGCATGGCTGACGATAGAGCGATATTTAGTCGTAAGATATCTTTAAGGGAACATACTTAGAGTGAATCATGTTCAAAGCGCGTGCCGGCACGACAAGGGCGCAAGTAGCCTCGCCAACCGATCTAGCGCGCGAGGTGGTTTCAATCTCTAACACCACTGCAAATATCGACAATCCCCGTCAGCTTTGATGTTCCATTTTATTGCATCTTAACGTCCGCATTGATCGTGCCCTTGATCGTAACATCGGATGTTTTCAGGCGCCGTTATCTGCACATAGCACCTAACAGTAGGCTGCGCATACTGACCGCTTTAACAATATCCAAAAGGGACAAAACTGAACTGGAGCTTCAAAATGCATAACAATTTGCTGAAGTATCGTTCCGGCCAAAAGTCGACTTCCACTGGACGCGCAAAAGGTGCGCGCCGCTTAGCAAGGCGTTATGTGTAATAAGCCTCAGAGAACAATGGAATACTCAAAGAAAAAACTGGCTTCATTGTGGATTGGGGGGGCTGTGTAAGCTCTCTGGCAGGTGTTATACCTGCAGTTGTATATTGGTATAACGTCAACCCGGATTGGAAACTTGATATCGCTGGGGAAATTATGGCTAGTTCCAAAATGCTACCAACAGGTTGGGTTTTTTGTGCCATTATTCCTATGAGCTTTCCAGCTACGGCAATGTCATGATTGTCTATCGGGTCGTTCATATGGGCATGTAAGGCAAAGCGAATTGCGCCACTTTATATTTGCTATATAGCCTGCTTAATATTTGGTGTCTTTGGGCCTAAGGCATTTTGGACAATGATGAGTGTTTAACTATGTCACACATAACAACTGCCATCACTCAGAAAAATTACTCGCTACGCTTCTGATTTTATAGTGTGGCATATCAATGGGGTCAGGCTC
>DDJS01000066.1:456-10132 GCA_002339165.1 Cellvibrionales bacterium UBA2618 | reverse complement strand
TGCCGCTTTTGGGTTCGACCACGGCGGCTGTGGTGGCGACCGTGTTAATCAGCAACGTCGGTATTACCGAAAACGTGTCTGGAAGCAAGGCCCCCTGGGAAGAGTTTTACTCGGTATTTGGCATGATCTATGCGATCGTCTCGGGTTTTCTATTGGTAGAGGTCCTCAATCGGTTCAATAATTTATCCGAAGTGGTTGAATCTGAACTGAATGCGATTGGCGATGTGCGCGATTTTCTGATCTACATGGACGGGCAGGAGGATAAGAAAAAAACCGTTAATCGCGAGTTGCAAGAATATGTGCATTCGGTTGCCACGGTAGAGTGGCACGATATGAATGATGACCGAGCGTCGCTCAACTCCGACACCTCAAAAGAGCTTTACGACATCATGTACGCGGTCAACGAACTCGACATCAACAATGAGAGTGACCGATCAGCGCTACATTTCTTGATTAATGAACTGTCCAGCATCACCACTTTGCGCACTCAGCGTATAAGCATTGCCAACCACAGCTTGCCGCCGCAACTGAAGCATCTACTGTTGTTCATGTCGGCGGTGCTGGTGATTGCCTTTATGATTAATACCACGCCGGTACTCTGGGTGCAGTGTTTTATGGTGGGTTCGATCACCGCTTGCGTGCATTTACTGTATTCAGTGATCGCCGATCTCGATCACCCCTTTACCGGGCTGTGGACCATCAATATACGCCCATTGATCGAGTTGGAGAACAGTTTTGATGTCGATTAACCGCCATTGCAACCGCTGTGTAAGGTGTTTACAGCACCCTCCGCCGTCGGCTGGGCGCGCGGTCTAGGTCGGCGTGCAAGCCTCGCAGCTTATTCTTTATTCGGTGCCTGTATTTGTGCTGCTGATAGCAGTCGAGTGGGTCTATGGAATGTCTCTAGGGCGCAATACATACCGCTTAAATGACACCTTTTGCAGCTTGACGCTGGGATTGATCAGCCGCTTTCCGCCAGCGTTCAAGCTCGGTATCAGTGGGCTGGTATACGTGGCTGTGGGCGATTTTTTCGGCGTTGCTGCGCTGTCATCTGAGGTCTGGAGTACCTGGGTACTGGCTTTTTTGCTCTACGATTTTAGCTACTATTGGAAGCATCGGTTATGCCATGAGCGCACCTTGCTGTGGGCTAGTCATGTGGTTCATCACCAGAGCGAGGATTACAATCTTGGTACCGCGTTGCGACAGACGAGTTCATCCTTTTTGCTGTCGTGGGTGTTTTACATTCCGATGTTTGCTATCGGTATACCTGCAGATGTTTTCATCGCCGTAGCCGCGGTCAACCTGCTTTATCAATTTTGGGTGCATACCGAGCACATCGGTAGCCTGGGCGTGCTTGACAGGATCTTAGTTACGCCGTCCAATCATCGCGTTCACCATGCGCGCAACGCCGAATATATCGATGCCAACTACGGCGGCGTATTCATTGTATGGGATCGTATTTTCGGCACTTATCGGGCCGAGCGGGCCGATCTGCCGCCGGTGTATGGCACCCGCACGCCTCTGCGCAGTTGGAATCCGCTGTGGGCCAATCTCGAGGTCTACGCGCAAATACTGAGAGATACTTGGCAGACCCCAAAAATCTCCAATAAGTGGCGGGTATGGACATCCAGAACAGGCTGGCGCCCGGTCGATGTCGCAGCGCGCTCCAATGGCTGGAAAGCCGCAGATGCTGGCCATGAAAAGTATGCAACGAACGTGCCGCGCGCGTATCGAGCGTTTGCTGTGGTGCAGTTTTTTATGCTTGCGCTGACGACCCTGTGGGTGTTGTTGGATATCCATCAAATGGCGCTGGATGAGCGCGCCGCGTTGAGCATTTTGGTGCTACTGTCTGCTGCGATTACGGCTGGAATTTTGCAGGGACGAGGCCGTGCTGTAGGGTTGGAGATTGTTCGATCTACCGCATTATTCATGGTATTTATTGTTCTGCCGCAGTCGTATTTTGACCCTTTAGTGATGCAAATTTTAGGCCTTCATGCGGTCTTTAATCTTAGCGCAATAGCGCTTGTGTGTGCCCATCAACGGCTCGCCGTGCGTTCTCCAGTCAATCAGTCTTGAGCGATTTTTTAGAGGGTCGTTTCGACGATCGTCTTGGCCGCTTTTCCGGGAACTTCGCGCACCAGGCGCGGCAGCAAAAAACCGGGTAGAGCCGCTTGCATTTCGGCATAGATCTGCGTTGCGCGGGATTCGCAAACGTCAAAGTGTGCGGCGCCCTTGACCGGGTCGAGAAGGTGCAGGTAGTAGGGGTTGACTCGGCAGTCATAGAGGCGCTCGCTAAGGGTCACCAGAGTCTCGGCACAATCGTTGACCCCCTTGAGTAAAACCGATTGGTTGAAGACTCGAATATGATTTGTTTGTAGGCGATGCAGACCGGCCTCGACCGCATCATCAATTTCGTTGGGGTGGTTGATGTGCACCACCAGCGTGGGTTGCAAGCGCGAAGCGGTCATCCATTGCAGTAGTTCATCATCGATACGGGAGGGAATGACGATCGGCAACCGGCTGTGCACGCGCAGACGTTTGATGTGCGAAATCTGGCTAATTTGCTCGGTCAGCCAGCCGAGGAATTTATCATTGGCGGCCAGCGGATCGCCGCCGCTATAGATGATCTCGTTAAGTTCTTGGTGTTGCCGGATATAGTCTAGAGCAGACTGCCACTGCTGACGATTTTGGCGCTGTTGCTGGTACGGGAAATGCCGCCTAAAGCAATATCGGCAATTAATCGCGCAGGCTGGACTGACGATGAGTAACAGCCGATTGCGATATTTATGGACGATGCCGGGGTGGGGATTGTGTGCGGTTTCGTCGAGGGGGTCGTCATCGAAGCCCTCAACGGTGTCCAGTTCCTGCTGTACCGGCAGTACTTGAGTGAGTAGTGGATCTTGTGGGTCGCCGTGGCGAATCCGCGCTAAATAAGGCCTTGGCACCTGTAGTGGGAATTGTATGGCCGCTCGTTGCGCGCCGCTAAGCAGCGATGCGTCCAGATGTAGACAGTCGAGTAACTCGTCTACCGATTTCAGTGATTGGCTTAACTCGGTCTTCCAATTACTGGGAATATTGAGTATTTGCGTTTGATCGCGCATCGCTAGCTGCCATAATGTCGAAGCGGGCAGTATAGATGAATTTGCATACTGGGAGACAACACCATGGCCATTGATAGCGATCAAGTCTTTATGCGCCGTGCGCTGGAGATGGCCGAGCGCGCCGCCGCGATGGGCGAGGTGCCGGTGGGGGCGGTGCTGGTGAAGGACGGCCAGATCATTGCCGAGGGACATAATCAGCCGATCGGCAGTTGTGATCCAAGCGCCCATGCAGAGATGGTGGCGTTGCGTCGCGGCGCGCTTGCCGAGGCCAACTACCGCCTGCCAGGGTGCGATCTATACGTGACCATAGAGCCTTGTGTTATGTGCGTTGGGGCGATGCTCCATGCGCGGGTGCGGCGGGTCGTTTTTGGCGCTTTGGAACCTCGAGCAGGGGCATTGCAGAGCCAACTTCAGCTATTGGATATGGACCATTATAACCATCGCATCGATTGGCGCGGCGGTGTTTTAGAGCGCGATTGCGGACATTTAATGCGCACGTTTTTCCGCGCTAGGCGCGCCGCTGGCGCTACGCCTTAGGTCCGGCCCAAGTCGCCAAATTTATTGCTTTTAGAGCGACGCCGGTGCCGGAACCTGACGCTTTCGCAGCCACGAATTTTTTCGATCTACCGGCGCTCTCCGCAGTGTTGACAGCGAGTGTAAATTTAAATAGCTCTGGTAGTAGCGGATATTGTCGACGTAGCGCACCGCTTCATCGCCGCGGGCATAGCCGTATTTGAGCGTGCGGTAGACGCTTTTATCTGCAAGTTTAGGCAGTTGCGCGCGGACGTCTGCCCAGCTATCTGGGTTCTTTTTGTCGCGCTGAGCGAGAATTCGCGCGTCCTCCATATGACCGTAGCCGATGTTGTACGCGGCAAGCGTCAGCCAGGTGCGGTCTGGCTCGATAATCCTGTCGGGGAGACGGGATTTTAGTTTTGCCAAGTAGCGACTCCCGCCGGTAATACTCTGTTGCGGATCGAGGCGGTTCTCGACGCGCATTTCTCGTGCGGTATTACGGGTTAGCATCATCAGCCCACGGACGCCGGTTGGGGACCGCGCAATCGGATTCCAGTGCGACTCTTGATAGCCCACCGCGGCGAGCAGTTGCCAATCGAACGCGGTGGCTACTGCAGCGCGTTCGAACATCTGACGATAGGCCGGCAGGCGTCGCTTTACCATGAGCTCCAAAAGTTTTGAATTTGCCACCGAAAAATGGCTCGACTGCGAGAACAACCGCAGTTTTAGCTGGTTGAGCTGACCACTGGAAATGAAATGCTCGAGAAATTGGTTGGCCGCGGTCAGCAAACTACCGTCCCCATGGTTGGCAAAAGCCCAGGCGATCGGTTGCGGTTCAGAGATAATCATGCCCAGGGCGGCTTTTTGGTAGATGTGGCGATTGACCGTGTAGGCCAGCGAATCGACCACCGCATAATCGACGTCGCCATGGTGCACACGCCTGATTAGATCGGCCATGGTCGCCTGGTCAGTTTCGGACCAGGTCAGTTCTGGGTTGCTGCGTTGCAGGTTCTGCAAAAGCTCGCTATGCGCCGAGTCGCTTATGACTGCCAGGGTTCCGCTGAGTTGATTGAGGTCGCGCGGGCGCTGCGTGCCGATCCGGTATATCAACTGCTGAGTCATTTGGTAGTAAGGGATGGAAAAGGCTAGCGAGCGCTGCCGCGATTCAGTCTGAGCGAGATTTGCTGCGCCAAAATCACCGCGTAGACCGCCAATCGACAAGAATAGGCCGCGCAAAGTTAATTTAGGCACCACCTCGAGTTCGACACCGAGACTGTCGGCAAACGCCTTGGCGAGTAAAAAGTCAAAACCATTTTCACCGCGACCATCGTGGAAGTAGGTGGTCGGACTCTCTATGGTCAGCATCACTAAGCTGCCGCGCTCGCGCACGCGCTCGAGGTCGCTGATTTGGTGGCTACTGGTCAGGTAGACTAGCAATAGCCCGCCAAGTCCCGCTAAAAGTAGACGGTTACGCTGTCTCCGAACGGTTTTCGGCAGCCCACTCATGATCAGTTCGTATTCCTCTATGCCAGCGTTGAGAGCACCACCAAGGGCGTGGCTCCACGCTTCTCTCGATTATAGCCAATTTCGTCAATTGAATCTGCCCGAGAACGGCTTTTTCGGCTAGAATAGTGCCGATTATAGTGATGTTCGAGAGCCTCCACAGTATGATGATCCTGTCCGGTGAACCCTGTTTTTCTGCGTTTCGTTGCAGTCGACTTTTGGCGCGTTTACACGCCGCGAAGTGTGGCGTGGATGCAGTCGATGCCCGTTATATATACTTTATTGAAGCTCGAGAACCTCTCGATCAAGGCGCGCGGGAGGTCTTGGAGTCCCTACTAACCTGTGGGCCTGAGAGTGGTCTAGAGAGCGACCTAGAGACCTCTGGTAGCGAACTCTTTTTAGTCGTGCCGAGAGTTGGCACGATTTCGCCGTGGTCGAGCAAAGCCACCGATATTGCCCATAACTGCGGCCTTAAGCAGATTCAGCGCATAGAGCGTGGCGTGGCCTTTAGGCTTGCCGGGCCCGGTGCATCTGACGCCGCCCAGCGCGGACAAATAGAGGATCTATTGCACGATCGCATGGTTGAGACGATACTCGATAATACCGAGGATGCGGCGGCGCTTTTCTCTCATCAAAAACCGCGGCCGCTCACCCATATCGATGTGTTGGATGGCGGCGCAGAGGCGCTCGGGCAGGCGAATATCGACCTTGGTTTGGCCCTTGCCGACGACGAAATTGATTATTTAGTCGAGGCCTTTGTGGGTTTGCGGAGAAATCCCACGGATACCGAGTTGATGATGTTTGCCCAAGCCAATTCTGAACACTGTCGCCACAAGATATTTAACGCCTCGTGGACGGTCGATGGCACCGAGCAGCAGCGATCCCTGTTTGATATGATTCGCTATACCCATCAAATGAACGGTGCAGGCGTATTGTCTGCCTACTCGGACAACGCCGCAGTGATTTGTGGTTCCGATGGCGGGCGTTTCTCTCCCGATCCCGATAGCCGAGAGTATCGCTATCAGCGGGAGCCGGTGCATATGCTGATGAAAGTTGAAACCCATAACCACCCCACGGCAATAGCGCCTTTTGCCGGCGCTGGCACTGGTTCGGGGGGTGAGATTCGCGATGAAGGTGCCGTTGGTCGAGGCTCAAAACCCAAGGTTGGGTTGGTCGGATTTAGTGTTTCAAACCTGCATATTCCCGATTATGCGCAGCCATGGGAGGAGTATTATGGCAAGCCGGAGCGGATTGTCTCGGCGCTGGATATTATGCTGGAGGGGCCGATTGGCGGGGCGGCATTTAACAACGAATTCGGTCGGCCGAATATTTGTGGTTACTTTAGAAGCTTTGAGATGGATCAAAACGGCCAACGTAGGGGCTATCACAAGCCGATTATGATTGCTGGTGGTTACGGTAATATTTGTCAACAGCATGTCGACAAGCCAACTTTCCAGCCCGGAGCTCGTCTCGTCGTGCTCGGTGGGCCGGCGATGTTAATCGGTCTTGGCGGCGGCGCCGCATCCTCTATGGCAACTGGCAGCAGTTCGGAGGATTTGGATTTCGCCTCAGTACAGCGACAGAATCCAGAAATTGAACGCCGGTGTCAGGAAGTAATAGACCGGTGCTGGCAGTTGGGCGATGCCAATCCGATAGCCTTTATTCATGATGTCGGCGCCGGCGGGCTGTCCAATGCACTGCCCGAATTGGTTAAGGATGGCGGCACCGGCGGGCACTTTGATTTGCGCCGCGTGCCGAGCGTCGAACCCGGTATGTCGCCGCTTGAAATATGGTGCAACGAGGCGCAGGAGCGCTATGTACTGGCTATCGACGATACCAATCTCGAGCAGTTCGAGGCGATCTGCGCTCGCGAGCGCTGTCCGTTTGCGGTAGTCGGTGAGGCCACCGCGGCGCTTGAGGTGCGCCTCGATGATGGACATTTTGGCGATCGCCCGGTGGATCTGCCGATGTCGGTACTGTTTGGTAAGGCACCCAAGATGCATCGCATCGCCAACCGTCTGCCGGAGGCCCGCCACGCCTTTGATACCCGAGAGTTGGATCTGGAATCGAGTTATCTGCAGGTTTTGCGGCATCCCACGGTGGCCAGTAAACAGTTTTTAATAACCATCGGCGATCGCACGGTGGGCGGTATGGTGGCACGCGATCAAATGGTCGGTCCCTGGCAAGTGCCGGTGGCCGACTGTGCCGTGACCACGGTGACCTATGACAGCAATGCTGGCGAGGCGATGGCGATGGGTGAGCGCTCTCCGCTGGCGCTTTTGGATGCGCCAGCGTCGGGTCGCATGGCGATTGGTGAAGCGATTACCAATATCGCCGCCGCACGCATTGCCAAATTGGCTGACGTGCGGTTGTCGGCAAATTGGATGAGTGCTGCCGGGTCGCCCGGAGAAGACGAAAAGCTCTACCGCACGGTGGAGGCAGTGGGTATGGAGTTGTGTCCAGCATTGGGAATCTGCGTGCCGGTCGGCAAGGATTCAATGTCGATGCGCACCGCTTGGCGCGATGGTGATCAGGACAAAGTCGTGACATCGCCGCTATCGCTAATTATCACTGCCTTTAGTCCAGTGGTCGATGTTGGGGCAACGCTGACGCCGCAATTACGAACAGATGCCGGTGAAACTAGATTGTTACTACTCGATCTCGGCGCTGGTGCCAATCGCTTGGGTGGTTCTATTCTCGCTCAAATTAATCGGCAACTCGGCGACCGGGTGCCCGATGTTGACGACCCGCAGGTGTTGAGCAGTTTTTTCGCTACGCTGCAGGCGCTGAGCGGCGCGGGCGACATACTGGCGTACCACGATCGCTCGGACGGCGGTTTAGCGGCCACGCTCGCGGAGATGTCGTTCGCTGGGCATGTTGGCGTTGATGTTGATATTAGCGCTCTCGGGGAAGATCCGTTGGCGGCACTATTTAATGAAGAATTGGGTGCTGTTATTCAGGTGCGCGCGGAGGTCAGTGCGGCGGTTGTTGAGCGTTTCGCGGATGTCGATGTGGCCTGTTGCGATATCGGAAGCCTGAATGCGGACGATCGAGTGAGGATCGATCGTGCCGGCGAGCAAATCTTTTGCCGGACTCGCGTTGATTTGCAGCGTGTCTGGACCGAAACGTCGTACCGAATTACCGCGTTGCGTGACAACAGCGAGTGCGCGGAGCGTGAATTTGCCAGCCTCAATACCGTCGATCCTGGCTTGTCGGTGCAACTCACGTTTAATCCGCGCGAGACGCTCTCGGCACCGATGCTAAATATTGGTGTTCGCCCGCGAGTGGCGATACTGCGCGAGCAGGGCGTCAATAGTCAGGTGGAAATGGCGGCAGCCTTCGATCGCGCTAAATTCGCTGCGGTAGACGTGCATATGAGTGATCTGCTGACTGGCCGCTCTCAGTTGGCCGATTTTGTCGGCTTGGTGGCATGTGGCGGTTTTTCCTATGGCGATGTGCTGGGTGCCGGTCAAGGCTGGGCTAAGACGATTCTTTTTAATCACCGTGTGCGCGATCAATTCGAGCAGTTCTTTGCGCGTCCTGAGACCTTTACGCTGGGTGTTTGCAACGGCTGCCAGATGCTCTCGCAATTGGCTGGATTGATCCCCGGTGCAGATCTATGGCCACGGTTTGAACGCAATCTTTCGGAGCAGTTCGAAGCGCGATTTTCACTGGTCAAGGTCGAACCTGGGCCCTCGGTATTGCTGCGCGGTATGCATGGATCTCACTTGCCTATCGCTATCTCTCATGGTGAGGGTCGGGCCGCGTTTGCAGCACCGCAGGGCGCAGAGCAATTAGAGGCTGCGGGATTGGTTGGCATGCGTTATATAGACAATCAATTACATACGGCGCTGAATTATCCGGCTAATCCGAATGGCTCGCCGAACGGCATCACTGGAATCAGTAGTCGCGATGGTCGGGTTACCTTGATGATGCCTCACCCAGAACGGGTATTTAGAACGGTACTGAATTCCTGGCATCCCGGAGATTGGGGTGAGGATGGCGGCTGGATGCGGTTATTTTATAACGCCCGGAAATTTGTTGGATAGGGTAAAAAGTGGAGGTGTATGGGCATGGGCAAGCTGCAAAATGAAGCGCAGTTGTTAAAAAAAGCACTACAAATCGGTGCGGTATACGCCAATAAGCGTGGCTATGGTGAACTTGAAAGTCACGATGGCGCAAAGCTTAAGGTGGAGTTCTTGTATCGTGTGCTGGTCGAAGACAAGCTGATACAACCGCTGGCTAAAGATCAAATAAGCGATCCATCAATGCGCCATAAATTAGCATTGTGGGTAAACAAAAAACTGCCCGACAATCATCCACTCAAAGAATAGTTATGACTCTACGTGCGCGCGGTTGGCAATCAGTAGGGCGATTTGTGCTAAACTTATCAGCGAGTTGACTAGGCAGTCGCTGTGCCGTTTTCTCGATAATTCACTTGTGTGTTGTCGGGTTTGGTGCAGAGGAAAGTCCGGGCTCCGCAGGGAAGAGTGCCAGGTAACGCCTGGGGGGCGAAAGCCTACGGAAAGTGCCGCAGAGAGCAGACCGCCGATGGTTCG
>DDJS01000066.1:0-197 GCA_002339165.1 Cellvibrionales bacterium UBA2618 | reverse complement strand
AGAGTGCCAGGTAACGCCTGGGGGGCGAAAGCCTACGGAAAGTGCCGCAGAGAGCAGACCGCCGATGGTTCGTTCGCGAATCAGGTAAGGGTGAAAGGGTGCGGTAAGAGCGCACCGCGCTGCTGGTAACAGGAGTGGCATGGTAAACCCCACTCGGAGCAAGACCAAATAGGTTCCCATATGGCGCGACCCGCGTT
>DDJS01000124.1:6260-7347 GCA_002339165.1 Cellvibrionales bacterium UBA2618 | reverse complement strand
TCATTATTAGCTGCCATTAATAGTTGCCGCGGCAAGGCCATCGGCTTTTTATGACAGCGGTTTGGGCAACGTTTTTTATAACTTACTTTTTATAACTCGCTTTTTATCACCTGCTTTAAACGGCGTATTGTCGAGTTTGAACGAATTACAATCGGAGTGTTAATGGTATGAGATTTAAACTGTTTAGCATGCTTGGATTGCTGGCTTGTATTGCGCTATTTGGCTGCGAGGTCATGGATCCAAAGTCGACTTCGATAGAGGTTTCTCTACCCGATAAAAACCCCTATCCATCGACTTATAGCGCGTCTGGAAGCAAGCCGCTGGCGCTGCTGGGTGCCAACGTGCTCACCGGTGATGGCGCCGAGTTACTGGATGTTGATGTATGGGTGGCGGACGGACAAATCGTCGCTATCGGAGCTGACTTGGAGATTCCAGATGAGGTTGCGCGCATTGCTGTTGATGGCCGCTGGTTGACGCCCGGGTTGATTGATGTGCACTCGCACATGGGGGTTTATTCGGCTCCGGGGACAGCGAATCACAACGACGGTAATGAGATGACGTCGCCGGTAACACCACAGGTGTGGGCCGAGCATTCGGTATGGCCGCAGGATCCTCAATTTGAAAAAGCCCTGGCGGGCGGTGTGACCACGCTGCAAATTCTGCCCGGCTCGGGCAACCTCATAGGAGGACGCGGTGTTACGCTAAAAAATGTTCGCTCGTTGACCGTTCAAGGAATGAAATTCCCCGGCGCACCGTACAGCTTAAAAATGGCCTGTGGAGAAAATCCAAAAGGCTACTACGGCAGCCTCAACCAACTGCCGTCAACCCGCATGGGTAATATGGCGGGCTACCGAGCGGCATGGATTGAAGCCACCGAGTACAAAAGGGGCTGGGATAATTATGTCGCCGCCGCCAGCGCCGGCGAGGAT
The DNA here is from genome assembly GCA_002339165.1 of Cellvibrionales bacterium UBA2618. Classification (GTDB taxonomy): domain Bacteria; phylum Pseudomonadota; class Gammaproteobacteria; order Pseudomonadales; family Porticoccaceae; genus TMED48. The sequence continues at coordinate 6,418 of DDJS01000124.1, read as the reverse complement.
ATCGATCCGCCCGGTCGCGATTTGCGTCTCGAGACGCTGGTGGGGGTGCTCGAGGGAGATATTCGCATTCATAACCATTGCTACATGGTTGACGAAATGGCGCAGATGATCGATATGTCAAAAGAATTTGGGTACGAGATCGCCGCCTTTCATCATGC
>DDJS01000124.1:2287-5868 GCA_002339165.1 Cellvibrionales bacterium UBA2618 | reverse complement strand
TGGTGGGGCTTTAAACAAGAGGCCTTCGATATGGTGCGCGAAAATCTAGCGTTGGTTGATGATATGCAGGCGTGCGCGGTGATTCACTCTGACGATCCGATTCACGTACAGCGGCTCAATCAAGAGGTCGCCAAAGCGATGAGCGCCGGCAATCGGATGGGCCTCGAAATTAGTCCCGGTCGAGCGATTCGCTGGGCGACCTTAAATGCCGCGAAATCTTTGGGCCTGGACGATCAAATCGGCAGTCTGGCACCCGGAAAAAACGCCGATATAGTGCTTTGGAGCCAACATCCTTTGAGCGTCTACAGTCTGGCGCAGCAGGTGTGGATCGATGGCCATTTGCGCTTTGATCGGGGCGATGCCTCGGTGCAGCCGACCAGTGACTTTAACCTCGGTATCATTACGCCAGGAGCGATCCGACCATGAGACAGTTGTTAGTAGTGTGCAATCTTTTGATGCTATCGATGGGCGTTAGCGCCAACTCGATACTGATTACTGGGGCCGACCTGTATGGTTCGACGGGTGTCTTGGTCGATACGTCGATCTATATTGAGGACGGCGTTATTACCGCGTTGGGAGACAGCAGCCCGAATAGTGCCGACGTCGAGTTCGATGGTGCAGGTAAGAGCATCACTGCTGGGCTGTTTAATGGCTCCACCCATATAGGCGCCATCGAAGTTGACCAAATCGAGCAGACGGAAGATTTTATTTCTTACAGCGCCGCAGTCGGCGCATCCTTTAAGGTTGCCGATGCCTTCAATCCGCGGTCGACACTGATTCCTTTCAACCGCGTGCACGGATTGAGTCACGCCTTGCTGGTACCTGAGGCGGGTAATCGTTTGTTCGCAGGTCAAGTGGCGCTGGTGCAGTTGGGCAATCAACCGCAGGTGATAAACGATAGCGTTGCGGTTGCGGTCGACTATACCGAACGGGGCTTTGACTTAGCCGAGAGCTCGCGGGCAACCGCGATGGCGATGTTGCGCCAAGGGTTAGCCGATGCGCAGGACTTTGCGCGCAATAAGCCGGCGGCAATGGCCGGAGCGCGCCGCGATTACAGCTTGTCACTGGCAGATTTGACGGCGCTCGAACCGGTGGTTAATGGCGCTAAGCCCCTGCTGGTCAGGACCCATCGCGCCAGCGATATTAGCGCGATTTTACGTTTGGCAAAGGAATTTAACCTGCGGCTAATTTTGTCGGGTGTGGTTGAAGGATGGCTGGTGGCAGAGCAAATTGCGGCTGCCAATGTGCCGGTAATTATCGATCCGATTGAAAATTTACCGTCGAGTTTTGAAACCCTGGGTGCACGCTTGGATAACGCAAAATTGTTGTCTGATGCAGGCGTGACACTGGTGTTTACCGGCATGAGTTGGTTGTCGACCCACAACGCCTATCTGGTGCGACAGTCGGCGGGCAATGCGGTAGCCAATGGGCTCGATAAGAACGTTGCGATCGCCGCGATGACCCGTAATCCGGCGAAACTGTTTGCCGCATCGGTGAGCGGTGACATAGCGGTGGGCGAGATCGCCGATCTGGTATTGTGGAGCGGCGACCCGCTGGAACTCACCTCCGAGCCCGACTTGGTAATGATAGCGGGTGAACAAATACCACTTGAGAGTCGCGCGCTACTGCTGCGCGATCGCTATTTTAAGCGCTTGCAGGCGATGGACGCTGAGTAGCACCTCAGCGAAGCTAGAGTGCGGGCGTAAAGGCTGAGTGAAAGTAACTCTTAGGTAGGGTTAATCTAAAGGTTACACTAGTGTTAAGTCAGAAGAGCGACGCAAAGAGGGCGTTATAGTCCAGCCATAGCGCCATTGATAGTAACTAAGATCAGGCTTTGCTGAGCAATTTTTTGATCGCTGGGTACTGACTGATGCCGATGCCGGCAAGAATCAGCGCCAGTGATATCAATAGCGAATAGTTAAACGGTTCACCCAACACTAGCACGCCGAGAATCACCGACCACAGAGGGACCTGATAACTGGTCAGGCTCATAAATACGGGGCCGGCGGTGCGCGTGACTTGCACGCGTAAAAAATTGGCCCCAGCGGTGGGTATAAGCCCCAAAATAGTCAATGCCGCCGCAGTTTTAAGGCTGATGGATGGCGGTGGGCCCTCCACCGCGAGTGCCACAGCGATCGCGAAAACGGCCCCAATCACCAGCGGTAATGCCGATACGCCAATCGTGTCGATCGGCGGTAGGCGGCGCAAAATGACCGAACTGATGGCATAGCAGGCGGCGGCTAATAGGCAGGCGATGCGCCCGAGTGATTCGGTGGATTCGCCGGTCGAAGCGACGAACTCCGGCCCCATCAATACCAGCACGCCGATAAAACCGACGATAAAACCGCCCAGACGGCGCGCCGAGATACGTTCGTTGGGCAAGCAAAAATGGGCGATTGGCAATACCATTAACGCTACCGACGCCATGGATACACCGGCAAAAGCCGAGGTCACGGTTTGTTGCCCCCAGCTTATTAATTGAAAGGGCAGGGCGCTACTGAGTAGGCCAAATAACACCAGACCACGCCAGTCGCGTTGTTCGCTCAGGTGCAAGCGTCGACCTTTAAAATTCCAGACGACGCAGGTGATAAGCGCGGCGATCGCAATTCTGCAGGCCGCCAGCCAGAGCGGGGTAATGCCCTCCAGCGCGATTTCGATGACCAGAAAGGTACTGCCCCAAATCAATCCAAGTAGCGATATGCTGAGCCAGTGTTGGGCGCTAATGTCGGGGGTTGTGTGCATGGTTTAATGTGTGTCAATAGAGCTTTTATCAACGAAGCAAGACGTGGCCGGCCCCGCGCAGACGCAGAGTGTACATCAACGCACAGGGTTTTACCGGCGAGTCCAAGGTTATCCTTGTTAGGCCAGCGCCACAGCAGCTTACGGTGGCGCTGCGCGCAACTAATAGTGTTGTGGTCGAGCCCTGTGGTAACTGCCGTTGCGGGGTAATAGTCCGTTGACGCGGCGCGCGTCGGCGGTGGCAGCTATTTATGAACGATCCAATAACAACACCATCTGGTGTTCATCGGTGTATGTTCCTCGAATGTTGACTGACTGCGGTTCGTGGGCGAAAACGTCAAAACCGAGCGAGCGGTAGAGGCCGACGGCGCGGTGATTAGTGGCTAACACGGTGAGGTAGAGCTGTCTTATTGCGGCTTGATCTTGCACCCGCGCGATGGCGTTGGATAGCATCGCTTTGCCGAGGCCAGCCCCGGCGCTCTGTGGGCGCACATACATGCCAAATATCAGCGCTTTGTGCTGGAGTTTGTGCTTTTTATCGCGCTGTAAACTCAAGATACCGACGAGTGCGTCGCCGTCAAAGGCACCCAGCGTAAAGCTGTCGCGGGTGAAGTCTGTGGGAATATTGGGCTGGCGATCATCGGCCAGTGCGGTGCGAAAAAATTGCGCCTGCTCGGTCAGTGCGCTGACCCACAGCGACCTAAATTGCTGGTTGTCGGTAGCTTCTAGCGGGCGAATATTTTGGCTGTTAATCGGTGTCTCTCCGGGTGGCGCGGTCGCCTGTAAGGCTAAAGTTAAAAATAATGCCAGATTTTGCCTAAATATGCACCGCTTGATGGATG
>DDJS01000124.1:0-1872 GCA_002339165.1 Cellvibrionales bacterium UBA2618 | reverse complement strand
GTGGTGCTTAAATCAATGGTGTTATTTTTAGCGGTACGCGGTTGTTTATGGTGGACTTGGTCACGCCGACGCGCGTCGGCGGCGCATTAGCACTATTTAGCCTGCCCAGTTTTTAACTGGTGTGTGAATTATTTTTTAAGATGGGTTGATGGCAGAAAATGGTGCGCAAGGGCTTTGTCCAAGAATCGGTCCCGAGGGTAGCGCGAACCTCGACAGTTGCGCCACACTAAGGTAGATCGCGCTGCATAACAATGTCGCCCCGTTTATAGAACGGGTGCTGGCCGACTGAGAGGGTAATAAACTGGTGTTTTTTATAGAGCGTGATCGCCGGCGTCAGCGACGTATTTGACACCAGATAGACGCTGCTCGCATGGATCGCTCGAAGTTTGTCGAGGCAGTGTTCGATCAGCCGATCGCCGTATCCTTGCCCTTGAAATTCTGGCACGACCGCCATCTTGGCAAGTTCAAATCGGCCCTCGCCGTCGTTGCACAGCGCACAGACACCGCGGACCTCGTCATTGTCGAGTAGGGTAAAAATGTAGCCGCCCTGTTCAACAATCTGATAGGGGTTGGCGGCGATCTGTTTGTCGGCGTCTTCGAGTTCAAAATAGCGAACGATCCACTGCTCGTTTAATTGAATAAACGCATCGAGGTATTGGCGGGCATTTTCAACAATGAGCATGGCGCTAGAAGGCCCATAAAGCAACGAATAAGTTAGCAAGTTTACAACGGAAAAACAGTGGATTGCAGTAACTTATTGTGAAATTTAGAGTGTAGATAAATCGCGAGAGCTATAGCCGACAGCGGTGTGCCGGTATTATTTGAGCCTGTACCCGTGCACACCGAAAACCGCTTTTAGCGCGAGTAAAAACTACGCTTTAATAAAAGGTGACGGAGGGATTAAATTCTATCGATCGCAGGGTCGCCCTATAAAGAAAGCCTGAAAAAGGGTAGCGTCCCCTTTTAAACAAGCAAGGTAAACGTGCAAGACCAAGGGATGTGGTGCCCGCAACGCAACTTGTGGAGGATGTGTTGGCAGCGCCATGGACTGGCGATGAAGATGGCTCTAGCACTGTGCGCTACAGTAAAACCCAAGACGATGCCTTACTGAGCCAGCGGCAGAATAAGCTTTTGTTGGCGATGAGGTCTCAAGATCCCTGGTTCACGATTGAGCTTGAAGCGCCGCATGTCTTAAAAACACTAAAGGTGCTGTCTTCGATCAAGCTGACTCGGACGCGGATACTAGCGAAAAGGGACAAGCATCCGGACGTTCCGGTGGATGTTCTAAGAGATTTACCAAACTATTTAGCCGACCCTCTTGTCATTTACGAGCGATCAAGGGGGGATGAAATCACCTTGGTTATTGAGGCTATGACAAAATCTGGGGAGCCAATATTGATTGGCCTGCGCGATGACCAGATTAAAACAATTACCCCGAAACATAACCAACGCGATAAAAGCGGCGCGCAGAGGCTGGCCGAGGAAATTAACCGGGGCCAAGTCATATATGCCAGAAACAAAAAAGCCCTGGACAATGCCAGGGCTGATCTTGGAAACCGAACCGCCACAAATATCAGCTACAATCGCCCTCGACGTGGTCAGGGTTCAAGAAAGAAGTTAGTCTTTGAAGGGGATCTTGTCAATAGTCACAAAGAATTACCAATTGGCGCGTCAATGCTGTTCAGTAAACAGTCAAGGAGGTGCCGTTTAACATACCCAGAGGTTCGTCTTTGGAACGTGGCATACGGCGATGGCAAGATGACACCTTTGTGCCACGCAGAGCGCCGGGGCAGTGCAGGGCGGCAGAGATTGAAAGGGTCTGTGTTTGCGGGATGAGCGATCAGCGAATCTGGCAAAGCCCGTTAAGCGGCA
>DDJS01000157.1 GCA_002339165.1 Cellvibrionales bacterium UBA2618 | reverse complement strand
CCATCTTGCAGCGCGCGTAGACTGTTTTCCATCTTCATCGCTTCGACCACTGCCAGTTCCTGCCCCTCCTTTACCTCGTCGCCCTCGGCAACCGCCAGACTGACCAACAATCCAGGCATCGGCGAAAGTAGGTACTTGGACATATCCGCCGGCTCTTTATACACCATATGGGCGCTCAAGCTCGCCGCACGCGGCGATAGCACGCGCGCGTCGATTTCCGCGCCGCGAGAGCGCAAACGGAAGTGATTGACGCAGCCGTCGACCTGCACCGCGAACGGCCGATCGTTGATACGACCGATAAACAACGGCTCGCCAAGTTGCCAATCGGTATCGATGTGATAGTGGATACCATTAATGCCGATGGTGTAACCCTGATCGAGCAGTTCGGCGTGCACCGCGGTGTGTTGATCGCCAATCACCACCACCCAATCCTCGCGCGCAGGATATTCGTGCCCAGCCATTTGGCCCGACACCAACGCATCGCGCTCGACGCGCAATTGATGCGCTGCGGCGGCCACAGCGATCACCGTCGCTGGATCCTCCTGAGCCACCAAGTCAGCGCTAAAGCCATCGGGGTATTCATCGACAATAAAATTGGTCGTCAAGCGGCCGGCGATAAATCGCGGGTGCACCATCAGCGCGTTCAAAAAACTGATGTTGTGGCTGACGCCACGAATATAATAGCGATCAAGCGCACCGACCATGCGCTCGATCGCCTGCTCGCGATCGACGCCGTAGGTCACCACCTTGGCGATCATCGGATCGTAAAAGATCGACACTTCGCCCCCCTCATAGACTCCGCTGTCGACCCGCACACCCTCGCCCTCTGGTTCGCGATAACCGACCAAACGGCCGGTCGAAGGCATAAAATTACGCAGTGGATCCTCGGCGTAAACGCGCGACTCCATCGCCCAACCATCGAGTACCACATCGCTCTGAGCCAACGGCAGCGGCTCGCCAGCGGCGGCGATAATCATCAATTCCACCAGATCCAGACCGGTCACCATCTCGGTCACCGGATGCTCTACCTGAAGTCGGGTGTTCATCTCCAAGAAATAGAAGTTGCGCTCAGCATCGGCGATAAACTCCACCGTACCGGCCGATTGATAATCGACCGCGCGGGCTAGTGCGCAACTCTGCTCGCCCATGGCGCGGCGGGTCACCTCGTCGAGAAATGGCGATGGCGCCTCCTCAATGACCTTTTGATGGCGACGTTGAATCGAGCACTCACGCTCGCCGAGATAGATGACGTTGCCGTGAGCGTCGGCCATCACCTGAATTTCAATATGTCTCGGTTCCTGAATAAATTTTTCGATAAAGATACGGTCGTCGCCAAAGCTGGTGCGCGCCTCGCTGCTAGCGCGATCAAAACCATCGCGACAATCTTTTTCGTCCCAAGCCACGCGCATGCCCTTGCCACCGCCGCCAGCAGACGCCTTGATCATCACCGGATAGCCAATATCGGCGCTGACAGCGACCGCATGATCGGCGTCGACTACCACATCGGTGTAACCTGGAACGGTGCTAACACCGGCTTTTTCGGCGATCAATTTCGAGGTAATTTTATCACCCATCGACTGGATGGCGTGCTTGCCGGGGCCAATAAACGCAATGCCAGCGACGTCGAGCGCATCGCGAAAATCGGCATTTTCAGATAAAAAACCATAACCGGGGTGCACCGCATCGGCGCCGGTTTGTCGACAGGCGCTAAGAATATTTTCGATGACCAAATAGCTCTGCGCCGAGGCTGCCGGCCCTATGTGCACCGCTTCGTCGGCCATGCGCACATGCAGCGCGTCGCTGTCGGCATCGGAATACACCGCCACGGTGGCAATCCCGAGACGCTTTGCGGTAGAAAAAACGCGGCAAGCTATTTCACCGCGGTTGGCGACCAGAATTTTTTTAAACATAATTTATCGTTCTCAATCGTTATCAGTTAGTACTTACTGTCTCTGCAAGCCAATATATGACTGTGCGTGTATCAAAAAATTCTTGATAGACCGCCTACAATGGGATGTTGCCGTGTTTTCGCCAGGGGTTTTCCAGCGATTTATTGCGCAGCATCGCCAGCGATCGCGCCAACCGCCCGCGGGTGCTATGGGGCATGATGACATCGTCGACGTAGCCGCGCTTGCTGGCGATGAACGGATTGGCAAACTTTACCCGGTACTCTTCGGTGCGCGCATCGATCTTGGCCTGATCGCCAATGTCCTTGCGGAAGATAATCTCTACCGCACCCTTGGCACCCATCACCGCAATCTCGGCGGTCGGCCAGGCGAGGTTGACATCGCCGCGCAAGTGCTTGGACGACATGACATCATAGGCTCCGCCGTAAGCCTTGCGGGTGATCAGCGTCACCTTGGGCACGGTGCACTCGGCGTAGGCATACAGCAGTTTGGCGCCATGCTTGATAATGCCGCCGTACTCCTGAGACGTTCCGGGCATAAAGCCGGGAACATCGACCAGCGTAAACAGGGGAATGTTAAAGGCATCACAAAACCGAATAAAGCGCGCCGCCTTGCGCGACGCATCGATGTCGAGACAACCCGCCAGTACCATCGGTTGATTGGCGACCACACCGACGGTCGAGCCCTCGATGCGCATAAAACCAATAATGATATTTTTCGCGTAGCTGACCTGTAGTTCGAAGAACTCGCCCTCATCGGCAATCTTGGTGATCACCTCGTGCATATCATAGGGCTTGTTGGGATCCGCAGGAATAACTGTATCGAGCGACATATCGACGCGGTCAGCGGGGTCTTCAGTCGGCCATTTCGGGGGCTTCTCACGGTTATTGGCTGGCAAAAAATTGAAAAAATGGCGTAGCTTAGCCAGTGCATCGACGTCGTTTTCAAACGCTAAATCGGCCACGCCCGAGACGCTCGAATGGGTCAGTGCACCGCCCAGTTGCTCGGCGCTGACCTCTTCATGGGTCACCGTCTTGACCACGTCGGGGCCAGTGACAAACATGTATGAGCTATCCTGAACCATAAAGATAAAATCGGTAATCGCCGGAGAGTACACCGCACCGCCGGCGCAAGGGCCCATGACCATGGAGATTTGCGGCACCACCCCAGAGGCAATCACGTTGCGCTGAAAGACCTCGGCATAACCGCCGAGCGACGCTACGCCCTCTTGGATTCTGGCGCCACCGGAATCGTTGAGCCCAATCACTGGAGCGCCGACCTTCATCGCCTGATCCATCAACTTGCAGATTTTTTCCGCGTGGGCCTCGGAGAGCGCGCCACCAAACACGGTGAAGTCCTGACTAAACACGAATACCAATCGGCTATTGATGGTGCCGTAGCCAATCACCACACCGTCGCCGGGAATCTGCTGCTGCTGCATACCAAAATCGGTACAGCGGTGCTCGACAAACATATCCCACTCTTCAAAACTGTTGTCGTCGAGCAACAAGTCAAGGCGTTCGCGGGCGGTTAATTTACCCTTGGCATGCTGGGCGTCAATGCGCTTTTGACCACCGCCAAGTCGGGCTGACTGACGCTTTTCTTCAAGTTGTTTTATGATGTCCTGCATCGTTATCTCCGTTTTCGACCGCGCCAAAAAACGTCCTCGGCATCGGCTGTGTAATGTTTTTCACCGGCCGCTCATCGCTGGCGTCCGGCGCTTAATTGACCAGCGCTAAAACCTGCCTGGCTGCCTCGGGAATATTGGTTCCCGGGCCAAAGATAGCGGCCACGCCGACGGCTTCCAGTTCGGCATAATCTTGGGGCGGTATCACACCCCCACAAATAACCCGCACATCGTCGGCGCCCTGAGACTTCAGCGAATCGATTAACTGCGGCACCAAGGTCTTGTGACCGGCCGCCTGAGACGAAATTCCCACAATGTGCACATCGTTTTCAATCGCCTGCCTGGCCGCCTCGGCGGGGGTTTGAAACATCGGCCCAAGGTCGACGTCAAAACCCATATCGGCAAACGCGGTAGCGATTACTTTGGCGCCGCGATCATGGCCGTCTTGACCCATCTTAACAACCAGCATCCGTGGCCGACGACCGTGTTTTTCGGCAAAGGCTTTAACCTGCTGTTGAATGTCCATAAACTCCTGATCTCCCTGATAAGATGCCGCATAGACGCCGCTGATCGAGCGCTGCTCGGCGCGGTGCCGTCCCCACTCGCGCTCCAGCGCATCGGACATCTCTCCGACCGTGGCGCGCGCGCGCGCAGCATCCACCGCCAGCGCCAATAGATTGCCATCGCCACTGCGCGCTGCCTGACTGAGAACCTCGAGGCTGGCCTGGCAAACGGCTTCGTCGCGACGGTCGCGTACCTGCTGCAACCGCGCAACTTGCGAATCGCGCACTGCGCTGTTGTCGATCGACAGCACATCGATGTCGACCTCGGTCTCGGCCTGATACTTATTTACCCCGACGATCACTTCTTCGCCGCGGTCGATACGCGCCTGACGGGTGGCGGCGGCCTCTTCGATGCGCAATTTCGGCATACCCGATTCGACCGCCCGCGTCATGCCCCCGAGCTCTTCGACCTCGTCGATCAACACCTGTGCCGCAGACACTAATTCGTTAGTCAAGGACTCCACATAGTAGGAACCGGCGAGTGGATCGACCACTTGGGTGATGCCAGTTTCCTCCTGAATCACCAACTGGGTATTGCGCGCGATGCGCGCAGAAAATTCGGTCGGCAGACCGAGCGCCTCGTCAAACGAATTGGTGTGCAACGACTGGGTACCGCCGAGCACCGCCGACATTGCTTCGATGGTGGTGCGCATGACATTGTTGTAAGGGTCCTTACTGGTCAAACTGACACCGGAGGTCTGGCAGTGAGTACGCAACATCAACGAACGCTGATCTTTGGGCGCAAAGTGCTTTTGCATCTGGGTCGCCCAGAGAATCCGCGCGGCGCGCAGTTTGGCAATTTCCATAAAGAAATTCATACCAATGGCAAAGAAAAACGACAACCTCGGTGCAAACTTGTCGACTTCGAGGCCGCGATCGATGGCCGTGCGCACGTACTCGATACCGTCGGCGATGGTGTAAGCCAACTCTTGCACATTGGTCGCGCCGGCCTCTTGCATATGGTAGCCAGAGATCGAGATCGAGTTAAACTTGGGCATGCACTCGGCGGTATAAGCGATAATATCTGCGACGATGCGCATCGAGGGCGCCGGCGGGTAGATATAGGTATTGCGAACCATAAACTCTTTCAATATGTCGTTCTGTAGCGTACCAGCCAACTGCTCAGGTGCCACACCCTGCTCCTCGGCGGCAACGATGTAGCTCGCCATTACCGGCAGTACCGCCCCGTTCATGGTCATCGATACCGAGACCTTGTCGAGGGGAATGCTGTCGAACAAAATCTTCATGTCCTCTACCGAGTCGATTGCCACACCGGCCTTGCCCACATCGCCCTCGACGCGGGGATGATCGGAGTCATAACCTCGATGCGTGGCCAGATCAAACGCCACCGACAAACCCTGCTGACCGGCCGCTAGATTGCGCTTATAAAAGGCATTCGACGCCTCGGCAGTAGAGAATCCGGCATACTGGCGCACCGTCCAAGGGCGCCCCGCGTACATACTCGCTTTGGGGCCGCGCATGTAGGGCGCAAAACCCGGCAAGCTGTCCATATGCTCGAGATCGGCGGTGTCCGCAGCGGTATAAAGAGGCTTGATGTGAATCCCCTCGGGGGTATGCCAAGCCATCTGCTCGGGCGTCAGACCACGGGTTTCCTTGTTTAACAGGGCTTGCCAATCGTCGAGATCGGGCGATTTATCGTCGGACATAGGATGTTTCCCTCGGGCCAAGACGCAGACGAGCGTAAATAGATAGCCCGAATTGCGCGATTAAGCCGACCACTATGCCTCAGCAATCCATGGATAAACAGGGCAATTTACAGCACAAAAACACAATTTTTATCATTTAGATCGGCGAAAGTGCCATCGGCATGGTTTAATAGCGGTCTAAACTCACAATTTATAACGATGAACCCCTAAGGCTTCCGATCCCGACCCCATGGCGACTGTCTGCAAACATCACGTGACCGCCTGCATGGCGAGCGCCGACCACCGACAGATATCCAAGCGGGCGCTGCTCGAACGCGCTGGAATCAACCCACAACTGTTGCAACGACGCGGTCAACGTTTTCATACCGAGCAGGTGGCGCGACTGTTTAAGAGCGTACAAGACAGTCTCGATGACGAATTTATGGGGTTTACCGAATCGCCCTGCCGCGTTGGATTGTTTGCCACCATGGCCGAACTGGTGTGTCGCTGCGCCACGCTCGGTGAGTTGCTCGAGCGGGCGCTGAATTTTTACAATCTGGTCAACCGCGACATTGTTATGAGTCTGACAAGAAACCACCAGCGTGCCGCAATCAGCTTTATCATGCGCCGTCCGGAACTCGACAGCGAGCATTTTATGGCCGAGTGGTGGCTGGTGATCTGGCACCGCTTTCCCAGTTGGTATATCGGCGAACCCATCCGCTTGCAAGAGACCCATTTCACCTTCGCCGAACCCGCCCATCGAGACGAATTGGAGGTGATGTTTCCTACCCAACTGAGCTTTAATCGGCCCACCAATCAATTGGTTTTCGACGCCCACTATTTGGATATGCCACTGCGCCGCAATACCCTGCAATTGACCGAGTATCTGACCAACATGCCGGCCGATCTAATGACTATACCGGGTTCGGCAGATACCCTAGAATCCCAAATAGAGCGCCATATTAGCCAGCGCCAACCGGGGCGTCTGGCATTTTTGAGCCTCGAGGATATGGCCGCGCTGTTGGATATGAGCGTGCAGACCTTGCACCGACGCCTCGCCGCCAGCGACACCAGCTACCAAAAGATCAAGGACAATCTGCGCCGCGAAATGGCCATCCAGCAACTTATCGAGCAGCGCATGACCGTCGAACAGGTAGCCGAACGGGTCGGCTACAGTGAGTCGCGCTCGTTCTCGCGCGCCTTTAAACACTGGACCGGCGTGACGCCGCGCGAATACTGCAAGCAACGCAGCGCGCGCGGTTAAATACATTATTGCCCACCACAAGGACAGCTCATGGAGACACCCACCAAACTTACACACTTCAGCCATGGTGCCGGCTGCGGCTGCAAAATAGCGCCCGACAATCTGAGCCAACTATTGCGCTCGGAACTTTCGGCACCACCACCCGGTAAGCTATTGGTCGGCAACCGGCACAGCGACGATGCCGCGGTCTACGATCTCGGTGACGGGCGCGGAATTATCAGCACCACCGATTTTTTTACACCGATTGTCGACGATCCCTTTGACTTTGGCCGCATCGCCGCGGCCAATGCCCTTAGCGATATCTACGCGATGGGCGGTACCCCGTTGATGGCGATCGCGATCTTTGGGTGGCCGGTAGATAAGCTACCGCTGGAGATCGGCCGACAGGTGATCGAGGGTGGTCGCGAGACCTGCCATCGCGCAGGCATTCATCTCGCCGGCGGTCATTCTATCGATACTCAGGAGCCGATTTTTGGTCTTGCCGCCAGCGGCAGCGTAGCGCTCGAACACCTCAAACAAAACAGTACGGCAGAGGTCGGCGACAGCCTTTATCTGACCAAACCGATCGGCGTTGGCATTTTGACCACCGCAGAAAAACGCGGGCTGTTAGCCGACCAACACCGCCACCTCGCCGTCGACAGTATGCTACAACTCAACGATATTGGCGTCCGCTTGGGCAGCATTTCTGGCGTCACTGCCATGACCGACGTGACCGGTTTTGGCGTGCTCGGTCATTTACTCGAGGTATGTCGCGGCAGCGGTGTCGCGGCGCGGCTAAATATGCGCGCCCTGCCTGTGCTCGATGACTGCGTACACGAATACCGCGAACGCGGCGCGGTTCCGGGCGGTAGCGTGCGCAACTGGCGGAGTTATGGCGCTGCGGTGACGGGTGCCAACGCCGCCGATCAACAACTGCTGTGCGACCCGCAAACCAGCGGCGGTCTGCTCATAGCGGCGCGCCCCGAGGCCCGCGACAGCGTCGTGGCGATGCTCGCTAGCGCTGGATGCAGCGTTCAGCCGATCGGCGAACTACTGCCGCAGGAAGCGGCCGGAGCGCGCATAGAGGTGGTTCATCAATAGACCCCAGACGCGCCCACCAACATGCTATGCTGGGCCGTTATTTTTGCCCTGTAGGCGCATCGATAAGCGATGAAGACACTTCCGGAGATCGACGACTACCGCGCGCTGTTGCTCGCCGAGCAACCGCTGCTCGACGTGCGTGCGCCAATCGAATACGCCGCCGGGAGCCTTACCGGCGCTTGCAACCTGCCGTTGATGAACGATGCCGAACGGCATCAGGTCGGCATTTGCTATCGCCAGCATGGACAGCAGGCAGCAATCGATCTCGGTCACCGGTTGGTCTGCAATGACCTTCGCGAGCAGCGAGTAGCGGCTTGGCGCGACTATTTAACAGCCCACCCGCAGGCGGTCATATACTGCGCCCGCGGCGGTCTGCGTTCGCAAATTAGCCAGCAGTGGCTAGGCGATAGCGGACTGCTGTGCGCGCGGGTCAGCGGGGGCTACAAGGCACTGCGAGGCTACCTGATCGACTATCTCGGCAGTTTTAGCGCCAATGGCAGCGTGGTGGTGCTGTCGGGCATGACCGGAACCGGTAAGACCACCCTGCTCAAGCAACTGCAGCGCGCGATTGATTTAGAGGGCGCGGCCAACCACAAGGGCTCGAGCTTTGGCCGTCCCCTCGATGAACAACCCAATCAGGCAGACTTCGAAAACCGCATTGCCTTAGATTTGCTCAAACTCGTCGACGGCGAAGAGTGCTCAGCGCCTGTGGTGATCGAGGACGAAAGCCGCATGATCGGCTCTCGACAACTGCCGCCGCCACTGCTGGCGCGCATGGCGGCAAGCCCGATCGCGGTGATCGATATGGCGTTTGAACAGCGCCTCGAAAACCTCTGGCAGGAGTATGTGGTCGATCGCCATCGCCAGACGCTGGCAGCGTTTGGCGAAGACGGCGAGGAGCACTTTGCCAGCCATTTAACGGATAGCCTGCTGCGCATAAAAAAACGCCTCGGCGGAGCCCGCACCCAGCAGTTACTGACGCTAATGGAACGCGCCATCGCCTGCCAACAACACGATCAATACGCCGCCCATCGCGATTGGTTGACGGTTCTAACGCGCGATTATTACGACCCCATGTACCGCTATCAATTAAACCAAAAAGCCGATTCAATTGCGTTTCGCGGTAGCGCCGACGAAGTCGCCGATTGGCTGGCGTCTACCACTGCCCCACGCCATACATCTTGACCTCAGCGACACTGCGAGAAGCTGCTGTTGATTGCCATCGACCGTTGATGTTTGCGGATGCCCGATCAGCGCAGCCGCTGGCGCGTTAAGTCAGCCCCGATCACCGCGGCCAAAGCCGCAACTGGGTCAATTGCTCAAAGCCGTTAAGCCTCGCAGTATTGCCGAGACAGCCAACCCATAGACCGCAAACACTGCACCAATCTGTCAAGCGAATCCCTGTAGCGCACTAATAGCTCCAACCAAGCGCGCGATCTAGGGGATAAACTAAAAAATTACCGCATCAGACCGCGCCACTAAGTGCATACTGCAAAAATGTGTACGTCAAAAGGCAGCGCGTAACAGCTTGTGCTGAAAAAAGGGCCTTAACAAAGGGCGCTTAAAAAGGATTCTTAAAAAAGCGGGCGCTAAGGTCAGTAGAGCTGCGATGAAGCGGACTGGTGCAGCACGCCGTGGACTGCGTTGACCTGTTAAAATCGTTTATTACGAGCCTCGAGACACGACCTAGCCAGGCGTTTTGACGTACGCTTGAATCACCACAAAGGGGGCGATCACCAAGGCCCAAAACTGGGTATTTTCGCGCTGCCACTCGATCGCCTGCAGATCATCGATGCGGTAGACCGAGCCGTCGGCCAGCCAAGTCGCGAGCAAGTCGCTGCGGTCGGCCTGCATAGCGCGTCCAATATCGATCAGATCGAAGTGCACGGCAACCCCCAGTATATTGCCCGCTGCATGCTGACGCGCCAGTTCCGACCAACTGATAAGCGCCGTCTGACGCACCAGTTCGGCACCCATTTCATCCAGATCAGAGGGCTGTGGACGACGTTTCATAGCCAGATTAGCTGATTGATTAGATTTTCCAACCGACAAAGTTTTGCAACAACTGAAGTCCAGCAGCCGCACTTTTTTCCGGGTGAAATTGCACCGCAAACAGATTTTCATCGGCGATCGCAGCGGCGAATCGAAGGCCGTAATTGCAGGCACCAGCAACTTGCGAATCGTCGCCGGCATCGACATAAAAACTGTGCACAAAGTAGAACCGACTGGCCTGCTCTATATTCGCCCACAGCGGATGTTGAGTGGTCTGTTCGACCCTGTTCCAACCCATGTGCGGCACCTTTAACACGCCGCCGTCGGGCTGCTTTGAGGCGAACAACTTGACCCGCCCGGGCAGTAACCCAAGACAGTCGACGCCGTCGTTCTCTTCGCTAGTTTGCATCAGGGCCTGCATGCCGACGCAGATTGCCAGCACTGGTTTTTGGCGAATTGCATCGGCTACCACGGCGTCCAGTCCGAGACGCTGGATTTCGGCCATGCAGTCGCGAATCGCTCCGACCCCAGGAAAGACCACCCGGTCGGCCGCCGCGATCGTCGCCGCGTCGGCGCTAACCGAGATCTTCGCCGCAGGACAGACCCGTTCGAGCGCCTTGCCAACCGAGTGCAGATTACCCATGCCGTAATCAATCACAGTAATATTCGGCGCAGATTGCGACATTATTTCCGCCTGCCGAGCCAGTCGTTAGTAGCGAGTTCAGCCATGGCTTACAGAGTTCCCTTGGTGGATGGCATGACCCCGACCATACGCGGATCATGGGCCGCGGCTATACGCAGTGCGCGGCCAAAGGCTTTAAAAATAGTCTCGACCTGATGGTGCGCATTGACGCCGCGCAGATTGTCTATATGGAGGGTCATCTGCGCATGATTGACCAATCCTTGAAAGAACTCGCGGGTCAAGTCAACATCGAAATCACCCACCCGACCGCGGGTAAAAGCGGCCTGCATGAATAATCCGGGGCGCCCAGAAAAATCCATGACCACGCGCGACAATGCCTCGTCGAGCGGCACATAGGCATGGCCATAGCGAGTGACTCCAGTTTTGTCGCCGATCGCCTCGCCAATCGCCATGCCCAGTGTAATGCCTATATCCTCGACCGTGTGGTGATCGTCGATATGGGTATCGCCAGTGGCCTGAATATCTAGGTCAACCAAGCCATGGCGGGCGATTTGGTCGAGCATATGATTGAGAAATGGCACCGGTGTGGCAAAGGTACCCAGACCACTGCCATCGAGGTTGACGGTGACGGTGATTTGCGATTCCAGCGTATTGCGCGTTACGGTAGCGGTGCGATCGGTCATGAGTACTCCGGTTAGTAGAAGACAACCGATGTCTTATTTGAGTCTGATGGGCCGGTATTATACCCACAAAATGCGCGTATAAAAATGCTCGCTGCAGCGCCGCGCAACCTTGACGTGCGGATCGTCAATGACAGCGTGCGGTTTGCAGTGCGCAGATCTAGGCAAGGCCTCGCGCATGCGAATAAACATCCGCGCGCGCAGCGGCGATAATTGTAGCTCGCTGGCGTGACCAACCGCGCTTGGAGTACACTAATAGGCTCAACATCACGGATAGATCAACGCAACCATGAGGGACATACCTTGAAACTATTAATGAAAATTATCGGCATTGCGGGGTTCGCGTTGGTAACGCTCGCTGCGCTGGTGATTGTCTATGTATCGCTAAACTACGATGCCAACTCGCTGCGCCCAGAAATAGAAAAATTTGCCCTGACGGAGGGCTATATCATCGACATTGAGGGCGATTTGAAATGGCAATTTTTGCCCAATCCGGGTATTTCAGTGCGCCAACTAAGCTGGCGCGAGATCGAGCACACCAGCGGCACCGTCGGCGAGCTGATATTGACCATCGATTGGGGCGGAGCCCTGTCGATACTCGGCGGTGGTCAGCCTGCGGTTGACGGCGCAGATGCCGCGGCGCAACGCGCCAATAACCTTCAACTCGCGGCACTGGTCGACGGTATCCGGCTGCGCGATACCTCGGTTGTATGGCAGCGTCCGCAAATGCCGGAATGGACGTTTGACCACATTGCACTGCGCCTAAGCAACGTTTCAACCGATGGCCGGCGCTTTCCGATCGAAATCGAACTGCGTACGCTAGACGATGTCGAGGTGCGCGTGGTCGCATCATTGGCACTCGACCTCGCGGCACAGACGGTCTCGATAGTTGATTTAGACGCATCGGCTGGCGGCGCGCGGCTGCGTGGTGATCTTGCATTCAATGGCGCACCAGCCACGGCGATCGGCGCCATAGAATTACAAGACCTCAATCTTAAGCAGTGGCTCGGCAGCCTCCAGCAGCCGTTCCCAGAGATCGAGGTGCCCCGCACGGTCAGCGCTCGAGCGCTGACACAGCTCGGCGCCCAACTCGAATACCACCTCGAAGCCAATGGCCGATCAACTCTCGAAGTCAAACTAGATATCGACGGCCAATCATTGGATGTGGACGCCAACAGCGATGCCAGCAGCGAAAAGTTGCAAATCGTTTTGTCCGCACCGAGGTTTGCGGTGGGCGACTATCTTGCACCGGACGACGACAACCCGCGCGCTGGGCCTCAGCAATCGACCCATGCGGCACTCTTTGCTCCGCTTGCGCCGCTGATGCTGTGGCCCGGCCAGGCGCAGATGGAAATCAACCTGGCGACCCTGCAATTGAATGGCTACGAGCTCAGCAACCTGTATACCAAGCTGTTTAGCAACCGTGGTGTGTTGCGCGTGGCATCGCTGAATGCCGATCTGTTTGGCGGCCAGTTAAACGCGCTAGGCGTCATCGATCTGAGCGGCGCCACTCCGCGCTTGACGCTGCAGCCCTCGCTGACCGATATCGATCTATCTCGCGCCGTGCCGGCGCTTACCGACAGCGAAGAACTGAGCGGACTGTTTAGCCTCGAGGCGAATCTCGTAGGTCGCGGTGCCAGCGGCCAAAGCCTGCTGCGTTCGCTGACCGGCAACGGGAATTTCAACCTGCTTCGGCCGCGCTATTCGAGCATCAACGTGGAGCAGATGTTCTGCTCCGGTACCCAGTTATTGAGCGGTGGTGGACTGTCAAACCAGCAGTGGCCCGAGGGCACCGACTTACACGATGTGGCCGGCGCGTTTAACCTCCGCGATGGCAATCTGCTGCTCGACAGTTTGACCACCGGCACGGGTAATCTCAAGATCACCGCCAACGGCACTGTCGGCCTCCTAGCCCGCACCTATCGTATCGAGGCGGCAACCCGATTGGACGGCACGACTACCAGCGCCAATGGCTGTTCGGTGAACGCCAATCTCCGCGATCGCGACATTCCGTTTGTCTGCAGTGGTAGCTTCGATCAGAAAGGTGCGCCGAAGTGCCTGCCGGACAGCGGCGGGCTCGGCGCTAGTCTAAAAAATACAGCGCTGCAAAAACTCGGTGAAAAATTACTCGGCAAGGACGGTAAAAACCCACCCGATGTCACCGATTTACTCAAGGGGCTGTTTAACTAAGGGCTGTTTAACCAAGGGCTGTACAACCAAGGGCTAGGATGACAATCACTGCGCAACAATTTCAGGCCGATGTGCTGGCGTGGTATGACCAGCACGGGCGCAAGCACCTGCCGTGGCAAGAAAAGATCGGCGCTTACTCGGTGTGGGTCTCTGAAATCATGTTGCAGCAGACCCAGGTGAGCACGGTTATTCCCTACTACCGACGGTTTATGCAGCGCTTTGCAAATGTTCAGCAACTGGCCGCCGCGCCGCTCGACGACGTTTTGCACCACTGGACCGGACTTGGATACTATGCGCGCGCGCGCAATTTACACCGCAGCGCAGAGATCGTTGTCGAGCGCTATGAGGGTTGTTTCCCTCGGGATCTCGACGCGCTGATCGACCTACCAGGAATCGGCCGCTCCACCGCTGGCGCGATTCGCTCGATCGCCTTTCAGCAGCCTGCGGCAATACTCGACGGCAACGTCAAGCGAGTACTGGCCCGCTACGCGGCCATCGACGGCTGGCCCGGTCGCAGCGCACCGTTGAAAAAACTCTGGGCGCTGGCCGAGGATCTGGCGCCCGAATCGCGAACCGCCGACTTTAGTCAGGCGATGATGGATCTCGGCGCCACCCTCTGCACTCCCGATCCAGACTGCCAGCGCTGCCCCGTCCAACCAGGGTGCAAGGCGTTCGCCGAAGACAACCCGCGCGCCTATCCCGGAAAAAAGCCAAAAAAGAGTCTGCCGATCAAGCACAGCTGTTTTTTAATGATTCGCAATCCGCAGGGCGAGTTTTTGCTGCAGCGGAATCCGCCGCTGGGGCTCTGGGGTGGACTCTGGGTCTTTCCACAGTGCGCCAACCCCGAGTTGATCGACGAGACCTGCGCCAACTTGGGCGTCGACGCCACCGAGACCGAGGTACTACCGGTCGCGCGCCATACCTTTAGCCACTTTCATCTCGACTACAGAGCGGTTCGTATACAGGCACAACTGGAACAGCCGCATGGCGTTCGCGACGGCGAAGATCACCGCTGGTACGACCCCGAAAACCCCGAAAAATTGGGTATGCCAGCACCGGTGGTGGCATTATTTGATCGCCAGTGACTCGCATACCGGCGATCAAATGTTAAACTGTGGTCTAAATCAAACCATCCAATGAGGTGTTTTATGGCGCGCACAGTGCTCTGCCGCAAGTACAAGGCCGAACTTCCCGGTCTCGCCACCCCGCCCTTTCCCGGACCCAAGGGCGAGGCGATCTTTAACGAGGTGTCGCAGCAAGCATGGAGCGAGTGGATGACCCACCAAACCACGTTGATCAACGAAATGCGCCTGAATATGATGGATTTAACCGCGCGCACCTACTTGGCTGATCAGCGCGATAAGTACTTCGATGGCGAAGAGTTCGACAGCGCCGAAGGATACATTCCCGAAACCGAATAACCCTTGACGAAAACGCACCTAGACGCTTTAATACGCGCCTTTCGAGGTAACACCAACAACCTCGGTAAGCGTTCAAAGTAACACCCAGACAGAAAGCATAGTACCCAGCAAAATGCCCAGGTAGCTCAGTTGGTAGAGCAGTGGACTGAAAATCCTCGTGTCGGTGGTTCGATTCCGCCCCTGGGCACCATTTCAAAGCCCAGCGACCTAGGCTGGCAGTCTAAAA
>DDJS01000055.1:18161-21947 GCA_002339165.1 Cellvibrionales bacterium UBA2618 | reverse complement strand
ACGCCGCCCTTGCCGCTCTGGCTATTGATACGAACCACTGCCTCGTATTGGCGACCGATATCGCGCGGGTCGATCGGCAGATAGGCAACGTTCCAGTGCGCCTGCTGTTGATCCTTGTGATATTGCATGGATTTTCTGATGGCATCTTGATGACTGCCAGAAAAAGCCGTGTAAACTAACTCGCCCGCCCAGGGGTGCCGGGGAGCAATGGCGATATCGGTACAACTCTCGACGACCTCGATAATGTCAATAATGTTGGATAAATCGAGTTGCGGGTCGATACCCTGAGAGTAGAGATTCATAGCCATGGTGATAATGTCCATATTACCGGTGCGTTCGCCGTTACCGAGCAGCGTACCCTCGATGCGATCGGCGCCGGCAAAGATGCCGAGTTCCGCGGCAGCCACGCCACAGCCACGGTCATTGTGGGTATGCAGGCTAATCACGACCTGTTCGCGCTGCGCCAGGTGTCGACAAAAATACTCAATTTGATCGGCAAACACGTTGGGCGTAGACATTTCCACGGTCGCCGGTAGGTTAATAATCACCTGGCGTCCGAGCTCTGGCTGCCATTGCGCTATCACCGCGTCACACACCTCTATGGCGCAATCGAGCTCGGTTCCTGTAAAGCTTTCCGGAGAGTATTGAAACACCCATTCGGTATTCGGATAGCGCATGGCGATTTCGTGCACCCATTTGGCACCCTGCACCGCTATGTCGACAATGCCCTCGGGGGGCAGTTTAAACACTTGCTCGCGCTGCACCGTCGAGGTGGAATTATAGACATGGATGATCGCTCTCTTCGCCCCCTGCAGCGATTCATAGCTACGTTCGATGAGTTCTTTACGCGCCTGGGTCAGGACTTGCAATGTCACATCGTCCGGCACGCGATTTTCGGTAATCAACTTACGCACAAAGTCAAAGTCGGGCTGTGACGCAGATGGAAATCCAACCTCGATTTCTTTAAAGCCAAGCCGAACCAGTAGATCGAACATACGGGTTTTTTGCTCTACGTCCATCGGATTGACTAGCGCCTGGTTGCCATCTCTGAGATCGACGCTACACCAAGTGGGTGCGCTGGTCATGGTTTGGTCTGGCCAGGTGCGGTCGGCAAGAGCAATCGGTGCGAAGGGGACATATTTACGGTGATCGAACATGATAATTCCTATAATGACGGATTAAATTGATCTCTAGCGGCTGTTAACTGTACCGAAATTTATTATATGTTAGGTAAGGCGCAATAAAAGAGCTATTTCTCTTTATTTATGATTTTTATGGCAATAATATTTCTTAATGATAGAATATTTAGCAATTAAATAAATAATAGGTGCGTATGAGCGAGATTAATCTAGATCGGTTTGATTTGAATATTCTCCGCGAGCTGCAACGCGATGGGGGTATATCCAATCAACTGTTGGCCGAACGTGTTGGCTTAACTGCGGCGCCCTGTTCGCGGCGGGTCAAGCAACTGACCGATATGGGCGTGATCCGTGACACCGTGGTGCGCCTGCACGATCGGGCGCTAAATTTAAAGTTGATTGCTATTGTGCATATCCGTATGGATGAACATACCCCAGAGCGCTTTGAGGCCTTTGAGAACACCATTACTGCGTGCCCAGAAGTGCTCGAATGCTATTTGATTACCGGTCACGAGGCCGACTACCAGCTGAAGGTGGCGGTGCCTGACATGGATCGTTACCACGATTTTTTAATCGGAAAAATTACTCGGATACAAGGCGTAAGTGGCGTTACCTCGGCCTTTGTCATGCGCAAAATACTCGACAGTACTCAGTTACCGTTGAGTTATATTGGTGGAAGATAGCGCCGAACTCGAATCGGCCTGTCAAATCCGCAAGCGTGGACTAGCCATATGGCAGGTCATGCGCGTAGGCTTTAAACATTTTAGGCCCCTGGGTGCACTAGTATCATGACTCTATTCACAACTGTGGTTATACGCGCTACTATTTGCAAAAATAATTGAGGATTTACCATGACACCAGAGGCTATAAGGTCGCAATTGGTCAAGCTACTGCCACAATTGGGAACATTCGGCGTCGATACACTCGCGCCTTTCCTGTCGCAACTAACGGCCAAAAAAGGCGATGTATTGGTGAAGCAGGGCGCCAGCGGTGCGGATGTTTATTTCTTGCTCAGCGGCACCTTTTCGGTATTCGAAAAGATTCAGATAGACGGCAAAGATATGGTCTTGCATACCGCAACATTTCCAGGCCCCGGTATCTTGGGCGAGGTGGCAGTAATGAGTTCTTCGAAGCGCACAGCGACCGTGGTGGCCATGGACGTGGCCGAGTGTCTGGTGTTGACCAAGGATCAATTCGATGGCTTGGTGGCCGGCGAACCGAGGCTGGCGATTGAACTTCTCAAGGCCTTCGGCTCATTGGTCTCTGATCGTCAAGCAGCTTTTCAAAACAAAGTGCGGTCGAATATATTACTCGAGAGTTCAGATGCTGACGCAGGTATTCTGCGCCTGAGCAATTACACCGGCAAGGCTTCCAAAGTCAGTGAAAAACTCGGAAGTCGTCTATTTAGTGAAGACTTTAAGGGTGTTAACTACCAATCAGGCCAGCCAAAAGTACAGCCTGGCGACTGATTAACAACCATTTCAATTACGCCTGACTCCACGCTACAAGCGCCTCTTGCCGTAAAAACCTCGCTAATAGCGGCTTGCTTTAGTGTCTGATACGGCCAACAAAATAGACCTGCTACCTTTTAAGTGGACTTGGGACTGGCGCATAGAATTTTATTGCGTAATCGCGGTCGTTATCGCTATGATTGAAGGATTATTATCTAAACTTGGATATCCATACAATGGCCGAGGCCTACAAGTCCCAACTGGTTAAGCTCTTACCGCAACTCGGATCCGCTGGAGTCGATGCATTAATACCTTTTTTAGCCGAGTTAAACGCTGAAAAAGGGCACGTACTTGTCAAACAAGGCGATCGCGACGAGGATATGTACTTTTTAATCACAGGTGTGTTCTCAGTATTCGAAAAAATTCAGATCAATCGCTCCGATGTGGTGTTGCACGTCGCAACGTTCCCCGGGCCCGGCATATTGGGTGAGGTGAGTATCATGACCGACGCGGAGCGAACAGCAACCGTGATCGCTATGGAACGCGCCGATTGTTTGGTTTTAACCAAGGCTAAATTTGACGCGTTGGTCAAATCTAAACCGACAGTCGCGGTGGAATTGCTAAAGTCGTTTGGTGCGGTGATGTATGGCCGGCAGACGGCGTTTCAAAATAAGGTGCGGGGCAATATTTTACGCGACAGCAAGAGTATAGAGGGCGGCGTCCACAAATTAGGGCGCTATACCGGTAAGGTCTCGCGCACCAGTCCCCAACTTGCAAAAAAACTGTTTAGTGAGGACTTTAAAGGTGTTAATTATGATTCCACCTGAGATGCGTCCAAGGCAATAGTCAGGCGTCGCATAGCGAGTAGCGAAACACTTGGGGCGAGGGATCCAGACCACTCATTTCATCGGCGATAGTGATGTTGTGTCGGCGTGGTCGCTTTGCCGGAATGCCCTTTACAATCATATCAAAGCGCTTTTGTGTCGTTACAGTCCGACCGTAAGTCCCTCTTTTGCGAGCAAGATAATTGGCTCATTGGTGGTCACCCGATTGCGTTCGATGGCGGCTTGAAATACGCTTTCTAGTTGGCTATCACTTCTCGTCGGCTCATGATGGGTTAGGAACACCTTTTTAACATTCGCCTCTCGGGCGGCCAAAATACTTGAGTCGAATGTACCGTGGCCCCAGCCGTGACG
>DDJS01000055.1:7324-17763 GCA_002339165.1 Cellvibrionales bacterium UBA2618 | reverse complement strand
GGCGGCGCCTGTCGATGACTTGTTGGTTGGCTGCGAAAGCACTATCGCTGGGCGCGTGAGGGTTGACCGGCCATTCGTGATCGCCAGTGAAGATGAGACTTTTGCTGCCATCGTCTATTTTGTAGCCGAAATTTATAATTGGGTGATTAAACAAAAAACTCGAGATGGTTAAGGATCCGACTTTGACACTTTGCCCCTCGACCAAGTCGTTGAAAGTAACCTGTGATTGGAGATCGCTCTGCTGTACGGGGAAGAAATGACGATCCATCTGCATCGCTAAGCGCTCTTGTATACCGAGTTGACTGAGTGGATCCACTGGGCCATATATTTGGATTTGATTGCCCGGCACAAAAATCGGCTTAAACATGGGTAGGCCCTGGATATGGTCCCAGTGGGTATGGCTAATAAATAGATGGATCTGATTGGCAGATTCTTGCAGCAACTGCCTGCCGAGTTGAAAGATACCGGTTCCAGCATCCAAAACGACGATCTCTCCGTTGTCACCGCGAACTTCTATGCACGTGGTATTGCCGCCATAGCCGAGCGTATCGCTACCCGGCACGGCAATTGAACCCCTAACTCCCCAAAATTTAAACTGCAAACTACCCTCCTGAAAATACGTCTGCCTGTTGTACAAGGCAACAGACTTTGCGTGGGCCTATAGCGGCGACAATACGACAAACCCTGCTGCCGATTTTGCCCTGCCCCAACGTTGCATTTCACCCAAAGCGACTGCTTGAAATCGCGTTCTTTAGCGTCTATAGACCCATGACAATCATAGTCTATTCCTGAACACGAGGTAATATCTCATTATCAATGAATTATGATTTTTATCGGTTTTTTGATCTGTTGTGGTAAATACTGGTGATTACACAGGATTTGTCCGTGCTGCGATGCCGTCGCTTTGCGTTTGGATATAACCGCAGGCCACGGTTGGTTAAAGGAAGGTTGCCGGATGCCTTTTAGCATGGGTAGAACGTCATCAGGTAGTCGGTAGATGCGCCCATACGAGCAAACACTCAGCATGCGTTGTGACTCTTGGGTGATTGGGCAGGTACTGTGGGTTATAAAACTGGCTCGCCAGTGATAGAGCACTATGCGCGATGCACTTTAACGTATTTACTATAGTGCGTTTTAATTAGCCAGTGGTGAAAAATATTCTGCGCGTTAGCAACTTGATCGCGCCGCTATTAATTTCTAACAGAAAGGAATTCTTTTAGTGTTCTGTGGCCGACAGGGGTGCTGATATTGTGGGCGGAGGAAGTGCTACACCGTGACATTGACGAAAAGCGGTTCGTTGCGCACCGGCGCGTCGCTTTGAATGGCCATTAATTCCTCGATCTGCTTATCGAGTCGCATAGACGGTGTTTCAATTTGTTTGGGCTCTATTTCGTCTATGGCTATCTCAGCGGTGGCTACTTTAGTCGCGAGTCGCTCTGCAGCGAGGCTATCCCGTACCTTCATTTCAAACAATTGCTTGGCTAGCAGGTCGGCTTCTAATCGCGCTGCTAAGCCGCGCTCTTGGGCAAATACTTCAGGTTGATCGACCACGCGTTGGCTCTGCCTACGCGGTTCTACGGCATTATCATAGCGCTTTGCAACGCGTTGCTGCTGCCGAGTTCCCTGCTCTACGACGGCCGGGGAATTACCTAGATTTCTGGAAATTTGTGCCAACAGACAGACTCCAAGGGATATTTGATATAAACGCTCACAAAACCTTATCCATAATTGTGCACTAGTTCAATAAAAAAGGGAATAGTTGCATAAAAGCAAACTAACTTTTCCATTCGGCTAAATAAACTACCTGTGCTGTCGACCCTTTTACTATAATGCTGATTGCGAATGCCAATGTAGAGTCGGCTTCGCGTTGGTTGAGGTTGAAGTGGTTGTGTCAATATCCATTCAAAATCGGAGTAAGGACGTGGTAACGTGAAATTCTTGACGATCTTTTATTGTTTCGCGGTTGGCCTGTTGGCGAGCCATTGGGTCAGCGCCGAAAAAATAGAGCTAACCTGTGATGACCGCGATTTGATTCTCGATACGGACACCCGACTGGTGGAGTTGGAAGTCGTCAATAATACCTTGCTGACACCCGATAAAACTTATCGAGATATTCCCTATACCGAAGATCAATCGCTGGTGCGTTTTCGTGTGGTGGGTCAGTTTTACACCGAGGGCTGGGCGCTGGACCGTGAATCAATGATGGCGGCCAGTAGCTTGACCATGCCAAAGAAACCAGAGATCGAGTCGGTCAATAGACGCTATAAATGCTCCGAAACCGTGGCGCCAGAACCACCCGAAAAATTGCCCAAGCAAAAAGTCGGTAAGCGTCCGAGAAAACGCGGATTTTAGAGTTCCTTTAGCATAGTGGCTGTCAGTATATTGGCTGTGAAAAAACTAGTGGCTGTTAAAAAATCGGTTGATAGCCTCGCTGCGCGTCATTGCGTCGCGGTAGCCAAGCTCTATCAACGCTCCGCAAAAGCCAGGTTCGAATAGTAGGTAGCTGGCAGCGCTGCTGTTTGATTCAGCTCCCAGCGCCCCAGTCGAGTCGAGAACATAGCGCAACGCTCTGGGTAATTCATGGGCATGGGCGCGGGCTAGGTCATCAATCGATACGCTTGGGGTAATCGCTAACACGTCAATTTTACGAAAACGCTGTTGCGCCTGTACTTTGCTCGATAGCGCCGAAGTCAATTGGTTGATGTTGTGCAGCGATTCCAAATCGCTCTCTAAACCGTCGGCAAAAGCGCTGTTGTAAAGGTGTCCGATAACCTGAGCGCTGGACGGTGCCTTGCCATGCTCGGTCACGCCAACGCTAGTTGCACGCGGATTGCCGACGCCGATCACAAAGAGTTTCTCAGCGCCGAGACGCAGCGCTGGACTGAGGGGTTTTTGTTGTCTTACCGCACCATCAGCAAAATACTCAGAACCGATTTTGACCGCTTTAAAGATCCCGGGAATGGCGGTTGACGCCATTAAATGATCGACTGCCAGTCGGGTGCTTACGCCGCATCGGCGGGAACGCTGCCATTCGGCGATCGATGGTTTTGCCTGAAAAAAGGCCACCGATTCTCCCGACGAATAGCTGATCGCGGAGACCGCGATGGCATCCAATTCGCCGTTTTGAAGGGCAACATTCAAATGTTCAAAGCGGACATAACTTCCCAGCAGCGATTTTAATGGACTGCAGTCGAGCAGCGCATAGGGCTCGTTGGTGGAGGCTGGATTACCAAACATTGACGTCACCTTCGAGGCGAACGATTTGCCGAGCGAGCTCGCGCGGTATACATCAGCCGCGTGCAGCGAGCGCCAAAGCGACTCGAGTTTGCGTATGCGCAAACGAAAAGGCCCGGCGCGACCGCCAATGGCCAAACTATTGAGTGCGCCTGCGGACGTGCCGCAAATGATCGGGAAGGGGCTGCAGATGTGGCTTGGTATGATCTCGGCCACGGCGCGCAGCACGCCCGCCTGATAGGCTGCTCGGGCGCCGCCGCCGCTCAACACTAGAGCACGTTTCATCGACTAAAAAATACCCATTTCGATACCTGTGGCCATGCCCAGGCCGAGTTCCTCGCAGGCGACCAGTCGGTCGGCTGTTAGCTCGCCCTTGCAGATCAGTGGCTCGCTCACTTCGCGCAGTGGGTAGCCTCTGGCTATGCGTTGAATATCTCGCACTGCGCCACTGCCGTCATTGCTCGAGCTGACAAAAATTGCGTAGGGCAGGTTGATTTTATAGGGTTCTGCGGGGTAGTAAGTGCGATCAAAAAAGTCCTTGAGCATACCGCTCATAGTGCCAAAATTTTCTGGCGTGCCAAACAGCAGTCCGCCGGCCCATAGCAGGTCTTCGAGCCCGGCGTCGGCGGCCGCCAGCGCGCGCGTACTCACCGACGGATGTTGCTGGCAACCGCGCAGAACAGCGGCCGCCATCAACTGGGTCTTACCGCCTTGGCTGTGGGAGATGATCAATAGATTTTTTCGCTGTTTTTGCGCGCTACCTGTCATTTAATCGACCCCGCGGTTGTTACACTGATGGCCAGCAAACTCCAAGCTGCTCGACCTGCACAAGACTTTAGCAGCCTTGGGGTGCAATGCAAACCGAGATCTGAGATGGCGGTACTGTCAGCCTTTGCGGTGGGCGTATTCTCTGTGGTTTGGTGGCCGCAGTTGCCAGCCATCGGAACCTGGGTTGTTATTGTGCTCGGTCTTATGCCACTTGTTGGCCACCGTATCCTTCGATTATTACCGATTATCGCTGCAGGGATGCTCTGGGGGGTTATCTCTGCGCACCAGGCAGATCGATTCATACTGCCGCTATCGATGGATAAAACCGACGTCTTGGTCGTCGGTCACGTGATAGGTTTGGTCGATCGAGATCTCAGGCGCTCGCGCTTTAGGTTGCGGGTTGATTCGGCAATATCGATGGACGAGGCTCAGGCCAAGCTTCGACTCAAGGTAATTTTGATCAATTTATACGCCCAGCGCTCAGCCGACGTCAGCATTACTTCGGGACAACGCCTTAAAATGGTCGTTCGTTTGCGGCGTCCGCGTGGCGCATTGAACCCCGGTGGCTTCGATTATCAAGCATGGCTCTATCAGCAGGGGATCGGCGCGACGGGCTATGTGCGTCGAGTGATCGATGTGTCTGAAGACACTGGTAGCGCCGCTATAGTGGCAGGGGCCGGGCGTTGGAGCCACGCAATGGCTGCCGTTTCGCGCCAGCGCGAACGCATTAGTCAGGCGATCCACAACCTGCCGATCGGGCCTCCAAGCGCCGCTGCGCTGGCCGCGATTACTGTCGGTGATCGACGCCACTTAGCGCAGTGGTGGGGCGACCTGGCGCGGCTTGGTATCGTTCATTTGATGGTCATCTCTGGTTTACATATCGGCTTGATCGCTGCCTGGGGATGGCATTTAGGCGCTCTCATGGCGAGGCTTGCCGGGGTGCTCTGTAACCGATGGATAGGTCGCGACGGAGCTATCCATCCACTGCGCCTGCTGCCGCCGGTCAGCGCCGCTGCGAGCGCGTTGGGGTACAGTTTACTGTCTGGACTGTCGCTGTCGACGCAGCGCGCGTTGATCGCCCTGCTGATAGTGATGTTGGCAAAGCTGGCGCTGCGCCGCGTATCGCCGGCGAATGTGTTGGCTTGTTGTCTGTGCGCGATCGCCGTAGTTCAGCCACTGGCGGCACTCAATGCAGGATTCTGGTTGTCGTTTGTCGCTGTGCTACTGCTGATTTTTGCTATAGCGCCTTGGGCAAGCCGAGAGGATTTTTTTCGACAGTTGAGCGTCGTTCAATGGCACCTCTGGATTGGCTTGTCGCTACCCTTGCTGGCGTTGGCTGGTCAACTAACGTGGCTGGCGCCCTGGGTCAATCTGGTTGCCGTGCCCTGGTTATCTGTGCTGACCATACCACTAGCTATGCTCGGTACGGCACTCTTTGCGATGCTTCCCCGCTGGGCGGAGTGGCTGTGGTTGGCGGCAGATGTCAGTCTGCGACCGCTGTGGTTGTTTCTCGATGTCTGGCCGGCCAATTGGGGTTTTTTTAATTTGCCGGTGGTTTTTTCTTGGTCGTCGGGGATTGCCGTTGGGCTTGCCTGCAGCGCAATCATACTGCCCAGCGGCACGCCATGCCGCTGGTTGCTGGGGTTGCCTCTGATAACGCTGCTGGTGGCTCCCCGAGCGCCAGCCGCGCTGCAAATAACCGTGCTAGACGTGGGTCAAGGGCTTGCCGTTGTGGTAGAGACTGCCGAGCACCTTTTGATCTATGATACGGGGCCAAAGTATTCACCACAGCTCGATGCCGGCAGTGCAATAATAGCGCCCTTTTTGCGCCGTGGCGGTCATCGCCGTATCGATATGCTGATTGTCAGCCACGAGGACAGCGATCACAGTGGAGGCTACTTGAGTCTCAGCGAGGCGTTCCAAATACCACAGGTGCTCGTTGGGCCGGGCTTCGCGCCGCACCAAAAAAACACTGACAAGCCCGCTATCGACACCTGCACGGCTGGGCAGAGCTGGAGCTGGGATTCGGTATCCTTCAAGGTGTTAGCGCCGCCTGCGGACGCTCCGCGCCATGGCAATAACAGCTCTTGCGTGATCTATATTGAGTGGCGCGGTCATGGTATTTTATTGCCCGGTGACATCGAAAAAAGTGCCGAAAAACAGCTTCTGGCTGCCGCCGCGGTGCCCAAGTCATTGGATTTAGTGTTGGCGCCTCACCACGGCAGTAAAACCTCATCAAGTGCCCCATTTGTTGCTCAGATGACGCCACGTCACGTGATTTTTTCGTCGGGTTATCTGCACCAGTTTGGCCATCCACACGCGCAGGTCAGCGAGCGCTATAGAGTGCAGGGCAGTCAATTATGGAGCACCGCAGAGCAGGGGGCCATAGTCTTCAGTTGGTCTGGGGAAGGGCTGCAAGAACCGATCGCAGAGCGCCAAAAATGGCAGCCCCACTGGCGCTAACCGGCGCGCCGTCGGCGACCCATGGAGTCAATTTAAACGCATGTATCGTTGAATACTCTAGACGTCAACGTCAATCCTATCGAGGGTGAGTGTCGGTGGCCGGCGACATTGATTAAAAGGCCATTTACGACTCAAACATTGTCAAACAATCGGCCTCGGACTATGATCGTCGCTAGAACGTCGGTCGAGTGGTTGTCGATCACCAGCAATAAGTGTTTTGGGTCGTGTATAGCTGTTGCTAATTCAATCCGAAAATCGACCCACTACATCGAATCCAAGGCGGCGGAGAACCTCCGATTGAATGTCAAAACCTACTGATCCTCCGACCGCAACATACCTAAGGTTACTCGGCTACGTCTCGCGCTACTGGGTGGCGTTTCTGGTCAGTTTTCTCGGCTTGATTTTACATTCTATGGCCGAGGTCGCGTTTGTCGACCTGCTGGGTTATATCACCGATTCAGTCGGTCAGTTGACCGGCAGTGCCAATACCCCAAATCAACTGCCGTTGTCGGGTGCGACGGCGTCCGCGGCGCACTATTTGCTGGGCGAACAGCAAGCCGAGAATACCCGCTTCGTCATTCCATTTTTTCTTGTTGTGGTCAGCGTTGCACGCGGTCTCGGTTACTTTATTGGCACCTATGGCTTGGCCTACATCGCGAATTATTTAGTCCATTCGCTGCGCTGCGATATCTTCGATAAATACCTGCTGTTACCGTTTCGGTTTTTCGATCGCTCGATGGCGGGGCACCTGGTGTCCTTGGTGACGTTTAACGTTCAGCAAGTCACTGAGGCCTCTACCAAAGCGATTAAAACGCTCTTGCAACAGGGCAGTTTAGTGGTTGGCTTACTGGCCTACCTGTTTTATATCAACTGGAAATTAACGCTATTTTTTCTCGCGGTAATGCCGATAATCGCGTTATTGGTAACCTACGTCAGTAAGCGTTTTCGACGTATCAGTAAACGCATCCAGTCGGCGATGGGCAACGTCACCCACGTCACCCAAGAGGCGGTCAACGGCTACAGCGAAGTGCGCATGTATGGTGGCACCGAGGTCGAGCGCGAGCGCATGCTTGCCGCCAGCCACAGCAATCGTCGGCAAAATATGAAGATGGCCTTGACCGAGGGACTGAGCAATCCGTTGGTGATGATGTTGGTGTCGCTGGCGTTTGCTGCAATCACCAGCTTTATGCTCAACCCAGTGCTATTGTCGGCGATGAGCACCGGCGATTTCATTAAGTTTTTGGTGGCTTCGGGTATGCTGATTAAACCTATCAGGCAACTGACCGAGATAAACAGCGCCATTCAGCGGGGTATCGCGGCGGCCGAGTCGATTTTTGAGGTGATCGATTCCGAACAAGAGGAAGACAATGGCGAGCACAGTCGCGACCATGTCGAGGGGCGATTTGAGTTTTCCGATGTGTCATTTATCTACCCGGGCACCGAACAACCGGTTCTCAGCGATCTAAATTTTTCCGTAGCGCCCGGCCAAACCGTCGCGCTTGTCGGTTCGTCTGGCAGCGGTAAAACCTCGCTAGTCAGCCTGATTTCGCGCTTCTACCGCAATCAGAGTGGCGATATCACACTTGATGGTGTCAATATTCATGACTATACGCTGACCAACTTGCGCAGTCATATAGCACTGGTGAGCCAGAGCGTGACGCTGTTTAACGACACCATCTACAACAACATCGCCTACGGCGAACTGGCTAACGTCGCGCCGGAAAAAGTCTATGCGGCGGCCAAGATAGCCAATGCCGATGGCTTTATCGAAGCCTTGCCGGCGGCTTACGACACCGCAATCGGCGATGACGGCGTCATGCTATCTGGTGGGCAGCGCCAGCGTCTAGCCATTGCTAGAGCGGTATTAAAAGATGCACCTGTGCTGATCCTGGACGAGGCGACCTCGGCGCTGGACAACGACTCAGAGCGCCTGATTCAGGCGGCGTTGGAGCGACTCATGGAAAACCGCACGACGTTTGTCATTGCCCACCGCTTGAGCACGGTAGAGTCTGCCGACTGCATCCTGGTGATTGAAAATGGCCGCATTATCGAGCGCGGTAATCACCAGCAATTACTCGACCAGTCGGGTCGTTATGCAGAACTCTACAGCAACCAGTTTGACCCAGTGCGGGCCGACTAGCTTTGTCGCTTGAAAAGGTTCTGTCGCGCGCCTGGTACGCCAACAGCTTATGGTTGGTGCCGCTGCGACCCCTCGCCGGTTTGTACCGTTTGATTTGCGCTGCTCGCCGTGGCTATCTGCGATGGCGCTTTAGCTTCCGCCGCTATTCGGCGCCGGTGGTGGTAGTGGGCAATATCGCGGTGGGCGGCAGCGGTAAGACGCCGCTGTTGATGGCGCTGGCGAACGATCTGTCAGCTCGGGGTTTTAGGCCAGGGGTTGTCAGTCGCGGTTACAAAGGCCGTCGTCGGGTGGGACCACTGTTGGTCAGCGCCGATAGCGCCGTTGTCGAAACTGGCGATGAAGCCCTGTTAATTGCCCGCAGTTGCGGTTGCCCAGTGGTGGTCGATAGCGATCGACATCGCGCGGTTGAATATTTGCTCGAGCGCTTCGAATGCGATCTGGTACTCAGCGATGACGGTCTTCAGCACTACGCCATGCATCGGGACATCGAGATCGCGGTGATCGACGGCTCGAGGGGCTTGGGCAATGGCTATTGTTTGCCCGCGGGGCCACTGCGCGAACCTGCCGGCCGGCTTGCTAGTGTTGATTTGATTGCCGTCAATGGCGGCGCTCGGCCGACCCACTACCCCGCAGAGACGATGCCATTCGAGCTCGAAGCGCTGCGTTTCGTTAATTTGGCCAGTGGCGTCAGTTGCCCGGCAAGCCAATGGTCGGGCACGTCTTCGGTACATGCCGTTGCGGCTATCGGAGCACCGCAGCGCTTCGCTACGACGCTCGAGGCTCTTGGCCTGAATGTCAGGCTTCACGCCCACGACGACCATCAGCCGTTGAACAGCGTCGATTTATATTTTGAAGACGAGTTGGATGTGATTATTACCGCCAAGGACGCGATTAAACTCAAGGCAGCCGATCTGGCTGGTGTCTGGTGTTTAGAGGTGGCTGCAACCCTCGACGAACGGCTGGTCGAACGACTTTTGGGGCGCATCTTGCCGATTCGTCAGGGTATTTGATTTTTTAAACGCTCATTAATGAGGTGTCTATGAGTTTTATGGTGGTTATTCCAGCGCGTTACGATTCTACACGGCTGCCGGGTAAGCCGCTGTTGGCGATTGCGGGTAAGCCAATGCTGCAGCGCGTGTGGGAACAGGCGTCGATGAGTTCTGCGGTACGCATTGTGATTGCCACCGACGATCAGCGGGTTGCCGCGCTCGCTCAGGGCTTTGGCGCAGAGCTGTGCCTGACGCGCAAAGATCATGCCTCGGGAACCGACCGGTTACAGGAAGTCGCAGTGCAACTGGCGTTGCCGAGCGATCAAATACTGGTCAACGTGCAGGGAGACGAACCGCTGATCCCGCCTCAGGTAATCGATCAAGTCGCGCAAAATCTGGAAAATAATCCAGACGCTGGCGTGGCGACCCTGATCGAGCCGATCGAATCGCTGGAGGACTTTCTCAATCCCAACGTCGTCAAGGTGGCCCGCGATTATCGTAATTTCGCTATCAACTTTAGCCGCGCACCCATGCCATGGCCGAGGGACGATTTTAGCGGCGCTGAAAAGCGCTTTTTCAACGCGTCGCTGGCGGTGCGTCATATTGGTCTGTACGCCTACAAAGTCGGCACGCTTAATCAGTTTGTCGGCTGGCCGCGCTGCGATATCGAGCATTTAGAGCGGTTGGAGCAGTTGCGATTTATCTATCATGGCGTCAATATTCATGTTGATATGGCCTGCTGTACCGTGCCCCCAGGGGTTGATACGGAGGCAGATTTGCAGCGTGTGCGGGCGATTATAGACACTCCGCTCACGCGATAAAATTATTACAGACAGACAGACAGA
>DDJS01000055.1:4602-7009 GCA_002339165.1 Cellvibrionales bacterium UBA2618 | reverse complement strand
ACAGACAGACAGACAGATTCGGGTCGGTTGTCTATGGAACTTAACAATGAATAAGATATCCGTGGTTTTTGTTTGCCTTGGCAATATATGCCGATCGCCCACCGCCCATGGCGTATTTGAGCACATGGTCGAGGCGCAGGGGCTGGGCGATCGCATTTGCGTCGATTCAGCCGGTACCGGAGATTGGCATCTAGGCCATGCCCCCGACAGTCGCAGCGTCGACGTGGCTCACCGGCGTGGCATCGATCTCAGTGCGCTGAGATCACGGTTAGTCAGCGCGGCAGATTTTGATGATGGCGCGTACATTTTAGCGATGGATGCGGAAAATTTATCCAATCTGGAAATTTTGCGCCCGAACGATTTTGCCGGTCATCTCGGACTCTTTTTGGACTATTCTGCGAATTTTGAAGAGCGCGAGGTGCCGGACCCATACTACAGTGGCGCGCAGGGCTTTGATTTGGTGATCGACCTGATTGAGGATGCTTCGGCAGGACTTTTACAGCATCTACAAAAACACCATCGCCTGTGAGTTTTGAGGTCGAAAAAACGGTCTCTCTGCGCAATTATAACGCGTTGGCGCTCGACGCTACGGCGGAGTATTTTTGTCGACTTTGTAGCCTTGACGACGTTCACCAGGCGCTGGCATTTGCCCGTGCTAACAAGCTAACCATTACCGCGCTTGGCGGCGGCAGCAATGTGGTGTTAAAAAACACTCTCCATGGATTGGTGGCGTTGGTGGAATTGCGCGGCATTCGTCATCGCTGCGTTGGCGACGACGTCTATGTAACCATTGGTGCCGGCGAAGACTGGTCGTCGTTGGTCGCTCTATCGTTGCGTAATCACTGGTATGGACTAGAAAATTTAGCACTTATCCCCGGTAGCGTGGGTGCCGCTCCGATCCAAAATATTGGCGCCTATGGAGTCGAGTTATGCGATTTTTTTGTGTCCTTGCAAGCGATCCATACGGCGACTGGAGAGCGCCGCGAAATGGATGCGAAGGATTGCGAATTTGGCTATCGCGAGAGTATTTTTAAACGCCGTGAGCGGAATAATTACCTTATTACTGAGGTCTGCATCAAGCTGTCCACGCAGCCGAATAACCGGTGGCAATATCCGGCATTGCGCGACGCGCTAGAGGCCAAACTCGGCGATGCCAGCGCAGCGCAGATCACGCCGCAACTGATCGCTAAAACCGTAGCCGACATCCGCCGCGCGAAATTGCCAGATCCTGCTCGGCTGCCGAATGCCGGAAGTTTTTTCAAAAATCCGCTACTCGACGAGCAGCAACTGGCGCGGTTAATGGTCGACGAGCCACAGATACCCGTATACCCAGCGTACAACAATCTGTCAAAAGTCCCGGCGGCCTGGTTGATCGAGCGCTGCGGTTTGCGCGGTTATCGCGCCGGGGAGGTTGGTGTACACGAACGGCAGGCGTTGGTGCTGATCAACTATGGCAGTGGCAGTGCGGCTCAATTATTAGCGTTGTGCGAACATATACAGAGCGCTGTAGAACAGCGCTTTGGCGTGTGTTTAGAGGTAGAGCCTAGAATCTATGGATCTTTTTAAGCAACAAGCGATTCCCCTGATGCTGACGCCCGAGCGCACCTCAGACCTGGTGTTGTGGCCCAACTGGCTGGATTATCAGGGTGCCGATGCGCTACTCGACACGGCCATCGCTAAAACGCCCTGGCGGGCCGACAGTATTCGGATTGTCGGCAAGACCCTGCCCATTCCCCGTTTGCAAAACTGGTTTGGCGAGCCGGGTACCAGCTATACCTACTCAAAAATTTGCCTACCCGCTGTTGCCTTTCCACCGTGGATGGAGTCACTCCGCCTAGCCGTTGAGGCGGAAACGCAACAGCGATTTAATCGCGCGTTGGTGAATTACTACCGCAATGGGCGCGACAGCGTTGACTGGCACGCCGATGACGAAGCATCGCTAGGTTTTGAGCCGATTATCGCGTCATTGTCGCTCGGCGCTGAACGGGTTTTTCAGTTGCGCCACAATCATACCAAAGAACGCGTAGCTATTACCTTGCCCCACGGCTCACTGCTTTTAATGAACGCGGGTATTCAGAGCTATTGGCAACACCGGATCGCCAAAGTGGCAAAACTCGAAGAGCCGCGGGTGAACTTTACCTTTCGCTTAATGGATGGCTAAGTCGATGCGATAAATGGCAGGCGGGCGCTGTCTAATAGTGTCCTTTCTGAGCGCATTTACGCCAAGAAAATATAATGATAATTAACTTTAATTTATAATTTTAAATTACTGATATTAATAATTTATATAATATTTTTATTTGATTTTTAGACGTTAATCTTGTCGCTTTTTATCTAGGCCTTTGCTATTTTATGGCTTTGTTTAGTGACGTCCTATCTGATAGCAGTTGATCTAATAGCACTCTAT
>DDJS01000055.1:0-4243 GCA_002339165.1 Cellvibrionales bacterium UBA2618 | reverse complement strand
AGCACTCTGCACACGAGCACTCTGAATAGTCGCTGTCAGCCTAGTAGCTTTCTAAGGTCTCCATGATGATGTTTATCTTGGCGATCGATTCAGCGTATTCATCGCTGGCAATCGAATCCGCGACTATGCCGCCGCCGCCCCAGCAGTGCAAGTGGTTGCCGTCGCCGACCACGGTGCGGATGGCGATGTTGGTGTCCATACTCAGATCGGCACCGATATAGCCAATACTGCCGCAATAGACCGATCGATTGACCGCTTCGAGTTGCTGAATAATTTGCATGGCGCGCAATTTGGGGGCGCCGGTGATCGATCCGCCGGGAAAAGCGTCTCTGAGCACATCGATAGGGGTTTTGTCGGCGGCGATTTCTGCGGTCACGGTGCTGACTAGATGATGCACGTTGGCAAAGCTCTCGAGGGCAAACAGCTCTGGGACGGCAACGCTGCCGATGCGGGCATTTTTGCCGAGGTCATTGCGCAACAAATCAACGATCATTAAGTTTTCGGCGCGATCTTTGCCGCTGTTGAGTAGTGCCTCTGCGTTGCGTCGGTCGCCTTCATCGGTCTTGCCGCGCTCGATGGTGCCCTTGATCGGCTTGGTTTCGATGCGGTTATCTCGGATGCGTAAAAAGCGCTCCGGCGATAGGCTCATGATGCACTTGTCATGCCACTGCCAGTAAGCTGAGTAGGGCGATGGGATGGATTTGCGAAGCGCGCGGTAAGCGCTAAAGGTGTCGCCGCTATAACTGGCGTTAAAGTTGTGCGCGAAATTAACCTGATAACAATCGCCAGCGCCTATATATTGCTGGACTTTTTCCAGTTGGCAGAGGTATTCGCGCTTCGATATTTGTGGCGCAAACGGCTGGCAGAAAAATCGTGTCGACTCAACGCTGCCAGCGGTTGTATGGTTTGCGCGCAGCGCTTCGGTGACCGTGCGTCTCAGCGTCACTGGGCATAGCGGATGAAAGCACAGCGTCGCTGATCGCTCTTGGTGATCGATCAGTAGCGCCCAGAGGTAGCGACCAACGCGCATATCTGGCAGCGAGGTCAGCATCTGCTGGGGTCGTTCCACGCGGTGATAGCGACGGCCCAAATCGTAACCAAAATAACCGATTACGCCGCCGACAAACGGCTCGATGTGAGCCTCTAACCCAGCGGTCGACAGCGGCGCTAATAATTCCGAAATCAACGTGAATGGGTCTTCAGTAGAGCGCCTCGCGCCGTCGGCATCGGTGATGGTAGAGAGTTCACCATAGGTTTCAATGATGCAATCCGGAGAGGCCGAGAGGATGTCATAACGCCCTTGAACGGCGAGCGGTTGGCCCGAGTCGAGCCAGATTGCATCGGGCAGATCTTTGATGCGAGCAAAAAAATCGCCACTGTCGACTCGGTAGTCTAGTTCTACTGTGCTGAAAGCGGGCATAAATCCATCACTAAGGGTTGTTTAGGGAGCATCCGAATGACTGACAAAGAGTTATACGGTGCATGGCTGCTTTTGCGACTGTGCTCACAGCGGAAACAGCCGCGAAAGCAGCACCGGTATTGCCGTCTCTACCCTCAGAATGCGCGAACCTATATGCACAGATTGAAACCCACAGCTGCGCAGTTTGGTTATTTCATAGGGGATAAAACCACCTTCAGGGCCGACCGCTAGCATGGTCGGTTGGGCGATTTCAACCGGGCAACGGTCCTCGGTGTAGGGGTGCGCAACGAGCGCCAGTTGACCCTCGGCGAGTGCAGGTAGTTGATCTTCGACAAATGGTTTGAACAGCGGGTGCAGCTGGACTTTCGGTAGTTGACTGTCGCACGCCTGTTCCAAGCCGAGTATCAGTTGTTGGCGAATCGCATCCGGCTCCAGCATC
Organism: Cellvibrionales bacterium UBA2618; assembly: GCA_002339165.1. Lineage (GTDB taxonomy): Bacteria > Pseudomonadota > Gammaproteobacteria > Pseudomonadales > Porticoccaceae > TMED48. The sequence goes on along the minus strand of DDJS01000055.1, from coordinate 2,384 downwards.
GGTGATTGCCAATAGCTCTTTTCGACTCGGCTGGCGTTTATCAGATGAATTTTTTTGACGCCCATCGCGGCCACCGTTTGCAAAATGCGCCGCAACATTTTGGGTCTGGGCAGAGCCAGTACCAAGGTTAAGGGTATCGGCAACGGTGGCGTTTCGGTTAGCGATAGCTTGAGGCAGGTGCAGTGCTCGTCGATCGCCGTAATCAGGGCGGATCCGAGTTGACCGTTGATCTCGCCGACCCGCAACGTATCACCTACCACAACCCGCTGGATCTCAGTCACATGTTGGTGCTGGCGTCCGCTGATAACGGCTTCGTTGCCGACGATTGTGCTCGATTCTAAAAGTAACGTATTCATACTGCACTGTTATCCAAAGGGCCCTTGGCTATAGAACCTGGCTAGGTACCTTGGTTTTGGTCTTTGACCAGAAAACGAGGCCACATAACTGCGGTCAAACGTCGCTCATCTAGCCAACGATCATGGTTGCGACGCGGTGTTGACAATGATACGCGATTATTTCTGCTCATGGCGGTATTGCTGGCAGTTACCCGTCACCATGGCCTATGTTTGCCAAACGTCACGGCATGAATAGCCAGCAACCCAACCCTCCGGGTTGGCGAATGGTGAGCAGATGCGCGCGGATGAATTGTAAACGGGGCAAAAATAAAGCACGGTGAAGATAAAGCACGGAGCGAATTACACGCGCTGCCGATTTAAGAGACTGTAGATTGAACGCGGTGTGGATTAAAGGTGTTGTAGATCGAAGGACCCGTGCATCAAAGGTGCCTTAGATCGAAGGCGCTGTAGCTTAAAACTGCTTTAGGTTGGAGCTGCCTTAGATCGGGGGTCACGACGGTGAATACTCCGTTGGCCGGCAAGAGAATACCCAGTAGCCCATGTCGTTTAGTCAATGCGATCTAACCACTGCCGTTTGGTGATTGTCGTTTTCTTAGGTCGTCTATTCGGGTGGTCTACTCAGGTCGTCTGCTCGGTTCGTTGGCTTGTCGCGCTGGATGATTATTTAATCTATCCGGCGGGGTCGCAAGCGCGGGGTTAACTGGGTACAATTCGGGCGCTCGCAGCGATCATAGCGGTCCCTTAGTTTAATGGATAAAACAAGGACCTCCTAATGGTTAGTTTGCCCATGGATAAACGGGGTAAATGTTGGATAGCTGTCTTTTGCATCATATATAGCATGTAAACTTCCGTCTTGTTTTATTTTGTATTATGCTTGAATCCATTGGATACTCACTGGATAGCTCAACGAAAAATCAATCCTTTACGTTATGTTTAAGGCTGTAATCATACAGTCGATGGATAGGAGTTGGATAGCATATGCCTAAATTACACTACATTGAGAAGCTCTCAGATAACCTTTCTATAGGCGTGCAAAAAGGCTCAGGGTCTACTAACGATAGCCCCGGCGTTTGGACTGCTCGCTTTTATTGGCGTGGCAAAGAACCTGCATACAAGAGCACTAAAGTTCGTTACGAAGAATACGGTGGATTGAGTAAAGAGAAAGCTGTAAAAATTGCTTACGAATGGGCAGGAGAGCTTGGAGCAAGAGCTTCACGTGGCGAGAACTTCCATGAGAAACATCATGTGAATACCCTTGGTAATTCCTATCTGGTAGAGGTTGAGGTGTGGACTAAAGAGAATGAACTCCGCAAAGCTAATGGGAAAAGTCTACGTTATGAAATCCAAGGCGGCCGAACCTACTGGTCAAAAGCAATAATGTATCAAACAACTATGCTTTGGCGCGATTACATATTTCCTTTTATGGCGGCTCGGCTCAAAGATTCTAAGAAGAAAGAGCATCCTTTTCCTGCAATTCGTAGTGTTACTAAAAGAGACTGGGATCAGATTGATAATTATATTCAGGATGAACATTCTGAACTTGGTATCGAATACAGACTAAAAATTATTACTGAAGTAAGACGATTTCTCCAATACTGCTTTTATAAAGAATTGATTGATGATGTACCAAGTATTGCAAGACCATCGCGAGGCGGTAAGCGAGGAGCACGGGAGCGCAGGAGGCGCGAGATAACACCAGATGACTACACAGCAATAATGAAGTACCAAAGAGCTAAATACAACAACATGGAAACGCCGTTGTACCGTAGACAATGGTCTTACTTATTTCATCTATGGACTCTTATATTAGCCAACACTGGCATAAGGCCTCCTACGTCTGGCACTGAACACACTATGATGAAATGGGAGCATGTAAAGCTTGGGAAGAAGCCTATATTAAAGCGTCCAGATCCAGCGTGCAATGTTTTCGCTCGTGGGATTTTCAAGCCCCTCGACGTCATTTAAATAATGGTGGTCGAGTTGCGCGTAAAGCGGCGCAAACGCGGCTTTGATATCGGCAAAATCCAT
>DDJS01000080.1 GCA_002339165.1 Cellvibrionales bacterium UBA2618 | reverse complement strand
CTGCACGTGTCCGATCGATCAGGTTACCACACCGATCCCGCACGGCGGTTGCAGAAAACGCTAAAATTGGCGCTCGGCACACTCCTTGATAGCGCGTTTAGATCCGCCTAACGACTTATTAAATCGATGTATCAACCTGGCCGGTTGATTTTTAGATCGGCTATTGACCGCAAGCTGTTTTTATAAATACTATATGATCGTGAGTAGCTAATGTCGATCTGGCGGCCATGACGGTTGCGCGTGTCATTGGCCCCACCCCGTTTCTTCAGGAGGTATCGAATGAGTCAAGTAGAGCAAAATAAAGAGGCGATCGAAGCCAATAAAAGCAAGATTACCAACATTAAAGCCATTGTCATAGGCAACCGCGCTTCACTATATCAATCGCGTTCGATGATCGAAGAAAACCGTTTGATGATCCTCAGTAATTATGCATCGGCGTTCATGGGAAATCGACAATTGGCCAATCATAATACCGATGAGATAGCTGACAATAGGCGGGCTATCCTAGACGAATATGCCCCCGAAAATAAGGTTGAAAAAAATTGTATCGACGCGACCATTAATCAGTCGACCTTGGATTTTTTAGCCCACCGCTGTGAACTCAATACGTCGATGCTCGATATCAGCGAGAAAATGGCGTCCATCAACGCCCAACTCATTGCCGTCAACCAACAAATAATGCAGGCCAACGAGACGATTGTTGACTTTAATTCCGAGCAAATCGCGCGCAATCACGATTTGCTCGAGGGTGGCTCGAGTCCATCACAGGCGACTGTTCAGAGCAATCAAGCGTTAATCGAGGGCAATGCAATCGTTGCGGAAGAGCTCAGCGCCAACGCCAGCGCCAACGCCGAGCGAATCCTCGATGTGATGCAAGAGTCGATTGAAAATACTGAGTTGTTGATTGAAAATAAAACGCAAATCAACGCGCGGCGCGATTCCATTATGGTCAACCGTGGTCGCATGTTAGACAATCGAGCGCGCATTAAAAAATAGTATTAACCGCCGGTCTGAGCGGGCCGGAGGTTATAGCTGTCAGCTAATATTACGGGAGGAAAAGATATGATCGAGCGGCCCGAATTTGAATCACAGTCGATAGATTTTAGCGCGGCAGACCAAGCGGTGGGCAGCACTGACTCGGTGCAGACGGCAGCGCGACAATTAGCGGCGACGCGAGTGATTCACCAGCGCATGGCGTTTCACAACGGCAGCCTCTATGAGGGCGAATTTGTCGATGGCCTGTATCATGGCAAAGGCACTTTTACCTGGGTTCTAGGAACCGTCTACGAGGGTCAGTGGGCGGCCGGGAAACGCAACGGTGTCGGTACTTATACGCATTGTAGTGGTGCGATATACAGCGGTGACTGGGTCGATGATATACGCCATGGTAGGGGGCGTTACACCTACCCCGATGGGTCCGTTTATGAGGGCGATTGGCAGCGTGGTAAGCGCACCGGGCAGGGCATATTGAGGCACGCCAGTGCGTCCGTTTACGAGGGGCAATTTGTCAACGGCAAGCGCCATGGAAAGGGCACCTCGACATTGGCCGATGGCGCTGTTTATGAGGGCGATTGGCACGATGGCAAGCTCAATGGCAGAGGCGGTTATCGCTACCCAAGCGGCGAGTCATATCAGGGCGAATTCGTCGATGGCAAGCGCCACGGTTTGGGTATCTATACCTCGGCTAAGGGCGTTGAGCTTGAGTGCGCATGGATCAAAGGCGCGCGGGCCGAGAATGGCGGTTAATGACCCGATTGGAGCGGCTTAATCGGCGCCGAGTGCGCTGTTAATGAGGTCTATTATTTCGCTGATTTGCGCTGTTGAATTGCACAGATGCGGTGATAATCGGATTCCCTTGGCACGGCCGTCAAACTGTACGTTGTTGTGTTCGAGATATTCGGTGACTGCGCTGTGCCGTTCGCCGAAGTGAAAAATCAGGGTTCCGCCGCGCTGCTGATGCGCACGCGGGGCTACTAGGTGGGCCGGATCCATGTGCTCGAGGAGATAGCGACTCAGCGCGACATTATGGGCCTGCGCCCGCTCGACGCCCTGCTGATTGATAAATTGTAGGCTACTGGCAGCGACTAAAAATGGGTATACCGATGGTGTACCACCCCAAAAACGCAATGCATCTTTGGCATAGCGAAATTGGTTGATGTCGAATTCAAATGGCGATTCGTGGGAGAACCAACCAACATCCCGAGGTTCGCAGTGCTCGATCATCGCTGAATCCACCCATAAAAACCCTGCGCCAGGCCCGCCACTCAGCCATTTTACGCAGGAACCGACGATAAAATCAGCCTGCCACTGTGTCACATCAATCGGGATGATACCCACCGATTGAGCGATGTCTACCAACGATACTATGCCTTTGCTGCGCGCCAATTCAGTAATCTCAGCGATCGGTAATCTACGCCCAGTGTTGGACTGTACGTGGGTCATCAAGCACAGGCCGACATCATCGCTGAGGTACTTTTCCCAGGTTGCTAGGTCGAGTAGGTCGGCATCGCTCGGCAGGTAGCGCAGTTGATAGCCGATGTGTTGGGACTGCTGCAGTGCATAACCGACCGACGGAAAATCGTCTTGGCTGAGTAAAATGATGTTTTTGGATTGGGTAGCGGGTAGCGAGAAAATGACCTTTCCGACCGCGCTAGAGATGTTGGTTTGCGGGCAGATATTTGCTATTGATGCGTGCAGCAAGGCTCCCAGTTGGCCTCGAAAGTCATCGATACCGGCGAGCCACTGCGGCCATATATTGCTATCGGCCTGTCGCCATGTCTGCCAATACGCGGCGTCAGCGTCGCTTTGAGATTGCACCAGGGGCAATCCGATCGAATGGCTCAGCAAATAGATACCGCGCTGTTCGATATAGTGATGACCGATCATTGTAGGTAGCCTCTGAGTTGTTGAATGTCAGCGTAACGCGTTGTGACGTTTTCGGCATCGCCGCTGGCGGAACGCATGTCACAGAGTTTTTTCAAACTTCTCAGTAGTACCTCCAGTGGTGGCCCACTGGCGGTCAAATCGGTTTGCTGGGCATGCCCACCGCTGTCTGCGGGTCGTTGGATAAATTTTTCTACCAGTTGGTGATGGTGCTGTTGGGCAATTTTTCCGTGGGCCTCGCAAACCGCTAAAAACGCGCTTAGATTGGCTTGAAACCAGTCGTCGTTGCGACGTTCACTGTCCACCGCTAAAAAATCGTCGAGTAGGCTTCTGCGTCGCATACAGTCGCGCAACACCAGCTGGTCCTCGGGGCGCATAAAGAGAAACTTATCGACCAGCAATTGGGAGTAATAAGGATCGTCGGCGCGGCACAGTCCGAGCAGCAAGTCGATGACGTTGATGCCGGAAAAGTCGCCAGCATTGGCGCCCCGATATTCGTGTAGCCCGACCCGATGAGGTCGATAGTAGGGGCGCACGCAATAGAAAAAACGATCTATATCGAGTTGCTCAAAGAGCCGTTGGTTTGAGTCGTAGACGTTGTCCAAGGCCACTTTGGCGGCGCTCAAAAGGTCATGGGTAATGGGGTGGGAGACGCCTAGTGGCAGGCAGTGTCGCAGGGCTTCAGAGGCGCGAATAAACGCAAAGACGCCGCGGGTGTTGAAGTCGATAAACAGTTTTTCGTCGTCCAAGTGGGTAAAGGTTTTATAACGACCATCGACCGCTCGGTTGTGGGTTTCTAGATGGCAGGACGCGAAACGTGGGATGACCCCCAGCGATGCACCTAGTTGCATCGCCAGTGCCGATGCCTCGTGAAGCGGCGAACGGGTTTCGCGGGATGGTTCGGTTATGTCATGCCGTCGGCAGGCAGCCATATACAACCCAACATCGCCCAGCAACTCAAAACCACTGTCAAAACCCTCGTCGGTGTTGCCCTCGGCCAGCAGGTCTGCGATCAGTATGCGGCCGTCTTCAACCAGTTTTTTCTTGATGCTTACCCCAAGGTCCGCTCTGGCTTCACGACCGGCAAAATATAACTCCTCCAGTTGGGTGTTCATAGTTTTAAAGTCCGACCGAATCCAGTCGTCGAGTGCGTTAGCCCTTGCCGTCATAGTCTTTGCTTTCGCTGTAAATCAGAGTGATGACAGCGTAGCAGAAAGACTGTGGTAGATTCGGGCAAATATCTCTCTATGAAATTATATTTGAGTGTGTTAATTTTATAATTCAATAATTATTAGCAGATTCCACTCACAATGACGATTAAATTGGATCATACTGACATTAAGATACTTTCCGCCTTGCAGCAAAATGCGCGGATTAGTAATGCCGAACTTTCGATCAAGGTGAATCTGTCGCAGACGCCTTGTCTACGGCGATTAAGGAAACTTGAGCAGAGCGGTTTAATCGAACAATACTCGGTGGTATTAAATCACCAGCGATTGGGAATCAATGTAGCCGCTTTAGTATTTGTCAAATTGGAGAAAAATACCTCGAGCAACGCGGCCGAGTTTGAGGATGCGATTGATCAATTGTCGGAGGTCACCGAATGCTGCACCTTGGCTGGTGCCCACGACTATGTGCTGCGCGTTTTAACCCATGATTTGACCTCCTTCGAGCGCTTTTTAAAAGATAAATTGGCCAACGTAAAAATGATCGAAGATATTCAGTCGACCATTATTCTCAACCAAGTGATCAATAAGGCACCGCCATTAACTTAGGCCATTGACCTGCAGTCGCAGCTCTTGGTTACGCGGTTTACCAACCCTCCATAGGGAGTGTTGGGGCGCTTGCAGGTTCCATCTAGTGCCTTGATGCGGTGTTAATAACACCGCGATTAAGCTGGTCGCGCTCGATCGATTCGAACAGCGCCTTAAAATTGCCCTCGCCGAAACCGTCGTCTTTTTTACGCTGAATAAATTCAAAAAATACCGGCCCTATCAGGGTTCCCGAAAAGATCTGTAACAGCAACCGAGGGTCATCTTGCTCGGTAGAGCCGTCGAGGAGAATGCCGCGGGTCTGCAACTCGTCTATCGGCTCGCCGTGCCCCGGTAGACGCTGCTCGAGCATTTCATAGTAGGTCTCGGGTGGTGCCTTCATAAACGGCAAGCCCTGGGTTTTGAGCTGGTCCCAACTGGCGTAGATGTCATCGCACGAAAAAGCGATGTGCTGGATACCTTCGCCGTTATAGGCGATTAAAAATTCTTCGATCTGGCCACCGCCGGTGGACTCCTCATTCAGTGGAATACGAATTTTCCCATCGGGAGCCGACATCGCTTTTGAGACCAGTCCGGTGTACTCGCCGCTGATGTCAAAGTAGCGGATCTGTTGGAAATTAAATAGGTCTTGGTAAAAGCTTGCCCAGTGATCCATGCGGCCGCGATAGACGTTGTGCGTCAGGTGGTCGATGACCTTGAGCCCACAACCTTCGGGGCGACGATCGACGTCGTCGAAGAACTCAAAATCGATGTCATAGATGGATTCACCCTCTTTATATCGATCGATTAAGTACAGTGGTGCGCCGCCGATCCCCTTGATCGCTGGGAGACGGAGCTCCATCGGCCCGGTGGGGATGTCCATGGGTTGTGCGCCTAGATCGAGCGCTCTGGCGTATGCTAACTGAGCATCTTTCACTCGAAATGCCATCCCACAAGCGGAGTCACCGTGCTCTTTGGAAAAATAGTCGGCGTGACTGCCACGCTCGTAGTTGATGATAAAATTGATATCATTTTGGCGATATAAGCGAACATCCTTAGAGCGGTGATCGGCGATGTGCGAAAAACCCATCATCTCAAAAATGGGTTCCAAAATACCTGATTTGAGCGCTACAAATTCAACAAATTCAAAACCATCGAGGCCCATGGGATTGCCTGTATCCATAATAATATCTCCTTTAATTGCGGCGGGTGGCAGATTGGCAGATCGAATCTGGCACGCCATTAGTTGGTTTGGCAACTAATATTGATTGCGTTCGCAACTAATGTCAAGCATCAGCCTCGAATGAAACAAGAGGATAAAACAATAGCACCCGTGCTGCAGTTGGAGCGCGACCTTCCCTATCGATTGTCGATTTTGTCGAATCGTATCAGTAACCTGATATCTGCAACCTAAAGCAGCAAGTTTGCCCTCAGCATCGCCGAGTGGCGCATCATGGCGGTGTTGGGTGAGTATCGAGATATCTCGGCCGGTCAGGTATCGAACAAGACGCAGATCGAGAAGTCGATTCTGAGTCGCGCGATCAATGAACTGCTGCAGCGTCAATTATTGTTGCGCGAATTTGATGCGGCGGGCCGGCGGCGATCGATGTTGCGTTTGACCGCCACCGGTCTCTCGCGAGGTGGTGCCTGTGTCGTACGATTACCAAGAGGCATTGTTAAACTGCTTTAGCGATGCCGAAAAAGAGCAATTTAGCGCGTTGATCGATGGTCTTTATCGTCATGCTTTAACGCTTCTGGTGTAAACGGTTTCGCGAGGTGTTGATCAACATGAGTCATGTGGGAGTGGCTTGCGAGCGAGCGGATTCACATCATTTTTGGTTGCCAAGTTCGCCGGCACCGACGTCCAATGCGATTTCACCCTCGCCCAATTGCATAAAATCTCGGGCATTGACCGCGTAGTCGATCGAGCCGTCGTCATTATAGTAAATCACCGTACCCTGACCAATAAACAGATATTCAGTCTCGACCTCGCAGCGCGCGTGAAAATGCTCAGCAAACAGCGGTTCAAAGCCATAAGTGCCGGCGGGTGCGCGTCCGGCATCATAAATTAACTCGCCTTTGGTGACGAAAAACTGCCCGTTGCCCTCGTGTCGATGTGCCTGAAAACCGGCGCCTGGTTGCATGTTGACAAACAGCACCCATTCACCGGTTTTTTCGCAGGTTCGCAATATTTGAAATTTGCTGCCGCCACCGCCATCTACCCATTCAGTGCGTTGGGTGTCGACCAGAATATCGCCCGCGATGGATTCAAATCTTCCGGGTTTGGTTTCTATGGCGGTGTGCTTGTCTTGGGTCATAATGCGGCTCTCGATTTTATACGCGCTTGATTGCAACGATGGATTGACCCTTGTGCGGACGGGTCAGTGTATTTATGTATGTCCAGTGTACGGCGTTTGTATAAGATTTAAAAATGATGCATCGGCACTACCCGTTGGGTGATGGAGTCGATGTTAGCGATGCATCGGTTGGCGCTGTGATGCGTTGTGGCGGGATGGACTAACCGAACGGCAGTGGCAGCGCGCGGGGTCGCACGGCGCTGCAGCGCCTGACGCTGAGGGTATTGATTCGATACGCAAACTAGCGACTGATACAGCAAATGTAAAATCAATTCATAGTATGATGATTTGCTGTGAGGTGTGATTGTATCGCACTCCAATCTGCGATTGCGATCGATTGCATGGCATCGATAAAGTGCCGACTGGCTTTTTAAAACTATCCGGAGAGTGAATTTGGAAGCGATACTTGGACAAATTAATGAGGTTATCTGGAGTTCGGCACTGATTTATTTGTGCTTGGGAAGCGGGTTGTATTTTTCGATTCGCGGTCGATTTTTGCAGGTTCGCCACTTTCGTCACATGCTGCGGATTATGTTCGAGGGCCGCAGTTCGGCGTCTGGCGTATCGTCGTTTCAGGCGTTGGCGATGTCACTGTCGGGTCGCGTTGGCACCGGAAACATTGCCGGTGTTGCCACAGCCATCGCGATGGGCGGGCCGGGCGCGGTCTTCTGGATGTGGGTGGTGGCTTTTTTGGGGGCCTCTACCGCCTATGTCGAGGCGACTTTAGCGCAAATCTATAAGGAAAAGGACGGCAACGGTCATTACCGCGGTGGCCCGGCATACTACATTGAAAAGGCTATGGGGCAGAAATGGTATGCTTGGCTGTTTGCCGTTGCCACCATCATTGCCATGGGCTTTTGTCTGCCGGGTATTCAGGCAAACAGCATCGTCGGAGCGATGAAAAATGCCTGGCAGATTCCACCCTTGGCGACGTCGCTAGTGATCGCTGTGGGTGTTGCGGCGATTATCTTCGGCGGCGTCAAGCGCATTGCACACTTTGCGCAGATCGTCGTGCCGGTGATGGCGGTGGCTTATATCGTTATCTCCTTTGTGGTGATGGCTGCGCACATCGAGCAGTTCCCGGCAGTGGTTAAACTGATCGTTAGCAGCGCCCTGGGTTTGGATGCCGGCTTTGGTGCCATTATAGGCATGGCGGTGCAGTGGGGGGTTAAGCGCGGGGTCTACTCGAACGAGGCCGGGCAGGGCAGTTCGCCCCATGCAGCGGCAGCCGCCGAGGTCTCGCATCCAGCGCGTCAGGGATTAGTGCAGGCCTTTTCGGTGTATGTCGATACTTTGCTTATCTGCACTGCGACCGCCTTTATGATCTTGATGACCGGCCTTTACAACGTCAACGGCGCCGATGGCGTGATGCTCTATCAGGGTTTGTCGGGGTATGAGGCCGGGCCGGCCTATGTGCAGAGCGCTTTTGATACGGTAATGCCGGGCTTTGGCAGTGGCATACTGGCGATTGCTCTGCTGTGCTTTGCCTTTACCACTATCGTCGCCTACTACTACATCGCCGAAACCAACGTGATGTACATCAATCGTAACGTCTACCGCCCCTGGTTGGTGGTGGGGTTAAAGGCGTTGGTAGTGACATCGGTGATTTACGGCGGCTTGAAGAGCGCAGATATTGCTTGGGCGCTGGGCGATATCGGGGTTGGTTTGATGGCTTGGTTGAACATTGTGGCGATTTTAATACTACAAAAACCGGCGCTGATTGCACTCAAGGATTATGAGGCGCAGTTAGACGCCGCCGATCCAGCCGAACAGGCGACGGTGGATCCGACCTTTGACCCTGCAGCGCTGGGTATCGAACGAGCCGATTTCTGGCTGCACAAGCGAACCGAAGAAAAACTTCGAGAACCGCTCGGGTAACCGGCGCACGCCTACGATGCCAATGGCTGCGGAACCCGCTATTGCTTGACCGAGCTAGCGCTGGTGCTGCTTGCTAGGTATTGCGCACATCGATAAAGGCGCGCATTTGCGCCAGTGCTTCGGGCATGTTTTTGCGCCCGAAGCCAATCCGGAAATGGTTGCCAGCGTAATCGTAAACGCTATTCGGCAGCGTGACGACGCCCTTCGCTGCGAGGAGTTCATCAGAAAAATCATAGGCCGGTTGCGAACTCTTTAATCTTACGAACCCGGTGCAACCGGCGATTGGACGAACCCACTCCAGAAGGTTTCGATAATCGTCAAAAAAATCATCCAGCAGCGCGATGTTGTGGTGCATGATGGCTAAATTGCGGTCGAGAATATGGTCTTTGTTGCGCAACGCAATCAGCGCTAACACCTCGGATGGTGCGCTGTTGCAAATCGATAGGTAGTGTTTGACATTGCTCATCGCCAGCAGCAGATCGCGATCTTGACAGGCAATCCAACCGACGCGTAACCCCGGCAAGCCAAAGGCCTTGGACATCACCCCGAGACTCAGACCTTTTTCGTAGAGACTGGCGATGGTCGGCAGTCGATGGCCTGCATCGAGCTCTAGGTATCTATAGACTTCGTCAGAAAATAGCCAGAGATTGTGTTTGCGTGCCAATTCGACCAATTGATGTTGTTGCGCATGGCTGAGCATGGCGCCGGTCGGGTTGTGTGGGTAGTTGATCAACAGCAATTTAGTCTGTGGTTTTATCGCCGCTGCCACTCGATCAATCTCTAGTTGCCAGCCAGCGCTGTGAGCGAGTTCGATCTGGGTGACATCGCACAACGAGGCGGGGATTGACTCGAGTGACTGATAGCAAGGGGTGACAACAATCGCATGATCACCGGCTTCGAGCAGCGCATGGCAGGCGCAGTAAATACCCTC
>DDJS01000033.1 GCA_002339165.1 Cellvibrionales bacterium UBA2618 | reverse complement strand
AGACAGATCAACAGAATGCCTGTTTTGTGATCCGGTCGCGGTTTTAAACACCTACCTCTAGTCGCAGGGCAGACTATAGTATTGGCACCTTACTCATCTTTAAGCAGGAGCTCTGCCCGCCAATGACCGCTTACCGCTCTCTCACCGGACGTTTTTTCGTCGCTGTATTAATAACGTTTTCAACCGCTCTCGGGGTTGCCAGCAGCGCGCTTTCGGCGGTGCCGATCGTGCAACCGGGGGCGCCGGGCGAACCGACTCGCGCGCTCGATGCGCAGGCCGCAGTGGCGATAGCCGCCTCGTCCTACACCGCCGCCGACATCGAGTTTATGCAGGGCATGATAGGTCATCACCACCAAGCCCTGCTGATGTCTCAACTGGCCACAGACAGAACCAACAACCAAGCCATTTTGGACGTTGCCCGACGGATCGAAGTATCCCAGAAAGATGAAATGCGCTTGATGCAGGACTGGCTGCACGAGCGCGATGAACCGGCACCAGACCCAACCCAACCCGAAAATCACCACGCCCACCACACGATGGCGGGTATGGCGACCAAAAAGCAGATGGCCGAACTGAGCGCCGCCCAGAGTACCGATTTTGATCGACTCTTTTTGCGCCTGATGATTACCCATCACGATGGCGCGATCGAAATGGTCGACGACCTCAGAGACCAATCAGGCTCTACCTATGATCCGCAGCTCAACGAGTTTGTCTCCGACGTCAGTAATGATCAAGCGGTGGAAATCGAGCGCATGAACACCCTACTGGTGGGCCTGTCTAGCGACCCTAGAGCGGGTTTATCGGCCGGGCTTTACGACGCCGGCGAGGCCATTTTAAACATGCAACTGGTGATGACCCAACCCAGACCGCTGGGATTTTTCGACCCAGCCAATCCAGAGGGGCGCGGCGTCGAAGATCCAGAGGAATCGGCCGATGACCGCGCAGAAGCTGACATTGACGCAAAGCCAGCAGAGCCCGACAGTCCCCGCACCATGCAAGCCGCCTCGGAGGCCCGACGCTATCCGATGCTTTCGTTTGACAATACCGACATGGCCTTCAGCGAGAACCTATTGGTCACCGGCAGCTACCATGGCTTTAATATGTATCAAATCGACGATGCCGGCCTACCAAACTTGATCACATCGGTTGTCTGCCCGGGGGGTCAGGGCGACATTTCGATCATCGGCGATCTTTTGATTATGTCGGTCGAGCAAACCCGCGGTCGTCTCGACTGTGGTCGCCAAGGCGTGACGACCGACGCCAGTGCAGAGCGGTTTCAAGGTATACGGATCTTTGATATTTCCGATCTGAGCCAGCCGCTGCAAGTCGGTGCGGTGCAAACCTGTCGCGGCTCGCATACCCATTCGGTGATTGCCGGCCCAACCCCCGATGGCAAAATTTTAATCTACAACTCGGGCACCCAAGACGTGCGCGACGAGGAGGAATTAGCCAACTGCATCGACGAAATTCCCGGCGATGATCGCACCGCATTATTTCGCATCGACGTTATCGAAATCCCCATAGACGATCCGGCCAAGTCGCGTATTATCGACAGCCCTGCGGTCTTTGCCGACCCAGACACTGGCACGCTCGCCGGCCTCTGGCGCGGTGGGGATCATGGCGATAACACTCAGGACACCGAGCGCACTGAGCACTGTCATGATATTACAGTTTTTCCTTCGGCAAATTTAGCCGCGGGTGCCTGCTCCGGCAATGGCATACTGTTTGACATCAGCGACCCGCGCAAACCCGAGCGCATCGATGCCGTTACCGACGACGGCTTTGCCTACTGGCACTCGGCGACGTTCAACAATGCGGGTACCAAGGTGCTGTTTACCGATGAGTGGGGTGGCGGTGGACGTGCGCGCTGTCGCGCTTGGGATCCAATGACCTGGGGAGCCGATGCGATCTACGACATCGTCGACCAGCAACTCAAATTTAAAAGCCATTACAAGATCCCAGCACCTCAGTTGGAGACCGAAAACTGCGTGGCTCACAATGGCTCGATCATACCGGTGCCGGGGCGCGACATATTTATCCAAGCATGGTACCAAGGGGGCATCACGGTCATCGATTTTACCGCTTCTTCCAATCCCACCGAAATTGGCTACTTCGACCGCGGCCCAATACTCGCCGACGAACTCATAGCCGGCGGTTACTGGTCGGTATATTACTATCGGGGCATGATCTATGGAACCGAGATTATCCGTGGTCTGGACACCCTTAAATTGCTACCCAGCGAATACCTCAGCGCCAACGAGATTGCCGCTGCCGCTATGGCCTACCCAAGTAGCGGCCCACGCGGACTATTCAATCCGCAGCGGCAAGTGCCGATGACGTGGCCTGCCAACCCCGTGGTGGCCCGCGCCTATATCGATCAACTGCGCAGAACCAACACCCTGTCGAGCGCTACAGCAAAGAAAATTGTCGATGTACTCGACCAAGTCACGGCCGCTATGGACAGCGGTGGCAGTAAAAAGCTTGCTCGACAGCTCGATAAAATCCGATT
>DDJS01000024.1:8092-18954 GCA_002339165.1 Cellvibrionales bacterium UBA2618 | reverse complement strand
GTCATTGATCACCATACAACCGCGCAGCCAAGGACGGATGTATTTGTCTTTGTGCTTTGCTAGACTCGGATCAAAATTTGGAGTCAGCATGGCGTGTCTATTTTTTACACAGCACTTTTTAATGGACTCAGCACCAAGTCGCGGTCACCGCCCGCGTTATAGCCCCAGTAGTCAATCGGCGGCGGGTGGCCGACGATGACAGCTCACCGGCGATGTCTCTTAAACTGCGATCTCGGCGAGAGTTTTGGCGCTTGGCGAATGGGCATCGATGAGCAGGTGATGCCATTTATCGATCAAGCGAGCATCGCCTGTGGTTTTCATGCTGGCGATCCCATGATCATCAACAAAACCTTGCTGCTGGCCCAACAGCACGGCGTCTCTGTTGGCGCGCATCCGAGCTATCCAGATATCGCAGGATTTGGAAGGCGCTCGATGACCCTCCCAGTCAGTGAATTAATCGCCATCATGCATTACCAGATCGCCGCCCTCGACGGTATGGCCGCTAATCTCGGCATCCAGTTAGACTATGTTAAGCCCCACGGTGCTCTCTACAATGACATGATGATCGATGCGAGGATTCGCGCGGCTGCAATGCGCGCGGTCGCCGAACACCACCGACCCCTGGCCTTTATGATGCAGGCCACCGGCGATGCTGAAAGCCACAGATACGAGGCCGATGCCGCTGGGCTTGAGGTGTGGTTTGAGGGCTTTGCCGATCGCTGCTACGACGACCACGGTCGACTGCTAGCCAGAAATCGAGAGGGTGCGGTGCACGGCCGCGATCAAATGCTCGCGCAAGTCACACAGTTGATCGAGCACAACTCAGTGACTACCGCGAGCGGCCGTCGACTCATGTTGCAGATAGACTCGCTGTGCGTGCATGGCGATAATTTAGCCGCGGTCGAGGCAATCGCCGACATTCGACGCCTGATCGAGCCATGAGTCAACCGCCCCATCAACCAATAAATCCGCTGCGCCACAGGATTGCAATCGCCGGTGAAAACTCCTTAATTGTCTACTTCGGCGACCAACCAAGCGCCGCGATCAGCGCAGAAATCGCCGCCATCGCCAGCGATTTAAAAGCCACACTCGGCGAACTATTAATCGATTCGGTGCCGTCCTACGCCTCGCTATTGTTGATTTATGATGGGCTGCACACCGATCACTTTGCTATCCGCCGCGCGGTGCGCGTCTCGATCGAGCGCTGGCCGCATAAAATGCCCGAGTCATGCAGTCAATTACTAATACTACCGGTATATTACAGCGTAGAATCTGGCCCCGACCTAGAGGCCCTTGCCGCGCACGCGAAACTGGCACCGGAGCAGGTTATCGCGCTGCATCAACAGACCGAATACCGCGTTTATGCGATCGGCTTTGCACCCGGTTTTGCCTATCTGGGGGAGGTTGATGAACGCATCGCCGCACCGCGCAAGGTAACGCCGCGTCTGCGCGTGCCGGCGGGAGCAGTGGCCATTGCCAACCGCCAAACTGCGGTCTACCCATCGACATCACCGGGGGGGTGGAATCTTATAGGACGCTGCCCGAGCCCGATGTTCGATCCTCTAGCAACGCCCTGTATGCCGGTAAAAGTGGGCGACAGAGTGCGCTTTACCGCCATCGACCGCGATCGTTATCTGGCTCTCGGAGGGAAATTGTGAACCGCGGATTCAAAGTGATTCAGCCAGGGTTTTTGTCGCTCTATCAGGACAGCGGCCGCCATGGCTGGCATCGCCTCGGACTGACCACGGGCGGCCCCATGGATCGTCAGGCCCATCGCTGGGCCAACCGCTTGTGCGGCAATAATGCGCAATGCGCGACCCTAGAGGTCACTGTTGGCGGACTACTGCTAGAGGCATTAATCGACACCTGCATCGCCTTCACCGGCGCCGATATGGCGCTTCAAATCAATGCTGTAGTCGTCGATCGCTGGCAGAGTCTGAGCGTCAAGCGCGGCGACCGCATCGAGTTAGGTATGGCAACCGCTGGCATGCGCGGCTATTTAGCCGTCAGCGGTGGTTTTCTCGGCACCCCGATGTTCGGCAGCTTGGCCAGCGTCCCGCGAGAGCGTCTCGGCGGACATCGGCAGGATGGTAGTGCCCTGCAACGCGGCGATATGCTGCACTGCGCCGCGCTCGACAATCGACCTCCGTGCCGCGCGCTCCTGCCGGCTAGGCGACCACCCCGGCCAGCCGAAAGCGTGCGTTTAAGGGTGATTCGCGGTTATCAAGCAGCGGTGTTTAGCGGCGCGCAGCAACGGTTATTTTTTAGCAGCGATTACCGCCTAACCAAGTCAAATGATCGCATGGGCGCGCGGCTCGCTGGCCCAGCCATAGGGTCAGTCGCGACCGCACTTCTGTCTGAGGGAATTTGCCTCGGCGCGGTACAAATACCCGCCGATGGGCAACCGATCATTCTCCTCAGAGACCGTCAAACCATCGGCGGCTACCCAAAGATTGGCGCGGTACTATCCCTCGATCTCGATGGTCTCGCGCAACTGCCCCCCGGCGGTACGGTTAGCTTTGAGAGCATCAGCATAGAACAGGCTCATGCTGCGGTGTTGCTGGCGGAGAGAAAATTTCTCGCCACCGAACTCAGCAAAGTTTGAGTTTTCCCGCGTCGGACCTCGTTTACACAGGTTAGCCAGTAAGGGCAGAACCCGATTGCGCGATTGCTGGGGTGCACTTGCGCTACAACAATCCGCGTGGAAACTGAAAAATTAATCGGTGCAGTCTATAATGCAGGCAACTGGAGGCGGTCGATGCGCATGCAAACAAAATTAAATTTAGCTACAGGGTGGTGGGGTCGTGCAATGGCGCTGCTGTTGAGCCTGGCGTCGCCTGTAATAACCGCCGCCGAGCAGTCGATTCTGGATGCCAACTCGCGATTTCATCCGGTATACAGTCCATCCGGTATGGTTGTCTCGCAGGAGATTATTGCCAGCCGTGTCGGCGCTGAAATCCTCAGCCTAGGCGGCAACGCTATCGATGCAGCCGTCGCCACGGGCTTTGCGTTGGCCGTTACCCTGCCCCGCGCAGGTAATCTGGCGGGCGGTGGCTTTATGCTGATTTATCTGGCTAAAGAGAAAAAAACCATCGCCATCGACTATAGAGAAATGGCACCTGCCGCCGCGCATCGCGACATGTTTCTCGACGCCGCAGGCGATGTCGACAATCAGCTCGCCAGACACAGCCTGCAATCATCCGGAGTACCCGGCACGGTGGCAGGACTACTGCACGCCCATCACTCTTATGGCGTGCTCGAGCTAAAGCAAGTCATGGCACCAGCCATTGCGCTAGCCCGCAATGGCTTTGCAATGAGCGTCGACCTGGCGACTAGTCTGGATTCACGCTACGACCGCTTGACCCGCAACGCAGCCACCCAAGGCTATTTTTACAAACCCGACGGTAAGCGCTACAAGCCGGGTGAACAATGGGTACAAGCGGACCTCGCGGCAACCCTGCAACGCATCGTTAAGGCCGGGCGCGATGGATTTTATAGCGGTCAAACGGCGGCATTAATCGTCGCAGAAATGCAGCGCACTGGGGGCTTGATCACCCGCGCTGATCTCGACAACTACCGCGTGGTCGAGCGCGCGCCGGTGTGCGGTGAATATCACCAACATCAGGTCTGCGCCATGCCGCCGCCATCCTCGGGTGGCGTGCACCTCGTGCAGATGCTAAACATTCTAGAAGACTGGGATCTACCGGCACTCGGTCACAACAGCGCCGCCTATATCCATCGACTGGTCGAGGTCATGCGGCGCGCCTATGCCGACCGTAGCGCCTATCTGGGTGATCCAGATTACTACGCAGTGCCGGTCGCAGAAATTACCGATAAAAAATATGCTGCAGTCCTGCGCGCCGGCATCGCGCTCGACAAGGCCGGTGCTTCCGACAAGGTGCAACCGGGGCTAGAAATCGATCCGGATAGCCTGTTGCGGACTCAGCCCACCACCAATCCGGAATCCACAGAGACCACACACTATTCCAGTTGGGACCGCTGGGGCAATGTCGTCAGTAGCACTACCACCTTAAATTTCGGCTACGGTAACGGGATCTCAGTAACCGGTGGTGGGTTTTTAATGAACAATGAAATGGATGATTTTTCGGCCAAGCCCAACACCCCAAACGTCTTTAACCTCCTTGGCGGCAGCGCCAATGCGATTCAACCCGGTAAGCGTCCGCTATCGTCGATGACTCCGACACTGGTATTCGACAGCAGCGGCGTGCCCTTGTTAGCGACTGGAAGCCCCGGTGGCAGTACTATTATCACCGTGGTGCTGCAAACCATACTCAACGTACTAACCTTTGACATGCGTATCGCCGAGGCGTCGTCGGTGCCGCGCATTCATCATCAGTGGTTTCCCGACAAACTCTACTACGAATCGGGTATCTCCCCCGACACCCTGTCTGCGCTAAGCGCGATGGGCCATACCATTAATTCAAAACCGAGTATTCTCGGCGCCACCCAGAGTATCCAGAAGGGCCCCAACAACAGTTTACTGGGCGCGTCTGATCCGCGCCGTCAAGGTGCTGGCGCGGTCGCTGAACCTTAACCAAGGTCGGCGTTTAAAACCCGTCAGCAGGATGTATCCGCCGTTGGTACATGGTTAGCTCTTGACGCACTATGACCGAGATGAGCGGGTCAACGCCGTGGACAAAAATTTGTATCGATCCAATCAATCCAAAACGCCGCCATCGCGGCTCAAGCGCGGCGCCGTTGCAGCCATCATTGGACTGGTCTGTGCGTTGGCGATTACCGCCGCAGTAACGCCGGTGTGGGTCGCGCAAAAAGTCACCTACCAAACCTATATCACGGTCGATGGTCAAGCGGCCTACCTAGACGAGGGCATCGAGCGACTGATAGGCACACCGGTGCCCCTCAGCGAATCTGCTTTGCGAACCGACGCGCTGCAGGCCGCCGAAACTCGCCCCCAAGTCAAACAACAGTGGGTTGTCGAGACCGTCGAAAGCGACGGTGAAAGCCGCCAACAGATCTCTCGACTACAACTTAAATACCACTATGGGCCCTGGTCGCTGCTGCCCGCCCTACTGGCCATCGCCCTCAGCCTGGTGACCCGCGATCCACTGATTGGGCTGTTTACTGGCATTGTCGCTGGCGCATCTATGCTGGTAGATTTTGACCTCGCCAGCGTCGCCTCACCGAGTGCTGCTGGCGTGCTGGTCATGTACCTGTGGTTGCTCGGCGGTCTGATGGGCCTGTGGTCGCGTACTGGGGCCGCCAAGGCCTTCGCCGAATTTATGACCGACCACTTTGTCCGTGGGCCAAGGTCCGCAAAACTGGTCGCCTGGGGCCTTGGCGTGGTGTTATTTCAAGGTGGTGCGATCAGCACTGTGCTAGTCGGCACCACGGTAAAACCGCTGACGGACCAACACAATATCAGCCATGAAGAACTCGCTTATATCGTTGATTCCACCGCGTCACCGATCGCTGCTGTGATCGCGTTTAACGGCTGGCCGGTCTACGTACAGGCGCTAATTTTTGTTCCCGGCGCAAGCTTTTTGGCGACCGATGCCGACCGTATCGCTTTCTTTTTCAACAGCGTGCCATTGAGTTTTTACGCTATTCTGGCCGTACTCGGCACGCTATTATTGAGTCTGGATATCACCGGTTTTTGCGGCCCCGGAATACGCCGTGCCCGTCAGCGAGCCCGCTCCACTGGGCAACTCGACGCGCCCGGCGCGAGGCCTTTAAGCGCGCGGCAACTGCAACGGCTCGAGGTACCCAGTGACTACCGACCTCACGTGGTAGAATTTTTATTGCCATTAACGCTGTTGATTGGGATTGCCGTGGTCAGCACTACCATCGGCGGTTCGCCGAAAATTATCCTCGCATTCGCCAGCGCCTTGGTGCTATCGATGGCCATGGCATTGTTCAAGGGTATGCGCCCGCGGCAGATTATGCAGGGGTTTGGTAACGGTTTACAGGGTGTGGTTGTGGCGTCCGCGGTATTGATTTTGGCGATCGCTCTGGGCACACTCAGTAACGCGGTGGGCGGCGGCCTCTATCTGGTGATGCTACTTAGCGCATCCATGCCCTTTTGGATCACGCCCGTGTGTCTGCAATCGATCGCTATTGTCACGGCGTTATCCACCGGCACCAGTTGGGGTACCTTTGCTATAGTCTTTCCTCTGGCGATGCCCCTCGCCTGGTCAATCGCCCTAACTCAAGGACTAGACAATACCCTATTGTTTATGTCGGTGTGCTTTGCCGCGGTATTAAATGGCAGCGTTTATGGCGATCAATGCTCGCCAATTTCTGATACCACCATCCTCAGTTCTATGACCACCGGTTGTGATCTGATGGATCACGTCAAAACCCAAATCGTTCCCGCCAGTGCAGCCGCCGCCCTAGCCGCGATACTGTGGACTATCACGGTGGCGGTCTTGGTTTAGCGCGACACACATCCACCGATACAATTTTTTCAATACAACCTCCACCGATTCAATCATCGGTGAGATTGTACAACTGGGTATTACCGCCCCTTACCACCAGATTTTCTGTGCGGGTGCGCTCGCGTAACATCCCCAGCAGCCAAGCATAAGTGTAATCCCAATCGTGTTGTGGCCACTCGATCAGTGGAATGATACTCGCCGATCTCTCGGCCATGGCACGACGCAGGTTCGCGCTATCGCTATGACGGCTATTGGCCATGACGCCGGCCACCCAGGGTTGCTCGATCAATATCGCCAGAAAATCAATCCAAACTATTTTCAACAAGTCTTCGGGCAAACCCAATCGCCGATAGGTCGCATGAATTTCGGTCAGCGCATCGACGTGCAGATGCTCGACCGCAACCACCACCGCGCAACCACATAGCAATGCGCTGGCGAGCTGTTTTTGCACCGCGTCCATGGCGTCGTTGGCGGTCACAACCAACACCATAATGCCGCGGCCGAGCAAAGTCAGTTGATTGTCCTCACCGGTGGGTCCTGGCAACACCAGTGGTGCCGAGAGCGCGTTATCGACCTGCGAGTCGAGCCGGCGCATAAACTCTGGCCGCCCAGCAAGCGCGCGTGCGACGATACTCGATCGCTGTTCGTGCGGCGTCGATTGCCAGCGTCGCTGTGCTTGGCGAGCCGTTTGTAAAATCTGCATATCTAAGGGTTTAGTGGTTGCCCGCGGCTCCCACAATGATGTTGACCGAACTGCGGCCAGCGTGCGGATCGCCGATGCTGAAAAGCCAAGTAGATAATTTGGCCCGCCGGCCTTCGGGCCGGTGCCTGACAATCCGCAACCGCCAAACGGATTGACCCCGACCACTGCACCGACCATATTGCGATTGATGTAGGTGTTGCCAGCCGAAGTGTTGCTGTAGACACTTTGACAAAACCCCTCGATCCTGCTGTGTATACCCAAGGTCAGGCCAAAGCCAGTTGCCTCGATCTGCTCAAGAACCGCATCGAGTTGGTCCTTCGAATAACGGATCACGTGCAAAATAGGGCCAAACACTTCGCCGTCGAGCTGCGCCAGTGAGTCGATTTCAAATGCATGGGGCGCAACGTACCGCCCCGCTTTGCAGTCGTCTCCAAGCGGCACTTTGGCGATCAATATTGCCTCGCGCTGCATGCGCTCAATGTGCGCGTGTAAGCGCTGCTGGGCAGCACCGTCGATCACCGGGCCGAGGTCGCTAGACAACCACTGTGGATCACCGACGCTCATTGCATCCATGGCCCCGGCGAGCATACCCAGAACCCGATCGGCGATATCGGTTTGCAAAAAAAGCACCCTTAGCGCCGAACAGCGCTGACCGGCGCTGCCAAAAGCCGATGCAATAACGTCATCGACCACCTGCTCGACTAGCGCGGTAGAATCGACCAACATACAGTTCTGGCCACCGGTCTCGGCAATCAGCGGAATCGGTCCATCCCGACGCGCGGCCAATCCCCGGTTGATGCTCTGCGCTGCCCGAGTAGATCCTGTGAACGCCACCCCGGCGATGCGCGCATCACCCAACAGCGCCGCGGCGATCTGCGGGCCATCGCCGAGCACCAATTGGAGCGCTTCGGGCGATACTCCTGCGCGGTGGAACAAGCCCACTGCGAAGGTTGCAATGGCCGAAGTTTGCGGGGCCGGTTTAGCAATCACAGCATTGCCTGCCAACAGCGCCGCGGCCACTTGACCGACAAAAATCGCCAGCGGAAAGTTCCACGGACTGATGCATAAAAATACCCCGCGACCGCGCATATCACCCCACCTCTGCGCTTGCAGCCCGTAGTAGCGACAAAAGTCGATCGCCTCGCGCACTTCCGAAACCGCATCACCCTGCGTGCGCCCGCCTTCAAGGACTATCATCGCCACGAGAGTCATCAGGTCCCGCTCCATCAGATCGGCAACGACGTGGAGATAACCGGCGCGAATACTCGGAGCAAGGCGATTCCACTCTGGCTGTGCGCGATCAGCTGACGCCAGCGCGCCGAACACATCGACCAGTGACGTGGCCACGTAATGGCCGATAACCTGTCGTTGATCCGCCGGATTATAAAGCGCCTCTTGGGGATCCCCGACGGCGACCCCATCGATAATTGCATGGGCCGCCAGAGCCGGCATCTGTGCGATCGTGGCGCTCAGTGCAGCGACGCCAAGCGTATCGTCTAGATCGAGGCCCGGCGAATTTTTGCGGATTTCACCGACGCTACTAAACAATTGATCGGGGCGAGCTATTTTTTTGTGAGTGTAGGGAAATACCTCGGCAACCTGATCTCGAGTGTCTTGTAACAACGTCTTTAACGGCGTCTGAGGGTCGAGAAACGCGTTGACAAATGAGCTGTTAGCGCCATTTTCGAGTAGCCGGCGCACTAGGTACGGTAGCAGATCGGCGTGCTGACCGATGGGCGCATAAACGCGCACCGGAATAGCCGCAGACCCTCGGCGATGATTGAGCTGTGCATAGAGAATATGCCCCATACCATGCAACCGCTGAAACTCAAATTCGCGATCTTGAGCCAGATCTATAATCATGGCCACGGTATAGGCATTGTGGGTCGCAAACTGCGGATACACCGCTTCTGGTGCAGCCAGTAGACGTCCAGCGCAATGCTCATAACTGAGATCGGTGTGCGCCTTGCGGGTATACACCGCGTAGTCCTCTAGACCCAATTCCTGTGCTCGTTTAATCTCACCATCCCAATAGGCCCCCTTGACCAACCTCACCGGCACACGGCGACCGGTCTGTCGCGCCAATTCTATCAACCACTGAGCAACCAAGGGAGCACGCTTTTGATAGGCTTGCAGCACAAAACCGAGCCCTTGCCAACCGGCCAGATCGACATCCTCGGCCAGCGATTTAAAGATATCCAACGATAAATCTAGACGGTAGGATTCCTCCGCATCGATGGTCAAACCAATATTGTGGTGTTTTGCTCGCAGGCAAAGTCGCTTGATGGTGGGCAGTAACTCCGCCATCACCAAACGCTGTTGGGCCAATTCGAAATGTGGATGCAATGCCGATAGTTTGACTGAAATGCCGTCGGCCTCCTGCACGCCTTTGGCGCTGTTGCGCTGACCAATTTCATCGATCGCATCGGCATAAGCGCGGGCGTAATTGGCTGCATCGGCGTAGTGTCTTGCGCCCTCCCCCAGCATATCAAACGAGTAGCGGGTACCCGGCTGGGTATTTTTTGCACCGCGCTGTAAACCCTCGACAATGGTGCGCCCAAGCACATACTGACCACCCATGACCTTCATAGCGCTGATCGTCGCCGTTCGCATCGCCGCATCGGCAACTACGAACCCCAATGATTTGGATTGAAACACAGTCTGCGAAGTAGCGTCGGTGTTCCCGCGGGTCAAGTGCTTAGCCAACACCAAACCTCGCGTGCAGATATTTACCAGCGCCGAGCCCGATCCGCGCAGGTGAGCACGCCAGTTGCCAGCTTGGAGTTTTTCGGCAATTAAACGATCGATGGTGCTGGTGTCCGGCACGCGCAGCAGCGACTCCGCAAGGCACATCAATTGCAAACCCTCAGCATTCGACAATCCATACTCCAAAAACAGCGCGTCGAGCATGTCGAATTGCTTTTTATCCAACCGACAGGCGACAACTAATTTTTTTGATTCGGCCAATACCCGTTGCCGCGAGCGCGCCGAGCGAGGGGTCGATTGCAGTAGCTCGGTAACTACGCTGTGTTCGTCGCTGCGGATAGTCCTGCGCAGTTGCTCTCTGGTCGCGGAAACATTCATAAACACCTCGATTTATTATTATGTGGTATTTTGACCTAAACGAATTAGTATTTGACTCTAAATTTGCTATATTAATAGTATATAATATGTTTAATACGAAATTTTTAGATTTTTATTCTTATAGCGAAACTATTAGAGAGGCATCCCAGATCAAAACGATTCAGCAACTAGACCGTACCGATCGCAAGATTCTCGAGGTGCTACAGAAAAATGCGCGCATCGCCAACGTCGCTCTGGCGCGCAGGGTCAACCTGACGCCAACGCCATGCCTAGAGCGGGTTAAGCGCCTTGAAAAAGACGGTTTTATCACTGACTATGTCGCGTTGTTAGACCCGATCAAGGCGAATGCGGCGCTCTGCGCCTATCTTGAAATTCAACTCAGCGAGACCACCACCGAGGCCCTTCAGCGCTTTAACCAACACATGTTGGCGCTAGATGAGGTCATGGAGTGTCAGTTAGTGGCGGGAGGATTCGACTATATTATCAAAATTCGAGTCGCTGATATGCAGCACTATCAACGTTTTTTAGGTGAAAAATTGTCTAACATTCAAGGAATAAGTCAGAGTCATACCTATGTAGTGATCGAAGACATCAAGTCAATAACCGCAATCAATCTTGCGTCTTGATAAAGCCCATTCGCGGCCTATCGACAACCGATC
>DDJS01000024.1:3183-7701 GCA_002339165.1 Cellvibrionales bacterium UBA2618 | reverse complement strand
CCCGATTGAAAAAATTTGTCTCACTGAGTGGCAAGCTCTCGCAGAACCTATCGCTCAGGACACCAATGCTTGTCCGACGGACATTCACCAAACTCTAGCGCGCGACATGCAGCGCCGAAAAATCGTCGTCCCGGTGTTCGCCGCACAAAAAATGCACGGTGCTTGATCCACACATCGCCAGAGTCAAACGTTACCCCGGCGCTGCGACCATTCGCCAACAGACCGAGGTGACTTGCAGCACCTAGGTAGTCGACAAAGACTTGTCCATCAACTCGCCGAGTTGCGCAAACACCGGATTCTCGACCAACTGCTGCAGCGCCGGATCCTCGCGAATATCGTCTAAATAACTGTCTGAGCGGTTCAATGCTTCAGCCAGATACCGAACCGCTTCGTCGTATTGCTCCAGCGCGGTGCAAGCGCAAGCCAACTGATAAAATGCATGGCTATTATCAGGATCGATTTTTAGCGCCTGCTGGCATAGGTTGATCGCCCACTGGGGTTCATGCAACTCAAGCACCGCATCCGCCTTGTAGGTCAGTGCCTCACCATC
The DNA here is from genome assembly GCA_002339165.1 of Cellvibrionales bacterium UBA2618. Lineage (GTDB taxonomy): Bacteria > Pseudomonadota > Gammaproteobacteria > Pseudomonadales > Porticoccaceae > TMED48. The sequence continues at coordinate 7,151 of DDJS01000024.1, read as the reverse complement.
GTCACTGCGCAATTTAAGCAACTCGTCATAGATGCTGATTTTATTCGCCGGTAACGGATCTTGCTGCGCGCGCAACCAAAGCGATTGAGTCTCTTTGGTCATCTCGATCTCTTCGCGATTCTCCTCGATATGCTGGGTCTTTTGCCGCAACTGTGCCTCAATCAGGCCGAGACGTTTTTCATATTCCTGAATCAAGCGAGTAATTTCAGCATCTGCATGCGACGCTGCCCGCTCTTTGATCTCGCGCATCGATGACCAACCGACCAAAACCAATAGCGATGTAGCGGCGGCGATGAGGTAAAAGAAATAGGTCACGGTGTTGGTTGCATAAGCCACTCCGCGATCCACCGAATTGTGCTCGCGATCGAGGATTTGTTGCATCAACTCCTGTTTACTGCTCGCCTGATCAACCCTCAACTGCTTTAGTTCGTCGAGTACGTAGCGCTCTAAAAACGGCGTATAGAGGGGTTTTTGTAAGTCTTCGGCGGATCTCTCGACCGGTTCAACCACGACCTGTTCATCGGCGACCTTATCAACGGCCTGAGCAGATAGCGGCAGACACGCCCAAGTCATAGCAAGCAGTGTGGTTAACAACCTTGCATAGCTAAACATTTTCATAGCGTCCACTCCTGTATTCGGTCTAAATGACGAGCTTTTAAAAGCGCGCATCATAGTGAATTTGATTGCGCTTGCACATCAAATTCGGCGTCATTTAAAAAGAATTATGACGCCCGCGACTGAGGGCTTTAAAAGACCGCAATAACCGCTGAGGCGAGGCCAACACGCATCGGGTAGTACGGTACCGAAAAAACGCTCAGCGCGCGGTATTTTCGCAGCATATTAGCCATAAAAGTCTTCGCTTAAGCGACCAACTCATCACCAGTGAAGGATCACACCATGCACCACCTTTATCGCTCGACCCGCCTGCTGGTGGTATTTATCCTCGTATTAAAAGCCGCATCGGTGCATGCCGCACCATGGCCAATCTAACCCGCACAGCCGGCACCTGGCGAGTGATCGTTTCACAGTGAGATTTCAGCATCGTCTTCGAGAGCATCGCCAACGACAGTGCGGTGACGGAAGCTTGGTTTTACGGCAAACAAAAACACTCACCGACGATCTACCACTTGGTCAAACATCGCCTGACCGCAACCCACTAGTGTCGCTTGGGCAATCAACCGAGACTCGCGCTAACGTCCAGTGAGGAGGCCAATGTCTATCGATTTAAGTTCTTCGATGCAACCCATTTAGTCGATCTAAATGACAATCACCGACGTGCGCTTTCACTGCACTTTTCAACGGTAAAAAATCCATTCAAGCGCACCGAGTCCTACCTGCACAATGGCCACGCGACTCTCGGCTCCCTGTTCTTGGAGCGCATTCGCTGAGCGGGCCACTGCGCCGCACGCCGGTCTTAACGCACGCCTCAAGTAAGCCTATGGCCGAGGCTGATAAAATTTTAACAGCGTCTGTTTTATGCTCGCGAAACCGTCTTTATGCGCGCACTCATAGATCAGTTGACACAACCCTTTGGCGTGCTCGAGGGAGGCATGAAAAGCCGCTGGCGGGCACTCTAAAATTGGCACTTGCAGGGCGTCGGCCACCACCCGCGGAAACTTACTCGGGTGCGCGGTCGCCTGACACAGACTCAGGCTATCGGTGGCCAAGTCCGACTGGACATCCAACAGCGCGGTGAATGCCACAGCGCCATGGGGATCAATTAGATAACCCTCGCGCCGATAGAGTTCAGCCATGGTCTCGCGGGTGCGGCGATCATCGATACTGCGCGACAAAAAACCGCGCCGATATTGCGCCATGGTGGTGGCGTCAAATTGCACCTCGCCGCAGCGTGCAAGCTCATCTCGCCAAGTTTTTATTTTACTCGCATCGCAGCCAGTAGAAAAATACAGGTAGCGCCAAAAATTGTTCGGAGAGGAGATGTCGATGGCCGAGGACGGGCAGTTGACGACGTCGGTTTCGCGGTACAGACCGCGCTCGAAAAGTTCTGTCAAACAGGCGTTGCGGTTATTGGCGACGATAAAATGACCTACCGGCAGACCCATTTCGCGCGCCAACGTGCCACCACACAGATTGCCAAACCCGCCAGAGGGAACGGCGAAGTTTACCGGTTGTCCGACCCTGTCAGCAAACTGCAAATAACCGTAAAAATAGTGCACCGTCTGCATCATTACCCGCGCCCAGTTGATCGAGTTGACGCTCGAAAACTGCAGTTTTTTATGCAATGGCCGGTCTGCGACGAGTTGTGCGATCAAGTGGTCGAGGTCATCGGAGCCATTTTCACTTTCGCGTACCCGCACCGGATGCACATTGGCGGCCATCAATGTGGTCATCTGTCGCTCTTGCTCATCGGTGACAAAGCCCGCGCCATAAAACAGCCAGACGTCTAAATTTTGCTTACCTTTTACCGCGTATCCGGCCGCCGGACCGGTATCGCCAGAGGTGGCCACCAGCAGGGTTCGTCGCTCACCCCGCCGCTGCAAAAAATAATCCAACAGATTGACCACGAAGCCCATGGCAATGTCTTTAAATGACAGGGTCGGGCCGTGGAACAGTTCTTGAACGATGACGCCGGGGAAGTGGTTCAACGGCCGATGAAGGATTACTTCAGAGCTGAAAAATTCAGCAATACTGGCGTCGATCAGACGTTTTAAATCGGCCCTCGGAACGCATGTTTTGTCAATAAACAGCGACAGCACTTCAATTGCCAATTCGGCGTAGCTAAGACCGCGCCATTCGCCAAGCTGGTCGAGCGATACCGTCGGCAATGTCTCGGGCACGAAGAGGCCGCCGTCCGGCGCAATACCCGCCAAAACAGCCGACTCGAAGTCAACCGAGGTCGCCTCATCGGTAATACTTCGATAGCGAGTCGCGACCGTCACGCGTTACTCCGCTAAAAACGCTTGGTAGACAGCATCCGCTATGGCGATGTCTTGAACCGCAACACCGGTGAGATCGGCGACAGTAATCTGGCCGTCGTCGACGCGACCGGGATGATCGCCGGCGAGAAGATCGCCCAGTTCAACCGCTGCGTTAGGGGCCAACTCACCCGCTGCCGTGGCGTGAAAAATCTCACCGCGAACCGCGCATTGGGAGAGACTATCCGCGACCACCAGATTGGCCTTACCGAGGATATCACTGGCCAGCTCTTGCTTGTCCGGCGTATCCGAACCGATCGCCGAGATATGCGTGCCCGGTTGAATGTCGGCTGCCGTCAACAGCGGATTTTTGGCTGTCGTCGTCGTTATGATCAGGTTACAGTGCTGCGCCAACTCGGTCGTGCTGGACGCAATATTGACTTCAAATTGGCGCGAAAAATGGGTTTGTAATGCCTTGGCCTTGACTGGATTTCTACCCCATATCCAAACCTTTTTCACTGGAAAACCGCTCTTGACCAGTTCTTCCAGTTGAAAGCGCGCTTGCACACCGGTACCGACAATGCCAACGCCGGTGACTTGCGTTGGCGACATCGCCTTGGCAACTAGGGCTCCGGCGATCGCCGTTCTAAGGTTGGTCAAGTAGCCCTCATCCAACATAATGGCTTTAGGGGCGCCAGTTACCTGGCTAAATAGCAACATCATGCCCTGACTAGAATCCAGATTCAGCGCCGGATTATCATAAAACCCCGAGGCAATCTTGATGCAGTAATAGGCTTCTTGTTTAGTGTAGCCATACTTGATATGCACCTCGCCATTGCGCTCGGGAAGGATCAGTTCGCCCACTGGGGGGATCACTGATCGGCCCTGAGAATAATTTATAAAGCCCTGTTGCATATCTTTAAGCAGTTGCATGGGATCCATGCCAGCGACTAAGTCGTCGATCTTAGGTCTGCGAATTACATCCAAAATTTATATCCTCCATAAGCCGTGTGATGTTGTGAGCGCGCTAGGTTCGAGAATTACCAATAACTCGACACTGCTAAAATGCCTAAAACCCCACTAAGAACAACA
>DDJS01000024.1:0-2798 GCA_002339165.1 Cellvibrionales bacterium UBA2618 | reverse complement strand
AATAGCTCAAGGTGACGAATCAATAATGCACAGATCTGATGCCCGCACCGAGAATGATCCGCCACCCCTGAGCGATTGAAACGCTATCCGCACGAATACGCCCTCCGCGCCTGGCATGGCAACGAAAGACCCCAGACAGCGCCGGTAAGATACCCTATCAATGGCGGGTCTAGGGGTTGACATGCGACGGCCATGATTGCGATCATTTAGCCGACACCCTATCTGCGGCAAGTGCGCGCTGACACTGAGTACCAACGACTTAATATTTGCTGGTTGCCTCGATGTCTCAGACAGGTCGAGGTAGTGGGTCGCAGTGCCCGCGACCGCTGCGGCGACCTGATAACCGACTGCAGTCGGTAGGGTATTTAACACCGCAAATTGCCCGCGAACGAGGTTGGCGATAGCGACTGAATCAGCGCTGTCGATACCCAGAGTCTCAATGTTGTAGCGCCGCGTAAGCAGCGCCAATTTTGCTTGGTCGACGTCGGCAACGAGCAGTCGTAGTTGTCATCGAAAGCCAGAGATTCTGGCCACCATCCGAGCACTATTTCCGCAACCAAAAATCACTACAAACCTAGAAGAAGGATTCATAATTAGACCTCAAAATATTGTTTTATATATTTTTTTTACCGAAAGAGTGTTTCGGAATCCTATTGAAAAAATCTCTATCAATAAGAAATTAGTTTAATCATCGAATTTCTCAGAGTACATCCTCAGAACTGCTATACTTTGGTTGAAGTATGCGACTAATCACGGGTATTCCGACGAAATGATTACAGACGAATCCGACAAAAAATTGCTAAGTTTACTGAGGCGCGACGCGCGTATCTCGATCGCGGAATTAGCGCGCAAATTGTATTTATCCCGTTCGACTGTCAAGGATCGCATTACGCGCCTCGAAAAACGCGGCGTCATCAAGGGTTATTCGCTGATCCTCGGTGATGACTATAACCGTGGCAAGGTATCGGCGCATGTTCTTGCCACGCTTGAGTCGAATAAATCCATTAGCATGACCGTGATAAAGCTGAAACAGTTCCCGCAAATCACTAAAGCCTATGCCGTCAGCGGTATCTACGACTTGATCGTAATTTTAGAAGCTCAGTCGACCGAAGAGTTAGACGGTGTTCTAGACCAAATTAGAGGGCTTGAGGGCATCAAAGACACCCTGACCAATGTCGTTTTGTCGACCAAATTCGAGTCCTAAGCATCGCGCCATAGGCTAGAGCGGCATGCAACCTTGATACAAAGCATCCTCTAATTGAGCTGTGAATTGCTAGAGCTATGGATTTCAGAGCTATGCATTTCAGAGCGTTAAATCACTAGAGCTGTAAATTATTAGAGTAACGAGTTGAACCGCATGACAACAAACCAGTGCCCTGCGCGCTCTTCATAACGCTGCGCCGTCCCATCGGCATGGGCTAGATCATCCGCCAATGAAGCACAACCCTATGAAAGATTTTTATCCGCGCATCGAGCCCTACCAGCACTCTCTATTGGATGTCGGCGAGGGCCATCAGCTTTATATCGAGCAATGTGGTAATCCGCACGGCCAACCCGTGGTGTTTATCCACGGCGGTCCCGGAGGCGGCAGTTCAAACAACGACCGACGTTTCTTTGACCCTAAATGCTACCGCATCATTGTATACGACCAGCGTGGTTGCGGCCGCTCGGTGCCCCACGGTCGCTTAAAAAATAATGACAGCGCACGCCTAATCGAAGACTTAAACCGTATTCGCAAGTACCTCGGCGTCGACCGATGGCATGTTTTTGGCGGCTCTTGGGGCTCGACGCTGGCGCTCATCTATGCCCAGGCGTACCCACAACAGGTCAGAAGTATGGTGCTTCGCGGTATTTTTTTAGGCCGCCCCGAAGATGCGCAGTGGCTGTTTGAAGGTGGCGGTGCGGAGCGTCTTTTCCCCGACTATTATCAACAGTTTTTACAGGCACTACCGCAGTCGACCCATAGCAATATCATCACTGGTGCCCATCGAATAATGACCGGCGATGACCGAGATGCTGCGATGGCAGTGGCCCGTGCGTGGAGTCTTTGGGAAATACGATGTGCCACGCTGCAACCCGACGAAGCCTATATCGCCGCCAATACCGACGACCTATCCTGTTGGACAATGGCCCGACACGAAGCGCACTTTATGGCCAATCATTGCTTTTTAGACAATAATCAGATCCTCTACAACTGTCATAAAATTGTCCACTTACCCTGTACCATTGTGCATGGCCGCTATGATATCGTCTGTCCATTTGATCAGGCGTGGTTGCTGCAACGCGAGCTACCGCTGTCGGAACTTATCATCAGTGAAACTGCAGGACACGCTTCGGGCGAGCCAGAAACTAAAGAAAAATTGCTCGCGGCGACCAACAAAATGTTATCCCTAGATCGTCTGTAAACTGTACTTGGACAATGCAGAGATCATGCCTTAGCGGTACCGGGAGATTGTCGCCGGCTGTGAGTGCTTTAGGTATGGGTAAAAATAGCCATGAAAATATCTCGTTACACAACACAGCTAGGGTTTTATCACACCGACATAAAACTGCATGAGCTATCACTGTTCGACATCGCGCTAGCTGTTTATAATCTGTCCGACAGATTACGCCGCGCGAATTTGTCGTCGAAACCATGGCCTGATAACTCGCCATCCAAGCACGGAGGAAAAATGTCAAAATTAGCGTTATTTAAACTCGAAGACTACCTATCAACGCGGGAATTTAGAGCGCCCTATATGCTCTGCGCGTCGGATCTTGAAACTCATAGTATGCAAGAAATTCTCGCTATGGCCGAC
>DDJS01000035.1 GCA_002339165.1 Cellvibrionales bacterium UBA2618 | reverse complement strand
CACCGCACGGCAGGTATTTCCGGACAACTGAATATAGCCGCTAAAACACCCGCTACAGCCTGATTTAGTGTGATGGAGACGATTCAAAACGGTCGGTAAAGTAGATGAAACTGAAACAATATCTGCCAATAACATGGACTTTTCATGCTTCCTTACGTTGCTCAACATGCTAGACCTCAATCTATTGTCTGCCTTTGCCAATCATATTGTCCCCGAGTTGGGGCTCAGTAATACCGAGTATGGCTGATTGACCGGCCTCGTTTTTTTTAATTTTTTACTCGATAATGGGTTTGTTTATGGGCATGTTGGCCGACACGGTCAACCGCACCCGCCTAATTAGTGGCAGCGTTGCGCTTTGGAGTGCCCTAACCGCCGCATCTGGTATGGCATGGGGATTTGTGAGTATGGCCATACCGCGCATGTTTATTGGCGTCGGTGAATCTATTTTATCACCCAGCGCAATGTCACTACTCGCGCATCGGTTTCCGCAATCGCGGTTGGGTTTTGCGATCGGCTTTTACTATTTAGGGGCGCCAATTGGCGCCGGTCTGAGCTTCCTGATCGCCGGCTTTCTGGGTCCGATAATAGGTTGGCCAAACTGTTTCTAAGCATTGGGTGCAATAGGGATGGTGCTGGCCGCGGTGATGTTTTTTGTCAAAGAAACGCCGCGGCGCCATTCATTTGACAGTGATAATCGTGCACCTAAATTGCACGAGATCGCGCGAATAGCTGCCGCCGCCATTCCAAAATCTCCTGCGCTGATGGCCACCATGGCTGGCGCAACCCTCCTTTATGTAATGATTGGCGCAGTATATTTTGAGCAGCTATGGCTCGTTCAAGAACGCGGCTATGACCGCGATGAAATTGCCCGAATCATCGGCGGCGTGGTGATAGTCAGCGGTGTTATCGGCACTTTTATCGGCGGGATCGGCAGCGACCTCTTCACCAAAAAAACTGGTTTAGGTCGACCGATGTTTTTGTTTTTGGTTATGTTGTTGTGTGCACCTTTTTTAACGGCGTTTAGACTGGCGCCTGACCAATCGATTTAGATCCCTACCGGTATTTTTTTGCATGCTGCAAATAGGAGCGTTCTTTGGCCCTACCTTTGCAACGATTCAGGACCTGGTGCCGAGAGCAGTAACATCGACCATTATAGCGTTCGCAATTATGCCCATAAATATTGTTGGGATGGGGCTTGGCATCACACTGACCGGTATAGCAATTGATGCACTTATAGAGCGTGGGTTCGAACAGCCCCGCACCCTCGTGTTGGCGACGTTACAGGTATTTTTTTTCATTTCGATGCCGTGTTTTTTATATGCGGGTTTACGTTACCAACAGGACCGCGAGGCTCTCTGCAAAGACCACTAAACACCACCCATAAATAAATTTAACCAACAATCTGTGAAGACTATTGATAAATTAGATCGCGGTTGGCTTAATACTCGAAAACGTTGAGGCCACTTTTTATGCTAACGCTCCATTTTGCACCAAACTCCAGAGCCGGACGCATCGTCTGGTTGCTTGAAGAGCTGAATTTGCCATACGCATTAAATAAAATGAACTTTCATCCCAAGGACCTTAAATCGGATGAGCATCGCGCCCGCCATCCCTTGGGGCGCGTTCCCGTGCTTGATGATGGCGACATCAGCTTGTTTGAGTCCGGTGCCATTATCGAGTACATCCTCGAAAGACACCTCAATGGTGGATTAAAACCGCCGGTATCGGCAGACGAATACCCCGCCTATCTGCAGTGGTTTCACTACTGTGAAGGCATGGTCATGCCGCCTATAAACACCATTGTAGTCAACACCTTGCTACTGCCGCCGGAACGTCGCGACGAGAATGCGCTCGGGCAAGCCAAGCGTCTTTTGGCAAAAGCATTGGCGCCGGTGAATGACAACCTCGCGGAAAAAGACTACTTGATCGGTGATTTTTCAGCCGCTGACATTATGCTCGGACATGCAAGCTTCATGAGTAATCGCCTTGGGTGCGTCAGCGACGAAATGACCCATTTAACGGCCTATGTGGCAAGAATTACCGCGCGTCCAGCCTTTCAAACCGCCATCACCATGCAATAGATTCCCCCTAAAAACAGCAAATAACAAATAGCAAACAGCCAAGGCAACATTACCGGAGAGCAAATCAGCATGGGCGATTACAACACTTATACACCACCCAAAGTCTGGCAGTGGCACACCGAGAGCGGAGGTAAGTTCGCCGCCATTAACCGACCGGTCTCAGGCGCTACCCATGACAAAGAACTGCCAGTCGGTCAACACCCCCACCAGTTGTACTCACTGGGCACCCCCAACGGTGTCAAAGTCACGATTATGTTCGAGGAACTGCTCGCGCTGGGCCACCTAGATGCCGAGTACGACGCCTGGCTGATCAACATAGGTGAGGGCGAGCAGTTCGGTAGTGGCTTTGTCAGTGCCAATCCAAACTCCAAAATACCTGCGCTGATCGATCGCTCGACCGAAACACCGACGCGGGTTTTTGAATCAGGTGCGATGCTGCTGTATCTGGCAGAAAAATTTAATGCATTTTTACCCACCGACCACGCGCAGCGAACCGAGTGCCTGTCGTGGCTGTTTTGGCAAATGGGCAGCGTGCCTTTTTTGGGCGGTGGCTTTGGGCACTTTTACGCCTACGCACCGGAAAAATACGAGTACCCAATCAATCGCTACGCGATGGAAGTCAAACGACAACTGGATGTCCTCGACAAGACTCTGGAGTCCCGCGCCTATCTAGCCGGCGATGACTACTCTATCGCTGATATGGCCAGTCATCCGTGGTACGGTATGCTCGTCGCGGGCAGTCTCTACGAGGCGCAGGAATTTCTCGAGGTATCAAGTTACCGACACGTGCTGCGCTGGGCGGACGAGATTCAACAACGCCCCGCGGTGCAGCGTGGATTGCGGGTCAACCGCATCTGGGGCGCAGAGGAACGGCAACTGCGCGAGCGCCACAACGCCAGCGACTTTGATTGACCGTAAATAGCTGCGCAACATGCATACGAAAGAATACCAGCAGCCTTAGAAGTAAAGCCCTTGGTT
>DDJS01000152.1:3309-4884 GCA_002339165.1 Cellvibrionales bacterium UBA2618 | reverse complement strand
TTGGTTATTGTTTACCGATACTCGCGTAACAATTTTGGGAGCAGAGCATTAAAATACCGGTTTTCATCGCGTTTATTTTAGCATTGTCGCCGGATTATCAAGGGCTGACGCTCGTTTTGATGTCTCTCTATTACTATTATCATTCGATCTATGGCTTCGATAGCTTGGGTGGAACCCTGCTGCGTCGATTAACGGCGTCTAAAGATAACCGCAACCAGGACAATGCCGTCGCCGATGGACTTGATGGGGTGTCACAGGAAGTTACAGAGTAAGTTGCAGGCCGCGACAAGGTGTGATCTAGCGGTGCCCCAGTAACAGCACAAAGAAAATCGTCTGACGTTGGTGGCCTGATCAGTGATCGCGCTCTAGCACCTCGCCATACGCGGTCAGCCGTAACGCGCTCGAATCGTCTCACGTTTGCGCGGATCGATATTCACTTTTGATAAATCGCTTTGGATATGCGGCAGCTCAAGAAGTCGACGATCCATCACGCGAAACCATAACCAAGGTACGTAGGCAAGCACATACATGCCGTAATAGCCGTTGGGCAATTCTGGTAAATCGGGGAAGTTGCGCAGACTCTGGTAACGTCGGCTCGGGTTGGCATGATGATCCGAATGCCGCTCAACTTGAAACAGCGCGAGGTTGCTGACGATGTAATTGGCGTTCCACGAATGATGGGGTTGGCAGCGCTCGTAACGTCCATTGTGATTTTTCTGCCTAAGTAATCCGTAGTGTTCGACATAGTTGGCCGAGGTGAGTTGAAACCACGCCCAGATGTTGTGTATGGCCAAAAACGGCAGCATGATCCAGCCAAATGCCCAAACCAGACCGCCCTGCAGTAGGAACGTGATTAGGTAGGACTGGAGTATTTCATTATGCCAAGACCATAGGCTCTTTGATTGATGTGTCAGGCGGGCCGCTTCCAGTTCCCAACCGCGCATAAACGTTGCCGGTATTTCCCTTAGTACAAACGCATAGATAGACTCTCCCATGCGCGAGCTTGCAGGATCTTCCGGGGTCGCAACCAGCACATGATGACCGCGGTTATGTTCGACGCAAAAATGCCCGTAGGCGGGCACTGCGAGAGCTATTTTGGCGAGGGATTTTTCGATCGAGGTGTTTTTATGACCCAATTCGTGCGCGGTGTTAATGCCCAAGCCACTGTAGCCTCCAGCGACAATTGCGCAGGCAAAGATAGCCCAAAGCGACAGAGGATTACTGGCGACGACGTAGCACATAATGATCAGCACCACGAAGTGCAGTGGCACCGTGGCATAGGTCAACCAGCGGTAATAAGGATCGGCATCGAGTTGCGGCACAATCTCTTCTGGTGGGTTGTTAGTGTCGCTACCGATCAGCCAGTCCAAAATGGGGATCACAATATAGCCGCACAATGGCAGTAACAGCATGAACTGTTCGCCAGTCTGGTAAAATAGAAACACTCCCGAAAGAGGCAGCAGGGGCATAAACACAGAGATCAGCCACCAATGGCGCTTCAAATCGGTATAGCTCACTCGGCCTTTTGCGGGATCATTCAACTGATAGTCAATCATGTTGTCTCCTTATCTCCTT
>DDJS01000152.1:2804-2995 GCA_002339165.1 Cellvibrionales bacterium UBA2618 | reverse complement strand
TCTCCTTATCTCCTTGTCTGCGAAGCGTTACTTAGGTTGCACTCGCTGGCAATGACGCGGTAACGATGCTCGCCTATTCGCGACCAATGTTGGTTTATGACGACCGTTCGTGTGTTTGTTAAAGCGCTATTTCCGTCGCAAAGATAGTATGCGATAGGCGTGGTGGTAGAGGACTGAAATCCCATCAATAT
>DDJS01000152.1:2550-2747 GCA_002339165.1 Cellvibrionales bacterium UBA2618 | reverse complement strand
CGGGTAAGCCCCGTTGGGCCTGTTAGAGGCACGCCTTGGCCGCGTCAAAATTTCGCCCATATCGTCAAACCTACGCCACGGTGGTGGTATTGCGTGTGTTAACGTTTTATTGGATTTTTATTCCATGCCTTGGTGCTGGGCGCGATCAATCGGGGTACTATCGTCGATGGGCAGAGTCGCAAGCTGATCGGTTGACT
>DDJS01000152.1:1031-2405 GCA_002339165.1 Cellvibrionales bacterium UBA2618 | reverse complement strand
GGCCTGTTGGAGGCGCGCCCTGGCCGCGTCAAAGCTTTGCCCATATCGTCAAACCTTCGCCACGGTAGTGGTATTGCGGTTGCTAACGTTTTATTGCATTGTTATGTAAATGCTTGGTGTTGAGCTTGGACAATCGGGGTACTCTCGTCGCTGGGCCGAGTTACAGGCTGATCGATAGGCTGTCGTATGCCGTTCAGGTTTTTTCCTTGGGAGTATTTATGCATCATTACGTTATGTCGATGACCGCTGAATTATTGGCACTGGAGGGGGTGACGCGCGATCGTTGGTTTGCCGGGGCAGATTTTGACCCTGAGGATCTACCCCCCAATCGCTTATTAAGCGCGCAACAAATTAACCAACTCTCCGCAAGCGCGATTAATCTCTCTGGCGATGCTTATTTGGGTATTCATCTGGGCCAGCGTCTGCAACTAGTGTCGTTGGGTATGTTTGGTTACGCGCTACTCACCAGTGCCCGCGTTGGTGAAGTGCTGAATCTCATATTGCGATACAACCGGGCAATCTCGCCGAACATCGATATTACGTTGGTGTCGAACGGTGACAGTATCGAGCTGCGTAATAAAACCGCGCCGTTGCCGACCAATTTGCAACGTTTTCATGCGGATGCTCTCTACGCCAGTGTCTACGCCAACTTAAAGATATTAGCGCCGGAGTCGCTGAATGCCGTCAGTGTTGAATTGAACTACCCGGCGCCCGACACCGGCACCCTCTATCAAGAAGTATTTGGCGACCGTGTTAGGTTTGATGCTGACCGTTGTGGGATGATTTTTAATCGCGAGTGTTTGGCGATTGAAATAGCCTCATCGGATCCGATGGCTCAGGATATTTTTCGTCGCCAGTGCGATCGTATGCTCTCTAATGATGTCCATGCCGGTAGCGTTAGTGAACAGGTAACGCGAGAATTACTCGCTGATCGATCGAGTTTTCCATCGAGCGCAACCATCGCCAAGCGCTTGCATACCAGTGAGAGTACATTGCAACGTCGACTTGCTCGCGAGGGGACTAAATTCCAACCGCTGTTAGACCGCGTGCGCTACCGCCTGGCTCTCGAATACCTTGAGGGCACTGATTTACATGTGTTTGAAATAGCAACGCTGTTGGACTTTAGCAGTGCGGCAAACTTTCGACGCGCCTTCAAGCGCTGGTCGGGAAAAACACCCTCACAGTGGCGCGACGCCGCTGGACTTCAATCGACTGAGTCGTGAAAGCCTAGATTTTAAGCTTTGCTGTTCTCGAATCTTGGTTCTTGGTTCCTCCCTCTTAATTCTTCATTGCGGCCGGATTTTTAGCCTAGCGCTCGGCTCATTTCCTCAACGGGATGGTCATCAATTAGTCATATCTCGATTGCTCTAGATG
>DDJS01000152.1:0-706 GCA_002339165.1 Cellvibrionales bacterium UBA2618 | reverse complement strand
TGCTCTAGATGTTTTAGACAACGTGCCTGAGCGATCGCCGGTGTTTTATCTTTCACTCAAGCGCTTCGATCGGCGACTGAGAGTTTGCAGGACTCGGGCGGTCAAATCCTATTTGTTTTTCTTTTAGCGCCACATTAGCACGCAGAACCGCCGTTATTTCCTCGACATTTTTCGTCACGCCTTCCATCGAGTCTTAAACCTATGTTCGCGACATTGGGTCGATCACGCTATGGCCGATACTATCCAAGAACAATATATTTCTAACTTAAAAATTCTAAATTTTAACCTTATTAAATTGGCTTTAATTGCGTGATTTAATAGGAAATTTATTGAAATATAAATAAAACTATATCAAGAATGACATTTATTTTTGATGCATTAATTTTATTGTCTGCATGAAAAATTATAGATTAAATCAAATTTTATTTTACAAAATCTATAAACCTCATTGATAATCAATATTTTTCATGTAAAAAATATATAAAATAAAAATATTAAGTCTGATTAATCAATAGAGTAAAATAACTATTTAAATTAGTTTAGTTATTGTTTATCATTAAATACTAATTAAATTGATTAATTACCAAAGATCTAATTTTATTTGCCTAATAAGAGCATCGTAAATATGAACTTTGATTTCTTAAAAGAGGGGTTGGTGGCCCCTAAGCCGGTGGGCAGGGGGAAAAAAGACAAACAACCCATGCAA
>DDJS01000044.1:13132-14543 GCA_002339165.1 Cellvibrionales bacterium UBA2618 | reverse complement strand
CGTAAAGCACGGGCACGTAAATCAAAGGCCCGTAAATCAACGCCGGCGAACAGTAACCGATTAACAACACAGTATTACACCCACTGTTCTAAAAAAAGCTCTAGATCAATGACGATACCCTGCCATGCATCGAGTATAACGCCCTTCGATCTTGGTGCTGTTACTGGCGGACTGTATTGCTGTTGCCAAATCATTTGCCGGCCTCGACGATGTCATACAAAAACTGTTGTATCGAAAACGCATTGGTTCCCGGCAACTCTGCCCCGCCCGGCAAGGTCGCCGTAAAACTGGTGTTATCGAGATTGGGGCGACCGGTCGAGAGATCTAAATCGATGTGCATTTTACGCTCAGAATCATTGTCAATACCATCGCGTTCAGTGAATAGTAGCGGCGCATAGAGACTGTTGCGCACCACCACCAGCGACTTATCAAAATCGATCAGAATGTATTGTTGGTCAAAACCGGCCGCGGCATAGGTGCTAAACGCTGCTGGAAAAGCCGCGGCCTGAGTATCTATCGCCTGCGGCAATAGCGTCCGAAATTGCAAACCATAGGCATAAGAGGGCGTCTCATCCTGCAATATCGAGTCTGTGGCAATCTGTTTAATCGCGTCGACATAGCTTTTCGAAACTACCTGTTCGCCGTTCCAGCGCCCATCGTTCAACAGCAACTGACCGAGCTTGGCAAAATCCCGTCGTCGCGCGTCGAGGCAGCAATAACCGAGGTAATTACCTGCCCTCTGACCGACTTCGACGTTGTCGCGCCACCACAAAGCAGTCATATTGAGTGGACTCAACAAATAGCGATCGGCATAGTCCTGTAAATCCTTGCCGGTGGCCTGAAAAAGGATTTCAGCCAGCGCCATAGAATCGCAGTTGGAGTATAAAAAATTGCCGGTCTTTAAGGCCGCCCAGGGAGGAGACCCCGGATCTTCGAGGTCAAGTAAACGCGCCAAGCATGCCGACAATTGATCGTCGGCATAATAGATATTGCCACCCGCTTCGGCATCTTTGTAGGTCTTGCAGGGCTGCAAATCACCGCTGACGAAATCTATGCACATCGGCTCCAAGCCAGAGCGCATGTCGAGTAAGTTAGCGATGCTGATATCCTTTCGCGCGTCGTTCGCCCACGCAGGGATGTAGTTGGATGCACTTTCATCGAGAGATTTTATCTCGCCCCGATCGATCGCAATACCGACCAACAAACTGGTAACAGATTTCGCCATCGACCATGAATTTGCCAAAGAATCGCTATCCCGAGCGCGGTATAGCGTGACGAGTTGGCTCTAGCCAGCTGCCTCTAAGGCCTCGGTTTCTAGGGAGCCAATCCCTCGGTTGCGTTCGTAAATCAGTCTGTCATTGACAATCACCACACCAGCCTGGGTGTAATAACCATCCTTAAACGCCGCGTC
>DDJS01000044.1:10311-12725 GCA_002339165.1 Cellvibrionales bacterium UBA2618 | reverse complement strand
GGGTCTGGTTCTGGATCGACGATGGGATTGCCACCGCCACCGCAATTAACGAGCACTGCTAGACACAGTACTGAAACAAAAATATGTTTGATCATAACCGACACTCCCTGTCGAAAAATTTGCCAAAGAAATTATCGAAACTTCGGCCAGAGTGATTATCGAAACGTCTGCCGGAACTAAGTCAGAATTACTGCCTCAGTCCTCCGACCGGCAACGCTCATCAATCAACCAGCGGTATTGGCCGCAGCCTCCAATAGACGTATTTAATGTCCCGCAATTAGAAGATATTGAACCCGAGGCGCACACGGCCTCTAAACTTGCCCTATAATAGACCCTAGACCGCGCTATGGCCACCCGCAAAACGCAGTAACAACGCCAGTGCTAATGGCAGAATCGACGCGTCAATAGGTCTGAAATCAATCTATCGGCAGGAAACACCAGTCTCGCCATGATAATGCGCAACTTGATGGATATTGGCACGCGATGTATTGCTATAATTTGACTGCAAAAATTTGAGCCCCAATACTTATGTTAAAAAGTTTATTTACCCCTAAGTGGCAGAGTGACGAGCCAACAACTCGACAGCGCGCCCTTGCAGAGACCTCAGACCCACAGATTATCGCCACTATGGCTGATTCTGACCCCCTACCAGCGCTCCGCGATGCAGCGTTGGCAAAGCTCGCTGATAGCGCGTCGCTAAAACAGTTACTCGAAGGCGCCACTGAACCAAAAAAATGGCTGCGCATTGCCTTTAGACTGCACGTCGTAGAGCCTCAACTGGAAACTCTGGTGCGCCGATTTAAGCTACTCTACCGAGCATGGGATCGTCAGACCACTTTTGAAATTCTCGGTGGACAGTCCCAAAGCGACCTTGCCTACCAATTGTTACTCGCCACCGAAGACAATGATCTACCCTACGAAATCGCCATCAGCAACCTCAGCATCGATGTCCGCTTAACCGTTGTAGAGAATATCAAAACGCTCGACAGCCTACTTCGAGTGCTTAAAAATTCCAGCCATAAACCTGTTATACAAGCCTGTCGAGTAAAAGTAGAGGCTATCCGAGCAGAACAAAAAAAACGTGCGCAAATCCATATAGAGGCCAGCAATGTGCTGGCAGAAATGCGCCAATTGGCCGATAACACAATCGCGGATACCTTTTACCCAAGCAAGTTTGAGCGACTGGAGCGGCATTGGAAAAACCTTGACCTAGCAGCGCTCGAGGTCGGTGTGCCAGGCATCGCGACAGACACACTGACGCCGAATTCGAACAGCGCAGAAATGCTCGATCATGCCGACATAACCGAGGCATTCGCGCAGGCTCGCGAGGCGTGCCAAGTCAAACTTGCAGCGCTGCAGCATGCGCAGACCCTAGAGGCAGAAAAACAACAACGACTAGCGCAACAATCTGAGATCTGCCAACAGTTCGAACAACTGCTTGGCACGGCCCAGCAACCAACGTTATCTCAAGCGCAATTGCAGCAGCTAGAAGTGGATCTGCAGGACCGGATCAGCGCATGGCTAAGTTGTATCGAGCGACAGGATCCATCGACTGCCAACAGCGCGCGCAGCATCGACCTACAAAAAAATATCGAAAATCAGCTGGCCCACTGGCGACGTTATTATCGACTCGATGAGCCACTTATAGCACTCTTTGATGAGGTTCCTGAGCGGCGCTATGGCGCGCAGCAAGAATGGTTAAAAAAATGGCGTCGACTCGATAGCAGTATCGCCTGGCCGACGGATCAACCGCAGCCAACAGCGTTATCTGAGCGGAGACAACAGGCATCGGCGATAGAAACTGCGCATGGCGACGTGCAGTCTGAGGAGCGTAAAAAGGCCACGACTGTTCGGCAAAAGATCGTTTTGTTGCAGCGCCACTGCCAGAATCGTGATCTCGCCGCAGCGACAAAACTCGCCGACTATCTGGCGCCAAAGATCGCCGCTACCCATGAAGATTTTGGCGCTGGATTACAACGTAAATATGACACCGCCCTGACCCAGTTAGCCGAGGTCCGCGACTGGCATCTGTTTGCCATTACGCCGAAAAAAGAACAGCTCTGTAGCGCTATGGAAGAGCTGTGTGGCGACAATTTAGAAGCGCTCCAACGCGCCGCCGCGATCAAGGATCTACAGACTCAGTGGCAGAAATTAACCGCCTCTCAGGCGGTCGACAATGACCCACTTTGGGAACGCTTTAATACCGCTCGTAAAATCGCCTATCAACCCTGCCAAGCGCACTACGACGAACAAAACAGAATTCAGACCGCGAACTATCAACGACGAGAAGATTTAATCGTTGAACTTAGCAATCTTTTGGATACGGTAGTCAGTAATTCACCCAGCCCAACAACCGAGAAAAATGTCGAGAAAAAAACAGCGGCCGCGTCCGTGACTGGTACTGCGGTCCAGAC
>DDJS01000044.1:0-9936 GCA_002339165.1 Cellvibrionales bacterium UBA2618 | reverse complement strand
CCGATACCGACACCGATACCGATAAAGATAAAGAAAGAGCAACAGAGACCGAAAATCCGCAAAACCTGCGGCTCAGCGATGCTCGTGAAGCCATAGACTGGAAAGATCTCGACCAAAAACTGTCTAAGGTGCAACGCGACTGGCAAAAAAGTGCGCCGCCAAGCGAGAAAAAACGCCGCAAGCAGCAGGCGCGGTTCGAGGCTAATAACGGCAAGTTACACCAGTTGCTGCTGCGCACTAAGCAACAAAATTTGCAACTGCGACACGAGTTGGTCAGCAGTGCCGAAAAACTCCTCGAACACGAAAGTCTCGAACACGCTATACGCGAGGCTCGAACGCTACAGCAACAGTGGAAGACCATAGGCATCACGTTTTACAAAGCCGATCGCGAGCAATGGCAGTTGTTTCGTCGCACCATTGACCAACTATTTTCTCGACGTGACAAGGCGCAAAACGAGCGGACGAGTGGTCTTCGCGAGGGCGCCGATCAACTGATCGAGTTAACCCAAAAAATTGAGCAACTTTGTAAATTACCCGATAGCTGCTTAAAAGCCAGTCGCGGCGAGTTTCAACAACTCAGTCAAAGCTGGGACACCAGCATAGAATTACCCCGCGACAGCGCTAAAAAATTGTTGCAGCGCTTCGATCAAAGCCGTGAAAAATACCGCAAACACTTTGCAGGTTTGAGTAAGCGCCTTCAGCGGGATGCCCATGTCGCGTTGATAAGGGGCGCGCAAATGCTGTCAAATGCCGAAGTCGATTATCTAAACGGTAGCGATGCGCCTATCGACGCTGATGTACTAGAGCCCCTTCGGGAGGCCATCAATACGCTCGAGTGCTCCGCACAATCGCGCCTCCTCCTCGATACACGTCTCGAACAACTGAGCCAGAGCAGCAGCCCACAAATCAATCAAAGCGGTATTACACAACTTCAACAGTTGGCCCTAGAGAATGAAATACTACTCGGCATTGAATCGCCAAAAAACTGCAGTCAAGAGCGTATGCGCCTGCAGCTTGAGCGCCTTAAAAAGGGCTTGGGAAGCGCCACCAAAAGTTCCAACCACCGCGCTATGGTGCTCGAGAGCTTTGTAATATGGGTAACCATCGGAGGTATACCCGAGGCTATACGACAACCGCTAGAAGAACGACGTGAAAAGATTTTCAAAGCCGTCGGCCTGCAGTAACGCTTTAGTACTACTGCCGTAGCACGTTAGTAACAATGCAGCAGCAAGTCGCTCAATCTCTGACCCGCGAATAGCGCGCCAGTGCAATGAGCGTTGCTGAGCCGATATATATCACCGCTTAAAATAAACGCATTCGGATAGCCCGTTAACTCGCGCATGTTTAGCTTAGCACAAAGACTGTATATCTATACAGTCTTTGTGCTAAGCTAAGGTGATGAATTACGCTGAACTACACTGTGTTAGCCACTACAGTTTTTTACGCGGTGCTTCACACCCCGCCGACTTGATCAAAACCGCCAGTGCCCTTGGCTACCGTGCCTTGGCTCTAACCGACGAATGCTCTTTAGCTGGTATTGTTAAAGCCCACGTAGCCGCTCAAGAGTATGGTTTACAGTTAATTATCGGCAGTGAATTCAAACTCGATGGTCAACGCCTGATCGCGCTGGTCACCAATCGTCAATCCTATTCCGAGCTCTCGGCACTGATCACTCTGGCGCGCAGGCGTAGCAGCAAGGGGGAGTACAACATCCGGTGGTCCGATCTACAGCACAACTTGCGCTCTGGACTGATCGTTTGGTTACCCTCAGGACTCACAGATTGCGACAACCCGTTAGCACAAAATTTAACCCAGTGGTTTAGTGGCCGCCTGTGGATCGGCGTCGAACATCTGCTCAGTGGTCGCGATACAGAAAATTATTGTTACCGACGCAACCTCTCCGCGCTGTGGCAAATCCCCATGGTAGCCTGTGGTGATGTACATATGCATGCCAAGCAATGCCGTGCCCTACAGGATACCCTCACCGCGATTCGCTATAACTGTTCGGTCATGGAGCTCGGCGTACGACGCTTTGCCAATGCCGAGCGACGTTTGCGAAGCTTGCCACACTTAAAAAAACTCTACCCCCCAGCGCTATTAGCCGAGACCCTGAAAATAGCCCAGCGCTGTCATTTTACACTCGATGAATTACGCTATGAATACCCCACCGAAGTCGTGCCATCACACCTCACTCCCAGCCAACAACTGCGCGATTTGGTCGAGGCTGGCATCCACAAGCGCTGGCCGAATGGAGCCAGCAACCAAGTACTTACGCAGATCGAATACGAGTTAAAGATCATCGCTGAACTACGCTATGAATGCTATTTTTTAACCGTTCATGATATCGTTGATTTTGCTCGAGGTCGTAATATTCTCTGCCAGGGACGCGGCTCTGCAGCCAATTCGATCGTCTGTTATTGCTTATTTATCACCGAGGTATCTCCCGACCAAATATCACTGTTATTCGAACGATTCATCTCCAGAGAACGCAACGAACCACCCGATATCGATGTCGATTTTGAACACGAGCGACGCGAGGAGGTGATTCAATATATCTATAAAAAATATACCCGCGAGCGCGCGGCGATCGCGGCCACTGTGATCACCTATAAACCCCGCAGTGCCGTGCGCGACGTTGGTAAAGCGCTTGGACTCGACGCGCTTTTTATCGAACAACTTAGCAGCTCGATGTCTTGGTGGGACCGACGTGACGATCTAAACCAACGTTTTAAAGAGCAACGAATCGACGCCAGTGGTCGCCTGTCGAACTATTTTTTTCGACTGCTACAAGAAATTATCGGTACACCGCGACATCTATCGCAACATGTCGGCGGCTTTATCATCACCGACAGTCCAATCAGCACGCTGGTACCGGTCGAAAATGCCAGCATGCCGGAACGCACGATCATTCAGTGGGACAAGCAAGATATCGAGGCTCTGGGATTACTAAAAATAGACATTTTGGCGCTCGGCATGCTCTCCGCAATCCGCCGCTGTCTGGCCTTGATCGAAAATCATCAGGGGAAAAAACTGTCCATGCAGTCGATACCCAGAGACGACAAAGCAACCTATGACATGCTCTGCAATGCAGACAGTGTCGGTGTTTTTCAGATCGAATCGCGCGCGCAAATGGCCATGCTGCCGCGGTTAAAACCCCGTTGTTTTTACGATCTCGTTATCGAGATCGCCATCGTGCGACCCGGCCCGATACAAGGTGGCATGGTGCATCCCTACCTACGTCGCCGACAGGGCCTGGAAGCGGTCGATTATCCCAATCCAGAAATTCAAGCCGTCCTCGAACGCACCTTGGGTATACCCGTGTTTCAGGAACAGGTCATTCGCCTAGCAATGGTCGCCGCCGGTTTTTCTGGCGGCGAGGCCGATCAGTTACGCCGAGCCATGGCCAGTTGGGGTAAAGACAGTCAACTCAGTGGTTTTGAAGATAAACTGATCGAGGGAATGTTGAGCCGTGGTTATTCTATGGATTTTGCACAGCGCCTCTACCAGCAAATTCAAGGCTTTGGTGTATACGGCTTTCCAGAGTCGCACTCGGCGAGCTTTGCACTGCTCGCCTACGTCTCGGCATGGTTAAAATGCCATTATCCAGCGGCCTTTTACTGCGCCTTGCTGAATAGTCAACCGATGGGCTTTTATAGTCCCTCGCAGCTACTTCAGGATGCTCGCCGCCATGGTATTAAGGTCGCGCCAATCGATGTCAATCAGAGTGATTGGCAGCACACTTTAGAGTCTTGCAACGCCCCCGAGGAACCGACCCTTAGACTCGGTTTTCGACTGATAAAGGGCCTAGCACAGACCACAGCCCGACAAATTGTAAGCGCGCGCCATGGCCCGGAGAACGGTCAACCGCGGCTATTTTCCAACATTGAAGATATCGCTAGGCGGGGTTCTATATCGACCTCCAACATGACATTGCTCGGCTCAGCTGGAGCCCTCGATAGCCTAACCAGCCATCGTCGCCAAGCCCACTGGCAAATACTCGCCACAGAGGATCAAAGGCCACTGTTAGACGCAGCCCCAGTAGACCCGACAAACAAAAGTCATTCGAACAGCCTGACAACAACTATCCCTCACTCGACAGACCCAGGGGAGTCGCGCTTTACACCACTCGACGAAATACAGCGATTGCGCGCTGACTACAGCACTACTGGGGTGACGCTGGGCCGTCATCCAATGCAAATACTACGGGAACGATTCCCTCGTTTTGAGCGCTGTAAAAGGCACGCCGATCTCGCCGCACTCGGGCATCGACGCTTTGTGCGTATTGCCGGGATTGTCACCGGTCGCCAACGACCAGGCACCGACTCCGGGGTCATTTTTCTGACCTTGGAAGACGAAACTGGCAACAGCAACATAGTGGTTTGGAAGAGCGTGCAACAGCGCTGCCGCCAAGCGTTGCTAAAAGCCCAGCTACTGATGGTGAAAGGTGTTATCGAAACCGAAGGCAGCGTAGTACACGTGATAGCCCAACAACTCACCGACTGCAGTGAGCTACTCTATGAAACCGAAATTCGCTCGCGTGATTTTCATTAACGAGAGGGTGTAGCCCTTAGCGAACCGATCGGCAACGATCAATCCATTAAAAAACGGCCCGTAGGCCGTTTTTTAATTCTATTGAGGGCTTTATGGCCATTACCAACCGGTCACTTGCTTCAACCCCTCGCCGATATCAGCAAGGCTGCGCACAGTTTTTACGCCGGCGTCCTGAAGCGCTGCAAACTTTTCGTCCGCAGTGCCCTTACCGCCGGAAATAATCGCCCCGGCATGGCCCATCCGTTTACCTGCCGGCGCTGTGACTCCGGCAATGTAAGACACCACAGGCTTGCTGACATGGGCTTTAATAAACGCGGCCGCCTCCTCTTCCGCAGTTCCACCAATTTCGCCGATCATAACAATCGCCTCAGTCTGGGGGTCATCCTCAAACAGCTGTAAAATATCGATAAAACTGGAGCCCGGTATAGGGTCACCACCAATACCGACGCAGGTCGACTGACCAAACCCGTAATCGGTCGTCTGCTTGACCGCTTCATAGGTCAAGGTACCCGAACGGGAGACAATACCTACCTTGCCAGGCAGGTGAATATGACCCGGCATAATGCCAATTTTGCAGGCTCCTGGAGTGATCACCCCAGGACAGTTAGGACCGACTAAGCGCACGCCCAACTGGTCACAGGCGACCTTGCACTCCAACATATCGAGGGTTGGAATTCCCTCAGTAATGCAGACGATCAATTGAATACCCGCATTCGCCGCTTCAAGTATCGAATCTTTACAAAATGGTGCGGGTACATAGATCACCGACGCCTCGGCTGCGGTGGCCGACACAGCCTCGGCAACGGTATTAAATACCGGCAACCCAAGGTGCACAGAGCCGCCCTTTCCAGGAGTCACTCCACCGACCATTTTAGTTCCGTAATCAATCGCCTGTTGCGAGTGAAAGGTGCCCTGACCGCCGGTAAAACCCTGACAAATTACCTTGGTATCACTGTTGATTAAAATCGCCATGCTCAGTTGCCCCCCGCCGCTTTAACCACTTGTTTCGCTGCATCCGACAGGCTGGTTGCGGCAATAATATCGAGACCGGATTCGGCCAATTTTTGTGTACCCAGATCGGCATTGTTACCCTCGAGGCGCACTACTACGGGAACCTCAACTCCGACTTCTTGCACCGCTCCAATCACGCCATCGGCGATCAGATCGCAGCGCACAATACCACCAAAGATATTGATCAATACCGCCTTGACCTTATCATCTGAGAGGATAATTTTAAACGCCTCAACCACACGCTCTTTAGTCGCACCGCCCCCTACATCGAGAAAGTTAGCCGGCGATCCACCGTGCAATTGCACGATATCCATGGTGCCCATCGCCAACCCAGCGCCGTTAACCATGCAACCAATACTGCCATCTAACGCCACATAATTGAGATCCCATGCCGCGGCATGCGCCTCTCTAGCGTCGTCCTGCGAAGGGTCATGCATTTCTTTAAGTGCCGGTTGGCGATACATTGCATTACTGTCGATGACCAATTTTGCATCCAGACAGTGCATATTGCCCTCACTGGTAATGACCAGTGGGTTGATTTCCAAAAGCGCTAAATCGCGCTCCACAAACATTTTTGCCAAACCCATAAAAATACCGACAAACTGTTTGATTTGAACGCCTTCTAAGCCGAGTTTAAACGCCAACTCGCGAGCCTGATAGGGCTGTGCTCCGGTCATCGGGTCGATCACCGCCTTAAGAATCTTGTCCGGTGTTTCCTCGGCGACTTTCTCAATCTCGACACCGCCCTCGGTAGATGCCATGAAAACTACCCTGCGCGTCGCTCGATCTACCACCGCGCCTAGATACAACTCTCTGGCAATATCGGTGCAGGTCTCCACCAATATTCGACTGACGGGTTGACCCGCAGCATCAGTTTGATAAGTGATCAAGTTCTTGCCCAACCAGCCGCGTGCAAATTCTTCGATTTCAGCTTTCGATGAGACCAACTTGACCCCACCGGCCTTGCCGCGACCGCCAGCGTGCACCTGAGCCTTTACCACCCAGCGGTCACCGCCAATAATATCGGCGGCGGCAATCGCCTCCTGAACCGTCTCGGCAGCAACGCCTTGTGAGACCGGTAGCCCGTACTCAGCAAATAACTGCTTTCCCTGATATTCGTGCAGGTTCATACTTTAATTCCTGTTGATTGAACGTTAGCGTGAATTCCCGCTGCCCGAGGGGCGGCGGGACGGTGATTTTTGCGTGGCTTACTTACGCTTGCGGTTAGCCTTATGAATCGCATTACCATTGACCGCCAATGCGGCCTCGCGGACGGTTTCAGACAGCGTCGGATGACCAAATACAGTCATGCCAAGGTCCTCTGAACTGGAGCCAAACTCCATGGCAATAGCCACTTGTTGCACTAGGTCAGCGGCGCTGGGCCCGACGATGTGACAGCCCAAAATACGATCGCTATCGGCGTGGGCAATGATCTTAACCATACCGTCAGTATCATTCGCAGCCAATGCTCTGCCGCTCGCAGCGAACGGGAATGTTCCGACGTTATAGGGATCGCCCGACGCCTTGACCTGTTCTTCGGTCAAGCCCACCGAGGCTACTTCTGGGTGGGTGTAGATGACGTTGGGTACGATATCGTAATTCATTTGCGCGCTATGCCCCGCGATCCGCTCAGCCACCATCACACCCTCTTCAGAACCCTTGTGGGCAAGCATCGGCCCGCGCACTAAATCGCCCACCGCATAGACGCCTGGGACGCTCGTTTCGCACTGTTGATTGACCGCAACGGTCCCCCGCTCGTCCAACTGGACGCCACTGTCGGCTGCCAACACGCCGTCAGTAAACGCTTTACGACCTACGCAGACGATCAATTTATCAAATATTTCGACCTGCTCAGAGCCATCTTTTGATTGGTAGGTGACATGCACCTTCTTACCCTTGACTTGGGTACCGACGACGCGAGCGCCGAGACGTATGTCCAATCCCTGCTTGGTGAAAATCTTTTTGGTCTCTCGGGCTATCGCCTTGTCCATAATGGCTAAAAAGTCCTCGAGCGCCTCGAGCAATACCACTTCGGAACCTAAGCGACTCCATACCGAGCCCAACTCTAAGCCAATCACACCGGCGCCAATCACCCCGAGTCGTTTCGGTACGCTGGCTATTTCTAGCGCGCCGGTCGAATCTACAATCAATTTATCATCGACTGGCGCCACCGGGATATCGATCGGCAACGAACCGGTAGCCAATATCACATGGGCAGCATCCAGCAGGCTCACTTTTCCATCGTGATCGGTGTATTCTACTTGCCGATTGGCCAACAGCTTGCCGGTACCGAAAAGCCCAGACACACCGTTAGCTTTAAACAGTTGCCCGATGCCCCCAGTCAACTGACCGACAATTTTATCTTTTCTGGCCATCATTTCGGCGATATCGATTTTTACTGCCGAGGTACTTATACCGTGAACAGCGAGCTCTTCGCGGGCATCGTGATAGCGGTGCGAGCTATCCAATAGCGCCTTGGATGGAATACAGCCGACGTTCAAACAAGTTCCACCATTGATGCCCCGACCGTCGGCGGTACGCCATTTCTCAATACACGCAACGCTCATTCCCAGTTGTGCCGCTCTTATTGCCGCCACATAACCTGCGGGACCACTGCCGATAACAACCACATCATAACTAGACATTTACGTTCCTTATTAATGCTTTATTGTCTAAATCTCAAGTAATATCTTGGCCGGATCTTCAATCAACTCTTTGATCGTAACGAGGAACCGAACCGCTTCTTTACCATCGATCAACCGATGATCATAGGACATTGCGAGATACATCATAGGCCTTACCACCACCTGTCCATCCACCGCAATTGGGCGCTCTTGTATCTTGTGCATGCCAAGAATTGCGGTCTGCGGTGGGTTGATAATTGGCGTAGAGATTAGCGAACCGTAGACACCACCGTTGGTGATGGTAAAGGTGCCGCCCGTCATTTCATCAATCGTCAACTTACCGTCTCGCGCCTTACCGGCAAATTCTGAAATACCATTTTCCACCGAGGCGATGCTCATGTTTTCAGCATTGCGCAGCACCGGCACTACCAAGCCTCGCTCGGTCGATACCGCAACACCAATGTCCTGATAGCCATGGTAGACAATTTCCTTACCATCGATCGATGCGTTGACCAACGGAAACCGTTTCAAAGCTTCTACCGCAGCCTTTACAAAGAAGCCCATAAAGCCCAAGCGAGTGCCGTTATGCATCTTGGTGAACTCAGTCTTGTACTGCGCTCGAAGATTCATCAGCGCAGTCATGTCGACCTCGTTAAAAGTAGTCAGCGACGCAGTGGTTTGGGTGACTTCCAACAGGCGCTCAGAAATACGCGCGCGCATTCGGGTCATGGCTACTTTGCGCTCTACTCGATCGCCATGCTCGGAGCTGGGCTCGTCGAGGGCAGTATCTACCGCGCTCGAAATGGTCTCTGGTACCGCAGCGGTTGAGGGCTCAAAGTTAACAACGTCCTCCTTGGTAATCCGCCCGCCTTTGCCGGTACCGGTCACATCTGCGACATCAATACCGCGTTCCTGGGCTAATTTTTTCGCCGCCGGGTTAATCGCTGCCGAAATATCGCCACTGCTCGCCGTCGCAGCTTGGCCGGAGCTTGGCGCATCGTCGCTAGTAGTCGCTGCGCCCTCTTCAATGCGCGCTAACAACTCGTTACTCTGGATTGCATCGCCCTCTTGCTTGAGAATTTCCAACAGCACCCCGTTCGCGGGCGCGACGACTTCAAGTACGACCTTATCGGTCTCAATTTCTACGATCAACTCGTCTCGCGAAACCTGATCTCCGGCACTTTTATGCCAACTGGCCAGCGTCCCCTCCTGTACGGATTCGGGGAAACTCGGCGCCTTGATTTCTACAGCCATTGGATTTTTCCTAATTGTTATCGTTGGTTGTCAACGCTTCGTTAATAAACTGCGCCTGCTCTTCCAGATGAACAGACATATAGCCAGACGCTGGTGCCGCCGAGCCCTTACGACCCACGTAGTTCAGCACCAGTTCTGGCTTATGGCGAGTAAGAGCATTGCGCATGTGGTGCTGACTACTGTACCAAGCACCCTGATTCATCGGCTCCTCCTGACACCAGACGGCTTCTTTCAAAGCACCCATACTGCCGAGTATATTGTCCAGCTCAACGTCTGGAAATGGGTATAACTGCTCAAGTCGCACCAGGGCAACGTCTTTAATACCCCGCTCTTGACGCTGTTCCAGCAAGTGGTAATAAACCTTGCCCGAACAAAGCACCAAGCGCTTGACGTCGGCCGGCTTGACGCCTTCGTCTGCTAGGACGTTTTGAAAACTCCCAGTGGCCAATTCGTCTAAGGTCGAGGTCGCCTGCTTATGGCGAAGTATCCATTTCGG
>DDJS01000022.1:2160-6266 GCA_002339165.1 Cellvibrionales bacterium UBA2618 | reverse complement strand
CTTGTACTGCAGCGCGAGCTGCTCGGCGTACACGCTTTTACGCAGCCCCGCCGGATTCGGCGACCCGCCTTTAAGGGTGAAATCTTCACCACCGACAATCACCTTGCGGCCGTTGATACTGCCAAACCCGAGCACAAAGTTGGCTGGCTGAAAATCCACCAACGCACCCGACACGTCATATTCGGCAACCCCAGCACCCTCGCCTAACTCGGAAAAACTACCGTCATCGACAAGACCATCGATGCGCTCCCGAATCGTCAATCGTCCCTTTTGATGCTGGCGGCCAACCGATTCGGTGCCACCCTGTTGCTTCGCCAGCGTTCGGCGATGCTTGATTTGTTGTATGTCAGCGTCCCAATCCATAATCTCGTCTATACCCCCCGCAACACTGCGATATCCTGATCTTCTGCAACCACATCTTCCTCGGCAGCGCACAGTTCTACCAGCATACCCGCAGCAGGGGCCACCACCGGAATCTCCATTTTCATACATTCAATGATCGCGATGACATCATCCGCGGCCAGTTGATCACCCACCTTGGCGACCGTTTTCCACACTTGGCCGGCAACATGACTTTTAACTTTGTATACCATTGATCATTCCCCATATTACGCCCGTTAAATTGCGCCAGTGCTGAGCCAGTATCGGCAACGCCTTGCGATCGGTTAGCGGCGCGGTAGATTTGCTTCGACGCCGTTTTACCAGACTAACAAAGTCTCTAATTAGATGTCTATATCGATAGCTCATGGGTTTTATCGAGCATCATAAAGCGCCTGTAAGTGAAGCCTGTAGTGCTCTAATACCCGCTGCGGGTCTTCGACCTGCGGATAGTGCCCGACGGCATCGAGTTTCGCCACATAGTCCAACCGGCAACCCAATTCTTGGTAGCGCGCCACCATGTGCGCCCCTGATATCGGATCAACCGAGCCATTAATAACCGCCAACGGGATAGTCGAAGTTTGCAGAGCGCTAACCCAGCGCTCGCGGTGCAATTTGCGATCGCTGATATAGGTAATCAAATTGCAGAAGACGCGCTTACCTTGATTTACGTTGATGATCCACCAAAAATCGTTTAACTGATGCTCAGTCGGTCGATGAGCAACGCCGAAAACCTGGCTAAACCCCGCGCTAAACTGCCTAAAGCCAGTTAGTTTGACCAGCAAACCGCCGAGTGGACTCAGCAACAATTTCTGCGAAAAAAGTGCCCTATGAGTCTCGGGGAATAGGCCGCCATTTAAAAAACAACAGGACAGCCATTTGCCTACGCCGCTGCTATCGAGTTGGCGAGCGAGGAGTTCCTGGGCTACGGTATCGCCGTAATCGTGAGCCAACACATGAAATGCGGTCAGTTGTTTGGCCGCGACCAGCGCCTCGACTAAGTCTGCCTGCCGGTGGATGGTGTAAGCGCGATGATCGGGTTTATCCGAAAAGCCGAAGCCCAACATATCGAGGGCTATGACGCGGTAATCTTTGGTTAAGTCAGCCCACAGCGGTTGCCAATCCCAGCTAGACGTCGGGAAACCATGCAACAGCACCAGCGTTCCACACCGATCAATCCCCTCATCGAGAACAAAAATACTATGGCCGAGTAACTGCAGCAAGGAGCCTCGCTGGCGCCAATGTTGCGGCGTTATGGTAACCGCACCGGTTCTCTCTGACATCAGTATCTCCCTCTGACACACACCGCCAGTCGAACTAAACAACGTTCGATATGGATGCTGCAAATCAATACTGTATTTTAGGCATTCGCGCGTCGCTATAACGCGAGCTAACACTGATTAATGGCATCATAAAAAATAACTATAAAAAAATTTAAATAGCACTTTATGCTATATCCATAAAGTATCTTATCGCTATATATTAAGGCGTGCTCAGACTATTACTGATCGGTCATAGCAAATTCTCTTTAGACCGCCTAAGACAGAAGACAGCCCGAATCCCATACAGTGCGAACCAGCGTATCCTTTAGAACGGCGAGTTGGGGTTATAGGCAATCCTCTGACAGGCTTTGTAGACCTCGTCAAACGAGTGCAACCCATAAGTGCCTCTGCGGGGAACGGATTGATAAAGATGGGTCGCTAAGCGACGCTCACCATTGTCCAGTGTTTTGTCTCTGGCCAAATCTGTCGCAACCGCCAGCGCGATCTTATTACAATCGTGCTCTTGGTACTCGCTGCAACCGATCGACAACAACACAAACCAGGCCATCGCGATTAAAACGCGCATTTTACTCTCCCATCAGTGTTTGAAAACCCCGCGATAAACGAGATTGTCGCCAACAATAACCGCTAGCCACCAGCCACACAATCTACCTGCTACTGGCGTTAGGGACTCTTTTTATAGCTTTGTATACACGCTGGAAATTAACCTATTAGCACTAATTGTAAAATACTATGGACCAATCAGACAGCCTTTGTTTTACCTCGCATAAGGCCAGCCTCCGATAGACATTACCACTGCATAGACCGGGGGAATCGCCGATTTAAAAGCGGCAGAATCGTAGATTCAATGACAAGCAACGAGGAACTAGCCAAAGGCCACCTGCGCTAACAGCTTAAATCACCTTTGCCACGGGTCTGGTCAATCCAACAAGCAGGTTGAGCAATCGTCGCATAGTTACGGATTGGGATCCGTTAGATGAGTTTTTCACGCTGCCGCAGGGGATTGACGTTTAACGTCGCAGCAAACCCAAAGGTACCCTGTGCATCGAAAACAGTGCGGCGATGAATCATCTTGTAGCCGACCGCCTTGGGGGCAGAGCAAACCGCAAAAGTATGGCTCGGTGCGGTGATGTGCAGGTTAGGCGGCGTCTCTCTTTACCGCCACCGCAGATCAAAGATCATCCTAAAAAGACAGATTCAAAATCTAAATACTAACCCTGTAACGCTGCTTTGGCGCGCGCTACCTAGCCGACAACTTTCTGTTCGTTGGGATTCACCCAAATAGGTTTACAGTGAGCCTTGGCAAACTTGTATAGCTTTACTCTATTGGTGAGTTCTTGGCCACTCGCGAGACAGCGGTGTAGCTTAAACCAGTAGCTAGCGACTTTTTATCGGTCTCGCCAGCTAACATTACAACGAGGGCAAAAACAATCATGATGTTCGGCATGAAAAGGATTGTGTTAAATGACTTAGCGCTTTTTGGGAAGTTTTTTGGCCGGTTGCTTTCATCGCGCGAACCCGTGGCAAACTCTTTAAATCCATAGTAGCGGCCCACTCTATCGATCAACTTAGCCCATTAATCTGAGCTATTAATCCCGCTGAGCGATTTATCCTGTCAAGCTAGCATTTAACAGCAGTGCGGTTAAACGCATCGGCCACGGGTAACTTGCGGCAAGGCCACTATTGCCAGCAGTCTTGCCGCAACAATTTGCAAACCTGCTCGAGTGGCGCATCGGTTTGCATGACCTTGCTCATCAGGAGTGCACCCTCTAGACTGGCTAAAACGAAAAACGCCTGCGCCTTAGCCTGCGGTTGGCCGGCGAACAAAGCGCCGTGGAGCCATGCGACATTCACCTCAAAAAAAACCTGAACCGCACGCTGTAAAGCCTCCGGCAGCAGGTCGCTCTCAGCCGCCAAAATACCGCATAAACACATTTTTTTGTCTACCGTTAGAGCCTGAACAAACAATGCAATATAACCCTCCAAACGATCGCTTGGCTGCGTACTATTTTCCGCAAGCTTGGCTAACTGTTGCTCAAACCGGGCGGTGTAGCGGTGGGCAATCGCCACGCCCAAATCTGCCTTAGTGGCAAAGTGATAATGGATGCTGGCGCTTTTAATCCCGACTTGCTTGGCAATCACTCTGAAGCTCAAGGCGTTATAACCGCCCGCCCGCGCCTGTAATTCAGCTACCTCAATGATTTTTTCTACGGTCGAGTACACCACACCCTGTCCCCAATATCTGTTTATCAGGCACGAGCTTAACACTCTAACCTACCTATCGGAAGATAGGCATTGACAGGTCGAGTGAAGTTGCCTAGCATCTTTACCAATAAAGTAGCGGCTAGAAGCTAGTTTATTTGAGCATCAGTGTTTAGATCGTCGGCTCTAGTGGTCTCGATCGACACAGTCGATGATACAGATGATTCCGTTGCGGTGATTGAT
>DDJS01000022.1:0-1849 GCA_002339165.1 Cellvibrionales bacterium UBA2618 | reverse complement strand
GGTGATTGATTACGCACAACTCAAGGACGATAAATATGCACGGACAATGCGTAGTCATCACCGGTTACGGACCGGGATTGGGCGAGAGTTTAAAAGCTCGTTTTGAAACAGCCGGTGCGCGGGTCATCGGGGTATCTCGCAATACCCAAGAGTACCGCGCCGACATGACCCAACCCGAGGAAGTGGTTGCCGTATTTGATCAAATCCGCCAGCGCCACGCCCATATCGATCTCGTCATCCATAACGTTGCTCGTCTCAGCCGCGGATTAATGATCGACGTCGACGCTGCAGAATTTGAGTTGAGCTGGCGCTATAACACGCTCGCGGCTTTTAATCTGGCCAAGGCAGTCTTGCCCCCTATGCTCGAACGCGGTCAGGGCAAATTATTTTTTACTGGCGCCACCGCCAGCATGCGTGGCGCAGCCGGATTTGCGCCATTTGCATCGGCTAAATTTGCCTTGCGAGGGATGCTTCAATCGCTGGCCCGCGAAGTGCAACCGCACGGTATCCATGTAGCCCATCTAGTCCTCGATGGTATTTTATGGTCGGCCATAAGCCGACAACGCTTTTCATCACTAACCAAAAACCAGGCCATCTTGCCCGATGATATTGCAGACACTTATCTTATGCTTGCCCGTCAGGCCCCCTCGGCGTGGACCCATGAAATAGACCTCCGCCCATCTGGGGAGAGTTTTTAATGCATAAGAACCCGCAGCTATTACCCGACGATCGTCCGGCACATGCGCCATCCACATCTGCGCCAGTGATCATTATTGGCGCTGGACTCAGTGGCTTGTACGCAGCTTATCTCCTCCACAAGCGTGGCGTAAAGACCATTGTGGTCGAGGCTAAAAATCGTATTGGCGGCCGTATTCAAAGCATCAACTTGCCGTCCAGTGGCGATGACCGCGAGCAATTTGATATGGGGCCAGCGTGGTTCTGGCCCACCATGAACCCACTATTTAATGACTTAGTCCAAGAACTCGAATTAACGGCGTTCGAGCAATACAGCCAGGGCGACTCCCTGATAGAAGAAGCGATCGACCTGCCTGCCAGAGCTTACGGTTCGGGACAAACCAATCAATCGGCATCACAGCGTTTGGAAGGCGGCATGCTGTCGATGGCAAAAGCACTCCTGAGCAGTCTGGATGCAGATTCTGTGATGCTCAATACTCGCGTCACAGCGATCTCTAAAACTGGCAATGGAGACTATCGGGTAATCGCAACGAAAAATAATCAAGCGCTGGAATTACATGCCGATAGCGTGATCACCACGATACCCCTGAGGTTGATGGCGCAGTCAATTCAATTTATGCCGGAACTGCCAACTAGCGTGACAGAGAAAATGCGCAGCTTACCCACCTGGATGGCGGCCCATGCCAAGATTATGGCGATCTATCCAACGCCATTTTGGCGCGCTCAGGGACACTCCGGTTCTGCCATGAGCTATCTGGGGCCTCTGGCTGAAATCCACGACGCCTCCCCCAACACAGCATCTGACCAATTGGCACAAGGCGCGCTATTTGGCTTTTTCGGCGTTAACGCAGCCGGCCGGCACACCGCAGGTGAAGCCACTTTAAAGGCCATGGTGATACGGCAACTCACACGCCTCTTCGGCCCACAAGCCGCTGAACCCTTAGCGTTAGAGCTGCAAGATTGGTCGCGTGAGGAATTTATTGCCACCCGTGACGACCAATCTAACATCATGCACCCGGCCTACGGTTTACAAACCGCCAATGGCGGATCGGAGCACCCGCACCTCTTTTTTGCCGGCACCGAAGCGGCGACTCGAACTGGCGGGGATTTGGAAGGCGCATTGGAGGCGGCCCAAACGGCGGGGAATAACTGG
>DDJS01000119.1 GCA_002339165.1 Cellvibrionales bacterium UBA2618 | reverse complement strand
TTCGCGCCATAGCTGCACCACGCAAGGACGGTATGCAGGCGAGCAGCGATACCTTGAGTATCGATCACCTGGGGGTGGTTAGCGCTAAGTGGTGGCGGCATTGAACCGGCTTATTTCAGCTGTCACGCGGCGCTCAAAGCGCGCTGGGCGCGGTCGAGTGCCGAACGCCCAAAAACCTGCGCTCGGTTTCAACTACCGCCTAATTGCGACTGGCAATGGATATCTTGGTTATGCCATGCTCGAAGTGGTCTTGAGCCTAATGATATTTGCTGCTGTGGCGATGGGTTATGTGACGCTCTACCGGCAACTTCAGTTGCACGCGGCGGACATGATGCAGCGCACCCATGCGCAAAATCTCGTCGATAATATGACCGCGCAATTAGTACTTGATAGGGCGTCGTCCTGCCAAGTTGCGGGCTCAGCATTGTTAGACATGCCGCTTAATCGGTTGTCGTTGAGTGACTTGACCGAACCACAACTTTGCCTGGACTCGATTGCACCGCAAGGCACCTGTCGCTTGACCCTCGAATGGCGTGGATCCGTGACGGGCGAAACCAGTTTTATAGGCTGCTCAGCGGCCTCTGAGTCGCGTCTTTCCAACGGTTTATGGCACGCCATGACTCGGGTGGTTTATCGCCCCATGGTCGGTGGCTAGTGGCGTTTTTCGGCGCTCGATCAATGGCACGTCAGGCAGGTTTCTCGCTGCTAGAGTTGCTGCTGGCGGCAGCTCTGGGGGTGCTCATTTGTTGGGCTATGTTAGATATTAATGTAGGGGCGTTGCGCGTCATGAAAAATATACAGCGAAATCAGCAAGTCTATGAAAGCGGACGTTTGTTGCTCGATATATTGCGAAGTGAGGTGCGTTTAGCGGGGTTTTTTGGTCGTGTTGGAGCGCGTAAGCCAGCGCTTTCTGATCGCCCTAGTCTGTGTTTCCGATTTTCTCATGGGGATGTAAATAAAGTGTTTAATGCCCCCATCGACGGGCTCGATAATGCTCCGGCAGGTAGCCGGGGATGCGGCGGAAAACAACTCTTGCCGGGTTCTGATGTGCTGCTGATACGCCATGCCGACACTCGAGTTGCGACCGCTATTGAGGCGCGCAGAGACTACGTCCAGGCAACTCCTAAAGCGCTTGCGTTGATACGCTATAACGATATCTGGGCGGATGAATTGACTGTCTGTTGTCAGGGTTTTAGGGCTTATCACCAACAGTTATTTTTTGTTACCGAGGACCATGTTTTTCGCCGTAAACGTTGGCGCCGTGGCAGTTTCAGCGCCAGCGAACCGCTCGCCGAAGGTGTTGATAACTTTCAAGTCCTCTACGCGCTGGCGAGCGATGAGGTGCCACTAACGGGTGCTGCAGCGCGATTGCAATACGTGGCTTTACCGCGCGGTGATTTGCAGTGGTCGAGGGTGCGTTCAGTGCAATTGTCACTCTGGTTGAGCGCGCCGATCGATGGTTCTGTAAGCGCCAGTTCGAGAGCGCCGCTCGATCAGCAAGCGCTGAACGCTCAAGGTCCGCGACAGCGGGTGATGCGATTACAGGTCAATGTGCCCAACGTAGCGATTCAGGCTGTGCAATGAGCCAACTCGGCAGGCGCGCGGCAGCCGGCGGAATGTTACTGCAACTGATGGCCTATCTGCTGACAATCCTAGCTTTGGCGGTCGTGGTTGGCGTGGGTGCCGGACGGGTCGATACGTTACTCGTGATTAATCGTCGGGCGATACTTAAAGCGGAAAACATCGCGCTAAACAGCTTTACGTACACGCTGGATGGCGGTTCGCTTGCGGTGGATTTACTCGCCTATCGCCAAGGGGACGATCGGTTTACTTCACGACTACCGACGTCATTGAGCCAAGGTGCCAGCGTGCGAATAGACTCGATTGAGTGCCTGTCCGAAAGCGTAGACAGCACCCGCGGAACAGACATCTCTAAGGTCTGTCATGCGACCTATCTGTGGCAGTTGGGGGTGACTGTCGAGGTCGATACCCTACCCAACGCGACCATCGTTCGATTACTCGGAGGATTTGAGTTGGATGCGTTGGCTGGGCGCTGCGGTATGGTCAAGCAATCATATGCACCGCCGCCATCCACAGAAAGCACAGCAAAATGTACACCCGACACCGAGCTGTCACTCGATCAGCAACAGCACCACCACCATCCTCGCCCACGCCCAGTGCTGCGCTGGCGGTACTTTCTTTAAACTGTCGCGACTGAGCTTATGGGTTAGTCTATGCCCGGCTATTATTCATAGAGCCAAGCGATCAGTCGTAGAGCGTAGCAATTGGCCGTCGCTTGTGTTGCGTGCGTCGGTAGATATCTATTAGGCGTTGATGGGCGTCTTCAGTGACCGGTTTTCCCTGTAAGAAATCATCGATCATGTCATAACTGACTCCTAAAACCTGTTCGTCAGCTTTTTGCGGTGCCAAGCACTCAAGATCGGCAGTCGGGGTCTTGTCGACGATAGACGCCGGTGCGCCTAATGCGGCGGCAAGGGTGCGAACTTGGCGCTTGCTGAGGCCAAATAGCGGGGCTAGGTCGCAGGCGCCGTCGCCAAATTTGGTGAAGAAACCAGTGATGTTTTCTGCCGAGTGATCGGTGCCAAGTACCAAGCCGTCGATCAGTCCGGAAATCTCGTATTGCGCGGTCATGCGCGCGCGGGCCTTGACATTACCCTTGGAAAAGTCGAGTTTTTC
>DDJS01000120.1:2231-2846 GCA_002339165.1 Cellvibrionales bacterium UBA2618 | reverse complement strand
TTCATTGATTAACAGCACCAAAGGCACAGGCTGCCTCGGGTGCATTGCAACCCTCTAGCCAGTCTAGATGATTGGCAGTGCACAGATTAAAGGGCCCATAGCTCAGTTGGTTAGAGCAGTCGACTCATAATCGATTGGTCGTAGGTTCAAGTCCTACTGGGCCCACCATTACAGCGCTTGTTTTTTGCCTTCTCTAGGACGGTATAGGCACCAAGCAACGCAAACCTGCAGATCAACCACCACTCAATAATAGGCGTCAACAGCGATCTGACGGGGCTCGTAAAGAGCCAATCGGTCGGCGATTAATGGAATACTCCATTGGCGTTTTCGAACCAGCGACTGTCAACGTCGGCAGCTCCCAAGCCAGAAAAAGTCTCTACACGAAGTCATCGCTTAGCGCCGCACTCTCCAGCCACGCCTTGACCGCAACGGATCGATCGAACGGCTGCGCCGGTGAAAAGCCCGATACCGCCGCCTCGCTAATCCACGTGTAGCAAAGGCTTTATCCACTTCGCATCCCTACCCGATCAGCATGTTGCATGCCCAACTCAAATTGCGCATGAGGCAGGCCGTTTTGGGCTGACTTAAACAACCACTGATTAGCGGTTTTATGTG
>DDJS01000120.1:0-1825 GCA_002339165.1 Cellvibrionales bacterium UBA2618 | reverse complement strand
CACCATCGGCTTGAGCAAGTCATCCAGCGTTTGGCTTCACTTTTTTTGCGCTGTTTTTTTGCCTATGGCTGTCCGGACATTTTATAGGTATTTACTGTTCGATGACTATAAACAGGTTTACCCTGCGGCGGGCGTTCGAATAACACCCGCTCGGTAGCCTTGACGCTGGTCCTCGAAAATTTCTTATGCGAGGAATCTGCCAGCCAAACATCCCGCGGATAGCCCTTGGGTGAAATGGTCATCTCCAACTGGGTGAATCCATGCTCTGAGCTTGGCGCCGCGCTCTCGAAATAGATCAGTTTTTTTGACCCGCTTGATGGGCGGAATTCAACCTTCATCACTGAGCGGTTTAGGTAAGATGCGGACTTCGATTTGATCGAGGTTGCGGCGTTTATCCAGCGCAACAAATAACCTGTCAGTTTGCTCGATATCAGCTTCATCGAACTGACCGAAAATAGCCTTGATAAGTCTGGAGAATTCTTCGTCGCGCTCCTCGTTATTGGCTATCATCATTGACACTTAGGCTTTAACTGGGTGCTTCTGCACCGCCTCGCCTCGGTTCGGTTCGGTTCGGTTCGGTTCGGTTCGGTTCGGTAATGCATCACACACAGATTAAACGGCGAAGTTCGATGCCGATATCGGCAAGGGCCTCAAAGGCAGTTTTGGCGCGCTCACAATCAACTGCCCGGTAACTCTCCATAGCGGTATAAGAATTTGCCTGCACCCGCGTGCACAAAAAGACAGACTGGCATCGCGATCATCGCCCAAGCGACTTTCTTGTTGATATCCATATTCATCTCCATCCATGGTTAAAATACCCAGTTAGAGCCACTTAAGGCAACGGTATGGAGGATCACCTAGACCATGACTATAGACACCGTAGCCATCACCCAATGGGGAATTGCTCACATCCCGAGGTTGATGCGCGATAAACGTTAGCATCTAAGCGGACCGGGAAACCAGAGTTGCTGCACTACTGAGCCATGCGCGACTGCGCTTCCAAAACAGTACGCCGTGTGCCCCCCGCGCCTAAAAGAAGCGCAGTCATTAAATCGATGCATTATAGGCAGGATCGATTGGCGTCATTTTTCACCGGCTTGATCAAAGTGAATGAAGTGCATTTCTAAGTCGATATCAAGCTCTATTCCAGCATCAAACCGTGTCCCGACAAGCGCGGTTACCGCGGATCGCCAAAACCTTAGGGCCGCGCGATTTTGTTTTAAGATCCGAATTTGCCACTGCACCGGATGCTGACGAACCCCCTGGTGGAGCGCCGCTATGCCCGCTCCTTGCCGGCGAAATTTACGCAGCACAAAAAACTGATCGACATCCAACCGTTGTCTATTGGCTGGATATTCCCCGATGAGAAAAAAACCAGCTAATTGATCGCCAAGGTGAATGAAATAAGGCCAGTGACCGCGGTCTTGCCAGTATTTATTCAGGCTCTTGTGGTCAAACGTGTAACGACCGCTCGGCTCGGGGGAGCGACCCATAATCTCTGACATGTCATAAAGATAGTATGAGTACAGGTTATGCAAAACGCTCCGAGCGTCGAATGCAATGGGGTGCAGAGATACGTCCATAGTGACTCCTGTCGATTAAAATTAGGGTAACATATGACAGCAGCGCAGGTGCTTTGGCTGTGGCCTGTGCTTTGGTGATTTTTGCGCCACTTTGTCTTGCGCTAGTCGATATGCGTGCCACATTAACAACCCTGCTGCTCTTTTTTTGAGTTGACCGAACAGTTCGGAGCTTTTGCAAGTGCCGGTATAAATGTGCCATTTGAAAGGGCCTCAGGCATGGCGTTTTAAACCCTGATGTTGAC
>DDJS01000107.1 GCA_002339165.1 Cellvibrionales bacterium UBA2618 | reverse complement strand
TGCTGAGTCTGCGCTGGCGACTGCCGAGTTTGACGAAGCAAAAGTCGCTTCGATCCGCGCCGCGCTTCAAGAAGGTAACTACCCACTGAACGAACGTCGTATCGCTGAAAATTTTGTCGCCATAGAGCGTATGATAGGCAACACATAAGCGACTCTTTGAAGGCGCTTCACCTCAACCACAGAATGGTATACTCTGTGGTTGAGTTTTGCTGGTTACCATAGTTATGTCCAATCCAGAAACCGATTACATAGCACAAACGCTGCACAAGGCAAACGCCTTGAAGGCGGTCCTCTCCAACGAATTCAAATCCCTCAAAGAGCAAGACCTAGAAAGTTTTGAGGTTCTACAGACGCAAAAATTAGAAATTCTCGATTTTCTCGCCAGTGAAGATTTAACCCAACGCATTCGAGCCTACGCCAAGGATCCAGACGCACTCGCCGATAATGTAGCGCTTTGGGAGCAAGTGATGGCGCTGATGAAGGACTGTAAAGAGTTGCACATCCGCAATGAAGTGCTCATCAACCGAAAACTAGAGACGATTCGCGGAGCACTACACACCATTCAAACGCCAGACCCGCTGAGTAGCGTCGAAGTTTATGACAGATTGGGGAAGATTCGCTCCAACAGTCGCAAAAACTCCGTGGGTAACGCCTAAATAGAGCAGTCGCTAACTGGATTTGCCACCGCTGTAACCCTCGGGCTCGATTCCCTTAAGCCAGTACACCCAAGACAGTATCACCGCCACCGCAACGTAGAGATTCTCCGGCACCTCTCGGTCGAGATCTAACTGGCTGAGCAATGCCACCAACTGTGGATCTTTGGCAATATGCACACCCTGACGTTGCGCCTCGGCAACAATGGCGTCGGCCAATTCGTCTTGTCCTTTGGCAGTAAGCATCGGCACACTGTTCTTGCCATATTCGATGGCCACCGCTTTTTTAGAAGGCCCGTAAGTCATGTGACGATATCCACAACGCCGCCGGGGCCGATTGGCTGAACACCCGCGAGGGGCCGGCGGGCGTGATGAACGGTCATCTTACCCAAAGCCAGTCCAAACTCCTCCATCTGACGGTGTAAATCTGATGACCCTGCGCGGGCTGCACGGGCGATATCAGCACGTGCAGCCCACATTTCCATGTCTAGACGCAACGACGGTTTGAAGGTGGTTTTTAACCACAATTCGCCCATCGTGCGACTGTCGGTGTGTAAATTAATCACCCAATCCAGCTCGCTGCCATCGTCATCTCGCCGACCGCGCTCAAACTTAACCTGCACTGGGTTAGCATCTAAAAATGGCAACAAAAAGGAATAGGAAACGGATCGGTTTTGCTGCGCTTGTAAGCTTTCCACCTGACGGCTCTCGACCTCATCGATCGCCGACTCAAGATCGCGCGCTATAGCCGACTGCGGTGATTGTGCACGCAAGAGACTCTTTAATAGCTGTTTGATGTCGTAATTAGCCGCTAACTGGCTAGCCAGTCGGCCCTCGGAAAACAACCCCGAAAGTGATAGAGCGCGCTTGACAGCGGCAGGTGAAAGCCGGGCCATGCTCTGCATAAACTGCGACAACCAGCGGGCATTTTCGCCTTCAGCGATCTGCGGTAGCACTGGCGCCTGCCCGCCAGTGGGCATCAGCAAACGACTCACCATAGAGGACTGTTCAGGACGAAATAACAAGCTCATCAGACGCCCGCCCGGCGTAGCCAAGGGCTCGGGTTGCGCCATAGGTGCCAGCGGCTGCAGCGCACGGCCGTTGTTAGTGACCCGCAAATCCAGTTTGTCTCCGGCTTTGAACTGGCTACCTACCAACCAACTCAATTCACGATTATTTATCGACAAACGCAGAATGGTGCCACGATAACCAAATATGCCGCGGACAATCTGACCATCTTTTAACCCGAGGTCTTTGGCAACTTCTTCGGTTATTTGAATGGCCACCACACCTTCGAGAAAGATCGGTGTCGGGCGCACTGCTAAATTGACCTGCTCAGGCCCTAACATGACGCTAGGTACTCAGACCGTCAAACGGTGAAACACGGCAACAAAATAGCCACGAAGGATACCCATATCAGGGGAACTGCACCCATGAACGACGCTCGGCATGGGCCGCCTTTTTAGCGTCCAAAATACCTCCCGAGTTATTGAACACTACCCGGTGTATGTCCTCAGCGGTGGGCAACTTGAGTTGCTTGTCGGCGTACATCCAATTGGGATTCTTGCGTTTAAAGGCGTGCGGGTTCGCGTGCACGATGGCCTTCATAAGAATCTCTCTACGCACCGGCGTATCGTCCATGGTCTGCGCGATAATACGGTCGAGGGTATCGCCCTTTTTGGTAATATAACGGCCATCGGCAAAGGCAGCGGCCATGGTCGGAGTCATCAAGCGTATATCCTTGACTAACTGCGCCAAAGCCTCCTCTGGCGTTTCGGCATAAGCTATACCGCTTAACCCCAATAGGCATACGCTGTAACAGGCGATAGCAGCCTGGCGAAAGCCGAAAATGGTGGGTAATGTTGTCATCTGTTCCTCCAACGGCGCTCAAAAATACAGCGCGACAAAGTTATCGTTAGCCTGCTCACTGGACCACTTAGGCCCGGCGATGTGCTTGAGTACCGCTGTGTGGCGATTCACCGACTCGACCCGCGCTAGCGCCAAACTCGAAAGTGCGGACGCATTGACCGCAGCGTTTAATATGTTCGGGTCGCTACTCAATAAAAATTGGTCACCGAGCCGCACCCCTGCCAGTGAGCCCGCATTGATGGTTGCCACGCCGCGCTCCCCGTCCGCTTTCGACAGGTGATAGTACTGTGCGGAACAAGTCATCGAGGCCGTCGCCTCGGCCAACATTTGCTCAGTGGCAAGCATA
Organism: Cellvibrionales bacterium UBA2618; assembly: GCA_002339165.1. Lineage (GTDB taxonomy): Bacteria > Pseudomonadota > Gammaproteobacteria > Pseudomonadales > Porticoccaceae > TMED48. The sequence goes on along the minus strand of DDJS01000107.1, from coordinate 293 downwards.
ATTTGGTGGCGAAACTCCGGTGGCATATCAGACTTTGTAAAGCCCTTGGGCAACCGCGGGTAGCTCAACGTCAACGTTTTACGCCATAACGGCATCTCTCGCTTGCGGTCGACGATAACCAGTTCATAGTCAAGATTTGAAGATGGCCAGGGCGCGACGCTACGCGCGTAAGCTGGCAACATGGATAAACTATAATATCCCACCGCCTTCCTGAGAGGAAATAAGCTTGAACTTGGGGTTTCGCTATCGTCATCTAGTATCGGCAGGAAACCCCAAAAGGCCCCAGCCATTCC
>DDJS01000007.1 GCA_002339165.1 Cellvibrionales bacterium UBA2618 | reverse complement strand
CGGTGCCCAAATGACCGAGGATCTCGATCATGGCGTCGGGGCCTTTGCTCTCGGCGGCATCGACGCACTGGGCCTCGAACAACGGTATCAGCGCGCTGTCGTAGAACCCCTGCCCGAGACTGTCCTTGTTCTCCAGCGCGCTAGCGCAGAATTTTGCCACGATCCCCTCGTTGCCCGAGAGGTTGAGCAAACTGTCTACCGAGGCGTGCACCGGCACATCGGCGCGCAGCTGGATCGCCAGCATATCGTAGAGTACCGCGCGGTCGGCGTGGGGAAACATCAGCGTGGTATTGAGCCAACGCAGTAAAAATTGCCCGATCGACGGGCGCGGTAATTTCAACATATCATTAATCCGTCAGTTTTTTGATGGGCATTTGATCGGCGCTCATGCGCTGCGGTTCCAGCTTTTTTCTGGGTCGAAGTAACCAATTCGCCGCGCGGTAATGATCGGATCGATCAACCCCTCAACGATCTTATCGGCGGCCATGGCGTGCTTTGAATCAACCCCAACCTCGCGCGTCATATACTCGGCCAACTCGGCGAATGCGCCCTGGCGAATCAAACTGTAAGCGCGATCGCCCGCGCGCAACAGCGGATAGACCTCGGCCACCAGCGTCTGTCCTTTAACCCCACGGGTGCAATGGGCGCACCCTTGGGGGTTGATATAGCGCAGTTTTGAGGATTCAAATAGCTGTTGATGGCGCCGGTGCTCGGCCGGATCACGGTGCTGGGTCAAGGCGCAATCGCGGCACAACAGTGGCACCAGATTTTGGCTGACCATACCGCAGAAAAAATCTTTAAACCCGAGTAGATTGAGCGAGATACCGAGGTCATGAAGTCGCGACGGCACGCCGGCGCAGGTGGTCGAGTGCAGCGTGGAATGTACCTGTTTACCCTGCTGGGCCATCGATATAGCCGCCGCCGCGGTGCGCTTGTCGCGAATTTCTTGGAGCAATAAAAAATCTGGGTTGACGAGCACAGTAGTGGCCATAATCTGATCGAAGTTGTCGGAGTTTTTTTCCTTTTTTAACTGCACGTGGGTACAGTGATCGAGATAGACTTCGACCGGATCAGCGATCTCCAGCTTGCGCATATTGGTTGGCATGGCCGCGACCATCGAGGTCAATGAGGTCGACTTGCCCGAATCTGTCGGCCCACTAAACACCGACAGGCCACCCGGCGCCTGGTTGAGCATCCAGATGTCTTGCATTTGCTGGGCCGTGTAACCGGCCTGATCGAGGGGCATAACCGAGCCGGGATCGCGCAACCGGCAGGCGATCAGATAACCGGGGCGACCGGCCTCAATCATCGACGCCGCGCGCAGCCGGTACTCGGAGGATTGCGCGGCACCCTCAAGGGTCACCGCAGCGGTAAAGGTGCAGTGACAGGTCTCGGCGGGATTCCACTCGGTGGTACCGCTAAGACGCCACATTGCCACCGCCAAACGACGCGCGGTGTCGACGTCAAAGGTGTCGATTTCGTGGGTAAAGCCATAGATTTTAAAGCGCAAAAAGGCCTGTTTTTCGGTCCAAATATCGAGAAAGAAATCCGACGCCTTCATGGAGGCGGCGCGAGTGATGAGTTCCAGCAAGATCTGATCGGCAATCCCCAATTGCTTTTTACCAATCCGTCCAATCGCGGTCTTGTGCTTGCCGCGCTCCTTGCTCTGCAGGTGCTCGTTGTACTCCATGGCACTGATTTCACGGCGCGGCGCGCAGTTTGGGTAGTGCTCCTTGACCACTTGCGCCAACTGCGACAGCCCGCGTGCAGCAATGTCGTCGGTGGGCCTGACGTAGAGCAGATCACCATCATCGGTGACCAGCGCCTTGTACAGCGAACGGTTATCGTCGATCATGGTCTCGACCGCCGCAATCTTCGCAAACGTCAGATTTAATTTGCTTTTCATAGCTTTTACACCTCCTCTGATGAGGCTCCCGCGCCCCGGTAATCGATCGTCGTGCGCTCGCCGCGGTAAATAAAATCAACGCTCAACTGTTTTTCCGTGCGCCGATAAACGCGTTCCAGCGTGACGCGTCGCCCGCACCAATCGAACGCATCCCCCTCCTTAAGCGCGATCGGCGGCGCGTTGGCGGATTTTTGCAACACCAGTTGTGCGCCACTGTGTTGGGGTGTGGCGAGGGCGACAAAAATCAGGTGGCGAGACGCCAGTGCGACTGGCTGCAACGCCTCGACCGGGGTGGGTGGCTCTCCGGTGACTGTGTTGGCGTTGGCTACTGCTGCCCTTTCGGCTTCGGCGAGCGCCGCAACTGCTTGTTCCGCGTTTGCAGCTGCCGCGTCATCAAGCTCTTTCAGGTGTTTTTCCAGCGCCGCCTGTTGCACCCCGCGCTCGGTCAACTGTTGCTCCATCGAACGCCGCCAGTCCTTGACTTCGTCGAGCGCAGCGCGGTCGTTTTCATGCTCGCGTAATTCGGCGGCACGCGCTTCGAGACTCAGATAGATGGCTCGCAATTGCGTTTTTAATTGTGCTTCTGCCGGCACCTGGTCATCCAATATATGTGCGTAGACCGGGTAGTCCTCGGCCATCGCCTTGAGGTCCTCGGCCCAATCGGTATAGGCTTGCAACGCTCCTTGACTGGTGGTTGCGAGTAATCGCATGGCGTCAAAATCGGTGCGAGTTAAGCGCTGCTGGCCGAGCATTTTGGCAGGTTCATGCGCATCTTCAGGTTCGGTGACGGTTGATTCTGCCTTTAATTCTGCTGGCAGCGTTGACGATGCGGCGGGTACAGC
>DDJS01000069.1:5855-6078 GCA_002339165.1 Cellvibrionales bacterium UBA2618 | reverse complement strand
TGTGCCGATTTACGAATATCGATGCGCCATTTGTGGCCACCAGCTAGAAGCTTTGCAGAAAATGAGCGATGAACCGCTCAGCGATTGCCCAGAGTGCCATGCACCCGAGTTAAAGAAACAAATTTCTGCGGTCAGTTTTCGCCTCAGCGGTAGCGGATGGTATGAAACCGATTTTAAAACCAAGGATCAGCGTAATATTAGCGGCGACAAGGAACCGACGACA
>DDJS01000069.1:2548-5495 GCA_002339165.1 Cellvibrionales bacterium UBA2618 | reverse complement strand
ACATCAACGACATCAACGACATCAGCGACATCAGCGAGTCAGTCCAGCGGGACTGCCAGTCAGGTGTCTACAAATTCTGACTCAACGTAAACCAATTTAAATACAGGAAATAGTATCCTATGTATCGAACCAACTATTGCGGATTAGTTACTCAATCGCAACTCGATGAAGAAGTCACGCTGTGCGGCTGGGTAGATCGGCGTCGCGATCATGGCGGGGTTATTTTTATCGATCTACGCGATCGAGAAGGCATCGTTCAAGTCGTGTTTGATCCAGATGCAGGTGCGTTTTTTGCGCTCGCCGACAAGGTGCGCACAGAGTATGTGCTCAAAGTGCGCGGCAGGGTGCGCGCGCGTAGCGCTGAGACCGTGAATGCCGCAATGAATACCGGTGAGGTTGAAATCTATGGTGTGCATTTAGAGATACTTAATGAGGCCTTAACCCCGCCGTTTCAACTCGATCAGCATGTCGTAGTTGGCGAGGATGTGCGCTTAAAGTATCGCTATATGGACCTCCGCCGCGCTGACATGCAAAAAAGTCTTCGGTTGCGATCGGCGGTGTCAAACAGTATCCGCAATTATTTATCTGAGCATGGCTTTTTGGATGTTGAAACGCCTATTATGACGCGAGCAACGCCAGAAGGCGCGCGGGATTATCTCATCCCATCTCGCACCTATCCTGGACAGTTTTTTGCCATGCCCCAGTCGCCGCAACTGTTCAAACAAATGCTGATGGTAGCCGGTTGTGACCGCTATTATCAGATTGCCAAGTGTTTTCGTGACGAAGACCTCCGCGCGGATCGCCAGCCTGAGTTTACGCAGATAGATGTCGAGGCTTCGTTTGTCGATGAGCAGGATGTTATGGCCCTCGCGGAGCAGATGATTAGCGCGGTATTCGCTGAGCATATGGATGTGGATCTGGGCGAGTTTCCACGTATGACTTACGCCGAGGCTATGCACCGCTTTGGCTCGGACAAACCCGACATGCGCATTCCGCTGGAGTTGGTAGAAATTAAAGACCTTTTGGCGGATATAGAGTTCAAGGTATTCGCCGGTCCGGCAAATGACCCCAATTGTCGCGTTAGCGCGCTAAAGGTGCCTGGCGGTGCCACTATTTCACGCAAACAAATTGACCAGTACACCAAGTTCGTTGGCGTCTATGGCGCCAAGGGCTTGGCGTGGATCAAGGTCAATGCCCTAGAGGATGGGGTGGAGGGCTTACAGTCGCCAATTATTAAGTTTTTAGGCGAGGCTGTAACGCTGGATATTATGCATAGATTGCAGGCACAAAATGGCGACATCGTGTTCTTTGGTGCCGATAAGTCGCAGGTGGTGAGCGAGGCGCTGGGTGCCTTGCGCTGCCGTATAGGTGCTGACTTAAATCTGTACAGTTGTCAGTGGGCACCGCTATGGGTTGTGGATTTTCCGATGTTTGAGGCTTTGGATGGTGGTGGGCTTACCCCGCTACACCACCCATTTACTGCACCATCCTGCAGTGCCGAGGCGTTGTTAAAGGCCCCTGCAGATGCCCTGTCGCGAGCCTATGATGTGGTTTTAAATGGCTACGAATTAGGCGGTGGTTCGATTCGTATCCACGATCAAGCCATGCAAACCAACGTGTTTGACGTACTCGGTATTGACTCTGACGAGCAGCGGGATAAATTTGGGTTTTTATTGGATGCTTTGCAGTACGGTGCACCACCTCATGGCGGCATCGCTTTGGGTCTCGATCGATTAATGATGTTGATGCTTGGTAGCGATTCAATTCGTGACGTTATCGCCTTCCCGAAGACCCAGTCGGCGGCGTGTTTACTGACAGAGGCACCCAGTCCCGTCGCGTCTAGTCAATTGCGCGATCTCGGTATACGGGTACGCAAATCTGACAGTTAGGAACTTTGAGTAGCACCCCAAGGGAGATAAAGCATGGCAGGTCACAGTAAGTGGGCGAATATTAAGCATCGCAAGGCTGCTCAGGATGCCAAGAGAGGCAAGATTTTCACCAAATTAATTCGCGAATTGGTCGTCGCGGCTAAGGCGGGCGGTCCAAATCCTGATGATAATCCCCGCCTGCGGGCGGCGGTAGATAAGGCCCTCGGCGCCAATATGAAGCGCGATACCGTTGAAAAAGCCATTGTCCGAGGCGCTGGCGCGGGGGAGGGAGAGAATTATGACGAACTGACCTACGAGGGTTACGCGCCAGGTGGCGTCGCCATCTTAGTGGAGTGTATGACAGATAACCGCAACCGCACAGTCGGTGAAGTACGCCATGTGTTCAGCAAGCGCGGCGGTAATCTCGGCACCGATGGCTCGGTCGCTTATTTATTTAACCGCGTAGGACAACTGAGTTTTTCATCCGCAGTCGATGATGATGCCCTACTGGATGCGGCACTTGAGGCGGGAGCGGAGGACGTGGTTGTCGACGAGGACGGTTCGATCGAGGTGGTGACGAAGTTTGAGGACTTTACCACGGTAAAAGATCAATTGGTTGCGGTCGGATTTGATCCGGAAGATGCCGAGATTGCAATGGTGGCTAGTATCAAGGTGCCACTGGATTTGGCTGGAGCAGAAAAATTGCTTGCCATGATAGATAGTTTAGAAGATTTAGACGATGTACAAAACGTCTATACTAACGCTGAAATCCCCGCCGATGTGCTTGCGCAAATGGCGTTTTAAAAACTTATGCTGTTAATAACAGGCTGGTGAGGATTTGAGTGTCGCGGGAGATAACTCCCATTTAATGTAAGCTTAGCAACGAGTAATCAGTCGAGAGGAATAGCGATGAAAGTGATTTTAAGAACCAAACAACACACTGTCTATAAAAAAAAATCAGGCCGTTTTGCGGTAAAAGATGCCGAAAAAAACTGGGTCAATGGAGATGATAAAGTAGCCGTCCTATTAGCCGAAGGACTGGTCAAAACTGCGCCGCCAGCGGTTGCAGAAGCGCCAGT
>DDJS01000069.1:0-2212 GCA_002339165.1 Cellvibrionales bacterium UBA2618 | reverse complement strand
AGAAGCGCCAGTCGAAGAAGCGCCTGAAAAAGACTCGACCAGCTAAGCGCAATGTGACTTAGTTCCGCCTCTCGTCGCCTTGTTTTGCCACTGAGTCTCGTGTTGTTGCTGGATCAAATCGGTTCCGAAATAAGGCGGCGACATGGGCGGCGAGATAAGGTGACGAAACTAGGTGGCGTGCAAGGCATTGATGCACTGCACTCTGTGATCGCCAAACAGATGCTTTGATGCTTTTCGCCATACCATCGATAAAACGAAACCGATGGAGTTACTTCAAACGTCTATAGTTGTAATATCGTCGCGTCTTAAAGTGATGGAGTTGTTTCTATCGGCTTGAGTATTGCTCGGATGATCAGCGGCAGTCACCACTGAACTAGAGGGAAATTATCATGCGATTAGTGCCTATTATAGCTATTACAGCAGTTATAGCGTTTCTGTCTGCCTGTCAATACAGCGAACAAAAGTTGCGTGTCGATCTTGATATCGCCTCCAACGTTGTTCAGATAGACGGTATTACCCTGCTCGAGACGGTGGTGGCAGAACCTGGGGAAATATTGATTCCCTACCAAAAATACCGTCTGGAAAATGGCTTAACTGTTATTTTGCATCGTGACGACTCCGACCCCCTGGTTCACGTCGACGTCACCTACCATGTTGGATCGGCGCGCGAAGAATTGGGTAAATCTGGTTTTGCACATTTTTTTGAACACATGATGTTTCAAGGTTCGGAAAATGTTGCCGACGAGCAACACTTTAAATTAGTGACCGAAGCGGGTGGCAGCATGAATGGCACCACCAATAGCGATCGAACTAACTATTATCAAACGGTTCCGGCGAATCAACTGGGTAAAGTCCTTTGGCTGGAAGCCGATCGCATGGGTTTTTTACTCGATGCGGTGACCCAAGAAAAATTTGAAGTGCAGCGTGAAACGGTCAAAAACGAGCGTGGACAAAGGGTCGATAATCAACCCTATGGGCGCCTGTCAGAACGTGTCGCCGAGGCTCTTTATCCCCACGGGCACCCTTACTCTTGGCCGGTGATCGGTTATTTAGAGGACCTAGATAGGGTTGGGCTCAACGATCTAAAGGCGTTTTTTTTGCGCTGGTATGGGCCCAATAATGCCACTTTGACCATTGGCGGAGACATAGACACCACGCAGGCGCTGCAACTGGTGCGTACATACTTCGCTGCGATTCCTCGAGGGCCAAAGGTTTCGTCGCCGGATAAACTGAGCGTTGAAATTGATCGGGACCGCTACATCTCGATGGAGGATAACGTCCACTTGCCGCTAGTCTACATGGCTTATCCGACGGTTTCATTGCGTCACGAAGACGAGGCACCACTGGATGTGTTGGCGCAAATATTGGGACAAGGTAAAACCTCGTTACTGTACAAAAATTTGATCAAGAATCAGTTGGCGGTGGATGCCGGCGTCAGCCATCCCTGCGCCGAGTTGAGCTGCAGTTTTAATTTTTATGCACTGCCACATCCTGCCTCGGGCGCCTCGCTGGCCGACCTAGAGCAGGTCATGCGCGAAACCCTTGGCGAATTTGAAGAACGCGGCGTCGAGCCAGACGATTTGTTGATCGTCAAGGCGCAAATAGAGTCTGGTTCGGTGTTTGGCTTGCAGAGCGTCGCTGGTAAAGTGAGTGAACTGGCCGCGAATCAAACCTACTCGGGAAATCCGAATTACATCGGGCGCGACATCGCCCGCTATAACGGTGTGACTGAGGAGGACGTCATGCGCGTTTTTAAGCAATATATTAAGGGTCGGCACGGCGTTATTATGAGTGTAGTGCCCGAGGGTCAATTGAATCAGGTTGCCGCAAAGGACAATTTTAAGCCCGCTGCGCGATCGGCGGGTGACGGGGTGACCCCATCCGACGAGGATCTTGCTATACGTCTCGCGGTAGACGACTTTGACCGTAGTGCCACACCCGCATCGGACCTTAACAAGGCGGTGCAAGTACCCGAGCTATGGCGGGATAGAACTGAAAATGGCATCGAGGTGCTGGGGACCCGCAGTGGCGAAACACCGACCACCACCTTGGCGTTCAAAATTCCCGCTGGCCATTATTATAGTCACCCAGATAAGGCCGGTACCGTGGCGTTAATGGCAGCCATGCTGAACGAATCGACGCAGCAGCGCAGTGGCGAAGAGATGTCTAAGGCGCTGCAAAAATTGGGTAGTTCTATATCGATCCGCCAGGG
>DDJS01000025.1 GCA_002339165.1 Cellvibrionales bacterium UBA2618 | reverse complement strand
GACAATGCCGACATTACAACCTCTCTGGACAGCGTCGCCACCTCACTGAGATAATGATCTCCAAGGCGCTTATTGACCCCGCGATGGCCAGTCCGGAGCAGCGCTTCGCGGCGCAATTCGGGACGCGCACCGGGGCAGGATCGATCCGACAGCATCGACGCTTCAACCCTCGCGACTGGGATTCCAGCTTCTTCCAAATAGGACAGTACACGTACCCCGCGAACTTGGCTGTTGCTCGACATCAATGCCGATTCGTGCAGTACACCCTGACTGTCAATATAGGCTGCGCTGCCCAGCGTCACTTCTGACTCCATAGCCAAATCTACCAGCGCCTGTTTTATCGCCTCGAGCTTTTCCTCCGCTGAAAAAGTTTCCGTAGCCACAGCCAGAGTACTTAGCATCGACAGGATGCAGTAAACCGCAAAAAGCCGAAATGCCCCAAATAATGCTTTTTGGGGCTCACGAGTGACTCTTGCGATGTCTGCTAAATTTGGCATATCCCATCCTACCACTACTTTGATCGAGCATTAGAGCAGAAACCTTTAAATGCTCCTGCGCCACCTATCAAACGCGGCGGTTTTTTTAACCTATATCGTCGGCTGACCGCGCTGTGTCGCCTACCCACCGATCTCAGGCGTTGTTCTATTTTGCGTCGACGTCAAACTAGCTGGCGCGCCGCGCGTGGTTGCCAGGCAGTTCTAAACCAGCGTTTTTTAACGCCATCTGATCGATATATAGCATCCGCAAATCGTCAACAATTCTGCGATCCAAAGATAACGTCACGGTATAGGTGTCATCTCCCACTGGCGTGATACTGACCAATTGCGCACCGTAAATGACCCCTTGAACTCTCGATCTAAAGGTATCGCTCTGCACCACCATTTCACCCACCGTGGTGTTGACATCAAGATACTGACCGTATACCTGCTCGAGCAGCGAGCGATAAGCGTCAAGCTTAGACGCGCGAATAGACAGCAGCCTCTGCTGCGCCGGATTATCGTTCAACTGCACACTGATAACCGCATAGCCAGTCGCCATAATATTGTCAGATTGGTTGACCATCGTGCGCATCACAGCCGACGAATACTCGGTGGTTGTTGAACAACCCGTGAACGCGGCCACTAGGAGACCAAGCCCCATGCTTCTCAGCACCTTACCCATATTGTATTTCATACTACACCTGTCGCTATGTGGTTTTAATTTTTCGCCAAAGTCAGTGCGCTTGAAAACAAGACGCCCAACATAATATGGATCTCTAGTGTATTGATCGACAGTTCTAGGTCAATCTTTAACGCCGATGAAGAACCGATAAGTAAGCAAGCTCGCACACTCACGCTTACGCCTTTAATGGCACGCTTATTGCTTTATCTAATAACAGCAGATATTTATTTTTATCGAGGTCTTTTAAAGCCTTGATTTTACTGGGATCGACCTTAATGGCAAGTGCAATACTGTCAAACATACGACAGGACCTGTCGAAATTCGAACTTTCTAGTTTGGGTGTGCCCCTGCTGGTCCTTTTGATATTGTCGATGTTGATACTGCCACTGCCGCCTTTTTTACTCGATGTTTTATTTACCTTTAACATCATGATTGGCTTGATCATTATCATGGTCGCCATCAACAGCCAAAAGCCGCTCGACTTTTCTTCCTTTCCGTCGATTCTGCTGCTCGCCACCATGCTCCGACTTGGACTGAACGTCGCATCGACGCGCATGGTGCTCGTCAACGGCCACGAAGGGCCAGATGCAGCGGGCAAGGTCATCGAGGCATTCGGCGCATTTGTTATTGGCGGCAACTACCTAGTCGGGTTCATCATCTTTTCGATCCTTATGATCATCAACTTTATCGTCGTAACCAAGGGTGCCGGCCGCGTATCCGAGGTCATCGCGCGGTTTACGCTGGATGCGATGCCCGGCAAACAGATGGCCATCGATGCAGACTTGAATGCTGGCGTGATCGATCAGGAGACGGCCAAACATCGCCGCGAAGAAATATCCCAAGAGTCTGACTTTTTTGGCTCGATGGATGGTGCGTCGAAATTTGTTCGCGGCGATGCCATTGCCGGCCTGCTGATTTTGCTCATCAACATCATCGGCGGCCTCGCCGTCGGCATTGGGCAGCACGACTTGAGTTTCTCAGAAGCAGGTCGCATCTACGTGCTCCTAACCATCGGTGATGGGCTAGTCGCGCAAATCCCTTCACTGCTATTGTCACTGGCAACCGCCATCATTGTCACACGAGTTACCACCTCCCAGACAATGACCGATCAGGCTAAAACGCAGTTAAACAACCCGATGGCGATGTTTGTCGCATCTGGCATTCTCATTTTGATGGGCATGGTTCCGGGTATGCCGCACTTTATATTCCTCACCCTCGGCTTTGGCGCTGGCGGTGTTGGTTTCATACTGGCGAATCAAGCCAGAGTTGCAGTGCAACAGGCTGCTCTGGGTGACTCGACTCAAGTGGCAGAGGAAAAGAGCCCGTCGGAAGAACTCGACTGGGACGATGTCGATCAAGTTGATTTGGTCGGTCTTGACATTGGCTACGGTCTCATTCCGTTGGTCAACACCGAAACCGGTGGGCAATTGTTACCCCGCGTCAAAGGTGTGCGCAAAAAGCTTTCAGCGGAGCTTGGCTTTCTTGTTCAGCCTATCCGTATCCGCGACAACCTAGATCTCGCGCCCGACGTTTATCACATCGTTATGAATGGTGTGGTGCGCGGTAAAGGGGAAATCAAAGTTGGCCGTGAAATGGCGATTAACCCCGGTCAGGCACTCGGCACTATCGAGGGCATGCCCACCAAAGAACCGGCTTTTGGCCTAGACGCCGTTTGGATCGAACCATCGCAGCGAGATTATGCGCGGACCTTGGGCTACACCGTAGTGGATGCGGCAACCGCAGTTGCAACGCACCTCAACACCCTATTGAGAAATAACTGCGCCGAATTGTTGAGCCACGATGAGACGCAGCAATTACTCGATAAGGTCGCCGCTCGATCGCCCAAGTTGGTCGAAGATTTGGTCCCCGGAAAATTACCCTTGGCGACCATAACCAAGGTATTGCAGAACATTCTTGACGAATCTGTATCGGTCCGCGATATGCGCACCATCATTGAGGTTCTGTCGACCGAAAGCGGCAACACGCAAGATCCAGATGATCTCACAGCCGCGGTTAGGCCGCGACTGGGTCGCATGATTGTGCAGGGTCTGATCGATGTGAATACTAGCCTGCCAGTGATTACATTGAATCCGTCCCTTGAGCAAATGTTACACAACATTCTGCAGCAGAGCAGCAAAGGGCAAGGGCTGGTTATAGAGCCAAATCTCGCCGAAGGGCTCTTTAACGCCCTGGCCGAAAATACCCAAAAAGTTGAAAATCAAGGGCACCCTGCGGTGCTCGTCGTGTCGCCGGGAATACGTCCCTGGCTGGCAAAAATAATAAGGCACAGGCTACCCGACCTAACGGTGCTCTCATACAGCGAGATACCCGACGATCAAGCAGTCAAAGTAGTTGCCACAGTTGATGTTGAAAACAACAATTAAGTTGAGGAAGTACCATGGAATTGCAAAGAGTTCTAGCGCACGACACCCGCAAAGCAATGGAAAAAGTCTATGAGCTTTATGGTGAAGACGCTATGGTGGTGTCTAATAAGAAAGCCCAAAATCAGACCGAACTCATAGTTGCGATAGATCTAGCGACACAAGCCATGGATGCGCTCGGCGATAGCCCTTCAGAGAGTGCGCCAGTGCGGCGTGGTGCACTGGGTGATATGCCCAACTTCGATTCGGTATTAGAGTCCCACGTTTACGGTGATTCAGAAGTACCGCGGGTACAGACCGCCAAAGTGTCACCCATCGCAGCAGCGCAAAATCGCATAAAGCCTTTTGAGCAGGGCGTTGAAATCAACCCAAATTTTGCCACATCCAAGCCAGCTGACGCGCCAAGTACAGACGACAATGG
>DDJS01000042.1 GCA_002339165.1 Cellvibrionales bacterium UBA2618 | reverse complement strand
CTCGATTGGCTTGGGCTAGCAAGAGATCACTATCGGCAAGAGAAACAGCCGCATTAAATTTTCCATTATAACGATCGATCTGGCCTAGGTATTGGCTCATCACCTCCTTGCAAGAAACCTGTTTCGCTTTGATCGCACTCGATAATTGCAGTGCCGTCAAAGAAGTAATTTCACTGTTTCCAGTGCTCAGTCCGGCAGCCACCGCTCGCCCAGCGGCACTCATCCCCGCTAACCCGGCCATTGCATTTCCGACAAACGCGCGACGCGACAACAACGGCTGGTGGGTCAGTTTATCGGTCATAGGATATCCTGTTATGCACAACTTCAATATCGGTCGTTAATTCATCATTAAAAATCGCCTTGCCTGCTGGCAGGCAAGGCGGATGAGTTCTGGCGCGAATTCCTTAGCAGTCTGCGTTTCTTGGCGACTGATGATCCAACCAAGATATGTAAAACCGCGAGCGGTTAAAAAAAGTTCCAACTGCCCCAATTGCTGCTCAGACAGCGCCCGTTGCTTTTGATAACCTGCAATCAAAGAATCCTTCGCCAATTCATATGAAGCATCATCGCGAAGAAAATACAGCGCCGTCGCCAGCTCAAACATGTGCCAACCAAAACCGCAATCGTCAAAATCAATCAAATGGACCTCACCGCCCTCGACGAGCAGGTTCTCGGGGACAAGGTCCGCATGAATTAGGCCAAAGTCGGGCGCAGTCATGGGTAATGCTTGGAGCGCGTCTCTCACTATTATGCGAGCATCGGAGATTAAATTTTTCTGTGCCTCCGTCAATAGTCCCAACTCCCAAAAACGCCCCCACAGAGGTTCATCACCAACTAGACCGTCGGCATCCCACGCGTGTCGTTCAAAGGGCACGGGTAAAGTCCACGCCACGGCCTGATTATGCAGGCACGCCGCTTTCTGGCCGATGACATCGTAAATCGATTGAGTGTTGTTTTGATTATTGCCCAATCCCGCTTCTATGGAGCCTAATTGCTGACCATCAACCCAGGCAAATAAATCAATTTGTCGGGCCTCAGGGACACCCTCTATCCGACCCAGTACCATTAAATCCCCGTTCTTGGTCGGCACAACGCGGGTCACGGATAGTCCCGATGCATGCAGCGCAATCAGCCATTTAAGTTCGGAATTCAACGCTAGATCACTGTGGTAACCCGACCGATGTATTCTCAAAGCGTAGCGTTGGCCCTGCTGATCAATGACGTCATAGACAGCATTTTCCCGATATTTAATCAACGTTAAACGGGCATCTTTAATCCCCCAATGAGGCAAGGCTGCTTGCGCCATCGATAACAAAAGAGGACTTTGCTCAGCTGCGGTGAGCGCATAAAAGTCGGTCATAGTGGGGTCTCCGAGTCGACTATCTGTAAGACTTTATCCAAGGTCGAGATAAATAGTTCCGCGTGTTCCTGATAAAAAGGCATCGGCGGGCGCACTTTTAAAATGGATTGGTACTTTCCGATCGTACTGATCAGTACGCCGTGATTTCGCATTAAATTGATAACACGGTTCGCCTCATCTATGGCGGGGTCCTTGTTCTGCCTGTCTTTGACCAACTCCACTGCAAAAAATAGACCTTGATCTCGCACATCACCGATGATGGCGTGTCGTCGCTGCAACGCGACCAATTGATCTTTCACATAGCCGCCAGTTTTTATGGCATTTTCCAAAAGGTTGTCATGCTCCAGCACATCGAGCACGGCCATACCTATGGCGCAGGCTACGGGTGTGCCTCCGAAGGTATTAAAGTACATAGCATGCTGGCTGAATTGCTCAATTAATTCACCGCGAGCAACAACACCCGCCAGCGGATAGCCATTACCCATGGGTTTGCCTAGGGTGACAATGTCAGGCGTCACCCCATACTGTTGATGCGCCCACATGTGTCGGCCCGTTCGGCCAAATCCAACTTGCACTTCATCGGCGATAAAAAGGCCACCAGCTCTGCGTACCTTGGCCACTGCATTTTCTAAAAAACCTTTGGGCAGATCTAGCAAGCCCTCATTAGCAAACGCCGGACACACCAGTATCGCCGCGACACCGATTCCCTCATCATGAAACTCGTCTATCGCTCGCTGCACCTGAGACCCATAGGCATCAGCAAGATCTTTTTCTTTGACGTTTGCCAGTCCTCGATATGAATCCGGACTTGCGAACGCTTTAACCCGCTTAGTGGTTTTGGAATCGGGCATAAACGCGGTTCCCAGTTCGGCTACCGCCTCAGTATTACCGTGGTAGGCGCAGTCGGTCACGATCACACCCATAGCGCCCGAATAATGCCTTGCCATACGCAAAGCCAATTCATTGGCTTCGCTACCGGTGCAGGTTAACATCGCCATGGATAGACTGAGATCAAACGTAGCGGTTAATCGCTCCACATAGTCAACGATATTTTGATGCAAATAGCGAGTGTGTATATTGAGGGTCGATGCCTGTTGCCGCATGGCCTCAACCACTCGAGGATTGCAGTGCCCGACATGCGGCACGTTATTATAAACATCCAGATAACGCCTGCCCTGATAATCAAATAACCATACGCCTTCACCTTTGACCAAGTGAAGTGGTTGATCATAAAACAGGGGTGAGTGCTGACTCAAAACTTTACTTCGACGTGCTACTAGACTTTTAACAGAGGGATTTTCCATAACGTCAACTCGGTCATTGCCGTTTAATACGCCCACAATAATCGCTACATAGATATCGCTGGCGCCACATATAAGTCGGTTTACTTTGCCATAAAGGTCGGCGTTAGCACATTAATGCACGTTTTCAAGAACTGTCCAGAACAGCCCAGATCAGCCCGTTGCCATGCTACATACTTTTAAATGCTGCAAAGCCATGTTTAAAGCGCCACCAGCAGTGGCGCTTTTTTGTTGGGCAATACACAAACCGTTTCCACCCACGTTCATCCCACATCGCTTAACTCTCGGGCCATATCGTCGATCCATTGGCGATGAAAACCCACAGCCCGCTCGCAAGGTTGTTGCAAAGAAAAGAACTCCAACTCGGGATCATCAACTTTTTTCACCCCGCTCAAGGTTTCGAGAATCGCTTGACCACAAAATGGCGTGTAGGCCTCGGCGTAGCCGCCCTCATGCACCACCGCTAACCTACCGCTACAAAGTTGTTCAGCCGCTTCCATCATCATACCGGTCATAGCTCGAAAACTGTCGCTATGCAGTAATTGTCGTGCCAGCGGATCGACGCTGTTTGCGTCCAAACCGCTAGCTACAACAATCAACTCAGGTTGATAAGCCTGCAACGCTGGAAGCACCATTTTTTGCATCGCATAGAGATATGACTCATGGCCACAACCTGCAGGCAAAGGGATGTTTAAGTTATATCCGGCGCCATCACCTTTACCACGCTCGTCAAATCCACTATACCCTGGGGGGAAGCAACGGTCCTGATGCAGCGAAATAGTCAATACATCGGCGCGATCGTAAAAAATGGCCTGGGTACCATTGCCGTGATGAACATCCCAGTCCACTACCGCCACTCTAGTGATGCCATATTTTTTTTTCGCGGCCTCAATCGCAATGGGGATGTTTGCCAACAGACAAAACCCCATGGAATGCTCCGCAAGGCAGTGATGGCCTGCCGGCCGACATAACGCATAACTATTTTGAGCATCGCCACGCATAAGCGCGTCCACCGCCTCAACCGCCAACCCAGCGGATAGACAAGCAATTTCATACCCGCCTTTACTAAAAGGCGCGAAGAGTCCCAACTCACCGCCACCGGCATCGCTCAGTTTCTTGAATTCATCAATATAGTTCGCTGGGTGTATTGCCAGCAGTTGATCCCGGATTGCCTCTGGCGCGGAGCGTATACTGAGATGTTGATCGAGACCCGAGGCCCTAACCAAGTTGAGGATACGGCGCTTAGAACCCGGAGTATCCGCGCCGTAGCTTCCAGCGGGCGGTTCAACCCAACCTTCCACCGGCATAAACAGCGCCTGCACCCCAGTGGTGTGCCAAAACGTTCGTTCATCTGTCAAAAAGTATGTATTCAACAAGCCCATTACTCCTCTATTAAGTGAACAGTTTTACCGGCAAACAGCGTCCGCAACACTTGTGTATCGCCAATCTCAGATGTTGGGATTGTAAATAGATTGTGATTCAAAACAATTAGATCCGCTAGTTTACCCAACTCTATAGAGCCAGATTTATCATCAATTTTCATGGCTCGTGCATTTTGTAGCGTGAATATCTGCAAAGACTGTTGCAAATTAATGGCCTCTTGGGGCCACAGCGCACCGGGATAATCACCGTAAGGATTTTTTCGACTGATCATCGCCTCAATCGCGCCCCAAGGGCTTATATTAGCGGCCGCCGCAGGCCAGTCAGAACCGGCTAACACCGGCGCGCCCGATAGCAATAAAGAGTTGATAGGCCAGTACTGTGCACCACGTGGTCGTCCCACTGCGCTGATAACCGAATCGATAATCGGGGACGGGTACCACAGATAAGGTGAAAGATCGGCCACCGCATTCAGCGTTTGAAAGCGCGGAATATCCGCTGCATCAACGAAACCCGCATGGGCCAGTTCGTGCCGCAAACCGCTGGCACCGTTTGCATCCCTCGCTGCAGCAATGGCATTTAGTGCGACCCTCACCGAGCGATCACCAGCAGTATGAATTTTCACCGTAAAGCCCGCAGCATCGAGCGCTATGACATCACGCGTGAGTTGCGATTCGCCAATATGCAACTGCCCTTTAGTGGCAATTTGACCCATATTGTCAAGCGTATACTCTTTTAACATGGCGGCAGTCCGTGCGGCTGTCGGCACACCATCGGTGAATATTTTGACAAAATTAGTATCCACATGTTCTGAGATCAATCGTTCGCGTTGTTGGATTAATTCCGCAACATCCAGCGGGGTTTCGCGAACGCCATACGGCGTTTCAAGCGCACCGGCAAAGTGGACCGTCAGTGCACTGCGATTATCCAACGTTATGAATTCTTCCACTTGCGTAGTGCTGGCACTGGCGTCTTTAATACCCGTAATACCCACGGCATTGGCCGTTGCACAGACATGCCGCGCTGCAGCGTCGTACTCTCGTTTATCAGGCGGAGGGACTAGCGCCCGAAGATACCCAAAACCCTCCAGTACCAACCCAGTCAATTCACCAGAAAGGGAATGCTTGACGATTTCCACCCCGGGTGGATTGGGTGTCTCTTTATTGATGCCAATCAATTCGAGCGCTTTAGAATTTAGCCAGGCATTATGAAGGGAGTCATCGCTTAAAATGACCGCTTTTTCACCACTCACCCTATCCAACCACGTCCGAGGGTTATCTATGGCGTGATCGACAAAAAAATCACTCCCCCACTGACCGCCACGAATCCACTGCGCATTGGGATTTTCATCCACACACTTGGCGACTGCATCGGCAATGTCTTTGGGACTAGCAATGAATGGAAAATTGCATTCAAAGAGGTCTTTAATCGCCCCATCCATCGGGTGCACGTGCGCGTCATTAATACCGGGCATCGCCATCTTACCCTCGAGATTGATTACCTCAGTGGACACACCTACATAGTCATTGACGCCCTCATCAGGGCCGATAAAAACATAACGCCCCTCGGTGATCGCCACCGCTTCCGCCCATGGTTGCGTGGCATCAAGGGTATAAATTTGGCCATTTTTTAGCACCCGATCAGCGGCCCTCTGAGACGACTGCTGCTGGCAACTAACAACAGCCATCAAACAGGCTGTCGACACAGCGATCCGAGTAAACCTTAAGACACTCATGCCACACCACTCCCGCTACCGATCATACATACCCCAACGTTCGCCTAGTCGACACCCCGCTCTTGGCAATCAACGCAGTCTGTTTCTTTACCTCAACGAAAACACGATCTAACGGGACGCTCAAAAAGCTCGGAGACTGGCCAACAATCGCTCGCACATTCAAGGCGCGACACGATCACTGCATAGAATAACTAAACGTAACACCAACTGTACGCGGCATGCCCATGCTCCGCACATAGGGTCCATTGCCACCGATAAATGCCGATGGGTAATAATCCTCGTCGGCAACATTACGTACCCACAACATCGCGCGCCATTTCTCGCTGACGTCGCCGATGGAAATCCTCGAGTTGATCACCATATAGTCTTCTGTGGCTCGATCAAGGGCGACGCCACCGGATGTTTCGTCGGTATAACTGAGGTCGGCTGCAACACCCAAGACGAGATTCTCGGTGATACTAGTGTCGTAACTAATCAACGCAGTGTAAGACAACTCTGGTGCTTGGGGCAGTTCGCTGCCCGACGCGTCGAAGCGTGCCGTAGTCACAAGCCACTCACTGTTGGCAACGTCAACGGCCTGCCATTCGTCGACTTCAGTGTCTAACCAAGCAGCGCCAAAGGCCAGCCGTAAGCTATCGCTCGCCATCCATTGAACATCAACTTCGGCACCCGTGATGCTGGATTTATCAACGTTAGTGATCCCCGAAATCGCGCCTACCAGCGTTATCACCCTATCTTTTTCCTGTTTATCCTCGTAATCATAGCTAAATATGGCCGTATTCAACTGCAACGACCCATCGAGTAACGTCGCCTTCGCACCGATTTCATAGGCCGTCAATATCTCTTCATCATATGGTAGCAACTGCGTGGAGGTATTCGAGTTGGCGCCGTTGAAACCGCCAGATTTGAAGCCTTGTGAGATCGTTCCGTAAACCAAAAGATCCTTTGATGGCGTGTAATCCAGCCCTAACTTACCCATTGTGCGACTGGTATCAATGCTATCGGTAAAGACGGCCAATCCATCGTTAGCATTCGCGGTACCGAGCAAGTTAAGAATAAAGGTGGGCGACGTCGGTATATCATCAACAGTGCCGCAGCTACCGGGAGTTAACGTAGTTCCGAACGCAAAGTTGTTAAAGGTGCCCAGCGTATTGTCCGCGGCAGAATAGGTGCATCCGGTCCAATCACGCTGTTCCTTGGTGTGGCGAGCGCCGAATGTCAGCTTCAAATTTTCGGCAAACTGCCATTCAACATGGCCAAAAATGGCTTTTGAATCTGTCTCCTGCTTATACTTGGTATCTAATTCCAGTATGCCATAGCCATTCAAATTAAACGGCGCTATATCAAATACCAACGAGGCGCCACCAAACATCGAATCCGACATAAAGTAATGGTAGTACTCGTCCATCTCGTCACTTGAGTAGTAGGCTCCAACAACCCAGTCTAGTGACTCCGTCGAGCCACTTAATTGGATTTCTTGGGAAAAAACCTCTAATTCTGTGGTGTTAATGTTACTAGAATCGTTGTATTGCCCGCCGTCCCAGTCGTTGGCTTCAACCCGCTCAAAATGGTTATAAGCGGTAATCGACGTCAGAGACATACCGCCCAAATCCCAATCCAGTCGCGCCGAAATACCCTCTAACTGGTTGTCACGCTTTGGCCTTATATCAAATGTGGTTCCGGTCACAGGACTGGTGTAGCTGTTGGTCCAACCGGCCGCTTCGTTATCGTCCGTGGAGTACCAAGGCGGCGTTTCTCCGGACGCCAAATAAGGGGCTATTGCAGTGTATGGCAGAGAAAACTCACCCAAACCAATATCTCTACCGTCATACGCAGTCGCCGCTTGATTGTCCGATTGATCGTCAACATGATGGGCCACCAGCAGCAGTGACGCATCCTCGGAAAAATCGATATTTAATGACGCGCGAAGCGCCGTGACATCCTTCTCACCCAACTCATCATCACCGTCGACACTTTTTTGCCAACCGTCGCTTGATTGTATGGTTTTAAACGCAAATCGCCCCTGCATGGTCTCCCCCACTGCGCCATTGACAAAACCCTCGAAATCAACCGTTGAGTACGAACTGATACCGGCATTAATACCGACGGTAAATTCTTCAGTCGGTTTATTGCTGATAAAGTTAATTTGTCCCGCGGTGGTATTTCTGCCGTAGAGGTCTCCTTGCGGGCCCTTTAATACTTCGACTCTCTCCGTATCAAACAGTAAACCTCGGGTCATCACCGTATAGGGCATTGCGACTTGATCGAAGTAAATTCCGACAGTCGAAGAGGACCCTGTAGAATAATCCTGAAACCCAACTCCGCGAATAGTGTAAAGAGGAACACCGGTGGCTGAGCTTTCGTTAACCGTCAAACCGGGGGTTCTGAGCGCCATATCTTCTGCCGACACTACCCCCATATCTCGCAACTCATCGCCAGTCCACGTGTTCATGGTAATACCAATATCGTTCTCACTTTGGCTTCTTTTTTGCGCTGTAACGATAACTTCCTCAAGCGTCGAACTCATGACCAACGGACCCACGCTTATCAGCACTACGCCGAACGCAGAGCGAAAAGCACACTCAAGAAAGTTACATTTATTTTTCAAAGAATCCATTATTCACCCCATTTAATTTTATTTATGAAGTAATTAAAACAGAACTAGAAAACAAAAAATTGTATGGCAGGGAAGCCAAGGGTTGACTTACAGCGCACGTCGTTCAATGCTCAGCGGTGCATAAAAGTACTGACGCGCAGCGCCAGCGTTGACTTTTAAGCGAGTCACATTCGAAGCTGGAACCCTTTTGATATCCACAGTAATATGATACTTAAATTTTAATATAGCCTATGATTAGTATCACAAGGTCGCGCGCGCACAATACACGGAGTAACAAGCCCGATTTAATCAGCCATTGCAAGAAGTCGTCAGCGTCTTTTAAAAAGCGTCACAAAAATGCAATGGCAGAGATTCCACTCTAAGGTTAGGCAACTTAAAAGGCGGCGTTATGTACGAACTGCAAACTACTGAGTGTTTACCACAAAGCCAGAAACTCGATTTTTTTAGGGACCTTGTTTCAGAGACGTTTTTCCCCATGCGAATCGAGGACAACCGAAAAAGGCGCGATATTTTTTCAGGCCAGCTAGGCACCCGTTCCTTGAGCCAACTCGGGCTTGCCGCAATAAAAAGCACCCCCGTCGATGTCTTCCGCACAAAAGACCATATAGCGTCAGTGACCGACGACATGTATCTCATCAAAATCCAAGTTCAGGGCAACAGCCTAATAAAACATCGGGGCCATGAAGCACATCTAAAACCAGGCGATTTCTGTATCTGCCTCAGTTCAGAGCCTTATTCGCTGCACATGGAACAAGACTATAGTCAGATCGTACTCTCTATCCCTGCCGCATTGATGCAAGAACGCGTTGCACAACCCCAGCAACACCTCGGCATTGCAATGTCTTCAGACATTGGCGCCAATGGCCTATTTTCTCAGTTTATGACGATGATTGGCGCACGACTGGACAGTTTTGACGGCGTCTTAGCCCAACGCCTAGAGGTCAATGCGCTAGATCTGTTGAACACTACATTGGAGCATTCATCGGATGCACGACGACACACATTTTTTGATGCCGGTGTTAAAATAGAATATCTGCACCGTATCAAAAGCTTTATACGATCACATATTGCCGACGAAAATTTAACCCCCGCACAGATCGCAAAACACCACGGTATCTCCACACGCTACCTGCATATGCTGTTCGAACACGAGGATCAATCGGTGTCGCGCCACATTCGAAAATTAAGGCTCCAACTCTGCCACGCCGCCATTATCGACCCGGCATCTTCTAGTTATACCATCGCCGAAATAGCCTATCGATTTGGCTTTAATGACGCATCCCATTTTAGCCGAGCATTTAGCGCGCAATTTGGTAAATCACCCGCCAGTTGCCGAAGGATCAAAGGACAGAATTAGCATCCGCGGCATTGCGAAACGAGGCTGCTCAAAACCGCTGCCGCGGGTCTTTTGCCGCCTTCGACGGATTATGCTGCCGAAAAAACTGTCTAGACATCTTTTTGAGGTTGCATGTCTGCGGGCGAAAATAGCCGTGGGTGGGGCTAAAAATCAAGTGAATCGACTGACTGCCAAACGCACCCTTTAAACCGTCCCAGGCGAGGCAGTTTAAGCGTTTCGCTGTGACCCGACAAGGACGCGCATCAACCAGAAAACCGACACTATCTAAGGCGCTCGTTGGCGATCATCAGGCCGGACTGTTCACCCGTCTATCTAAGAGCGTTGAAGCCACCTAAGACGTCGCTCATCGGGCAATATCAACGGCTGGATTACGCTCATAACTGAAGGCCGGACGCAGCGTTACCGTGTGCCACATCGTCGCCAATATTGGCCAGTCTTCAGGCAGCGTTACGTGGTGAAAACCCATGGTATACCACATCACCAGATCAGTATTATCAACCGATCGCTGTTGCGCTACCCATTGCAGTATTCCTTCGCTACCGTCGCTCTGATTAGGGTATTTGCCCGAGGGATAGAGCTCTTCGGGGTTGTGCGGAGTTACCCATAACTGCTCCGCTGACCACGCCGCTCGCTTTTGTGGAAAATCTTCGCTGTCTAGATTCGACAGATGACTATGCCCAAGAATCTGATAGCTCTTGTGCTGTCCCAATTTATTGGTGACGTTCTTATTGACCACCCGCCAGCTTGCGGCGTGCCCGTGATGGGAGCGACGCATCGCCCCTTCGACCCGGGTCGGATGCTCTACCACTTCCCAGCCACTAAGACGGCTGTTATTGGGGTACCGTACCGGTGTAATCTCATCCGTCACGAGGCTATTATTAATCCCAGCGACATCCATATCGATACGGAAAGAGATGAAGTGATCATGGTTCACACCGACCAAATTCGGTGCCACCAGAGAGCCCACCTTGGTGTCCTCCAGCGCAGTAGCATCCGCCATGTTGCGAGATTTAGCGGCCTTAACCGCATCCATTCCGGTGGCTCCCACCTCTATTTTTAAAAGTCCTTTGGCGCTAAACACATAATCGACTATATAGTCATAATTGCCCACTACAGGAATAGTACGCACCACCAATTCAACCTCGGCCCTACCCTCATGGGTACCATTGACCATCTCTGAATGACGCCACATGGGTCGTCCCGTATTTCTCTCAAACACGCCGATAACATTTTCGTACAAAGCGGGCGTACCGTTATCGGTCGGAATCACCGCGTTTAATAAAGTCGCATTACCCGGCACATCGGTTCCCATCTCAAGCGCCGAACTCAGCAGTCCAAACCCGTATTCGCCAATGTCCATGAAACTGCGATATTTCCATTCTTCCTCAGGGCTCATATAAGGCACAAACATTTCATTCGCCGAAATTTGATAGGCGACCGACTGACCGTCAAAAGCCGCCAGCGAAACCATCGCCCCAAAACGCTTATCGAGACGAAAGTGAAACTGCCATTTATCCCACTTGATCAGTCCATCTTCAAAAGAAAAATTGTCACCTTGATTCGATTGAATGGTCACTTTTTTCATTGTCCGCGCCTGCGTAGACGCAGCATCATAGTCGTAAATGATCTCGTTACGGCCGACATCCTCGTCAATAATTACATTGATTATCTTTTGCTGATTGATGTCTACAGTGGCGGAAATTCCTTTAATGGGCTTGGCGAAAAGATTGTAGTGCACGTCTTTGGTGTCTAAAAGCCATAACTTCATGAGACGTTTGTCACGCGCTTCACCGGCGCCAAAATAGCCCGTTGTGAGGGGTGCGGCAAAGATATCATCCAACGAGTAACCGCGACGCTCTAACTCATCGGTAATGACTTTACTGGTTTTCCAAAGCTCGCCCGCGGCCATCCATTCTTCCAGCAACAATGCTGACTGTACGTCCTCCACTTGCTGCCAATCGATTAACGTTCTGTTACTAATATCCACCACGGCCTCAAACGTCACTGAACCTTGACGGCCGACTACTTTAGCTGCGCGCGGGATCGCATCGCCAACCTGCCAAGCGTACACAAAGGCCTTGGTGGGCTCTTTCAAACTCACTTCAGGAAAGCGCGTCGAATCATCATGGCGGTCGTTGTCCGCAAGAATCGCGATGACCTCCGTCAACTCACCCTGCGTCAGCGCATCGAGCGGATGCTCCACCGAGTTACCGTAGCCAGTGCTGTCTGCACCTGCGCTTGAGATGCTCTTATCGGCGGTTTCAGAGTCCTGTGCCCCTTGATTGTCTAAACAACCAACGAGCAAGGCAGTGGTGATTAAAAGTGCCGTTGGTGCAAGCTTATTTACGTGGTTCATTGTCAGCCCCTTTACAATTTATCGACTAATTTTTTGTGATTTTTACAGTCTGTAATGAAGTATATTCCTCTAGCCCATAAGAGCCAAATTCAACGCCAAAGCCCGATTGCTTGACTCCGCCAAAGGGCGCGTCTGGTTGTATCGCACCGTGATCATTTACCCAAGCGGTACCGCATTCCAACTGCTGCGCCAGTTCGGCAGCTTTGACTAAGTCGCTGGACCAGATCGAACCGCCCAGGCCATTCTCATTTTGATTGGCGCGTTCTATGATCTGCGAGATATCAGAATATTTAATGATCGGTACCACTGGGCCGAACTGCTCCTCATCGACGAGACGATGGCCGTCCTCAAGATCGGCAACAATCGTCGGCGCAAAGAAAAAACCACCGCCGTCAATCGGGTAACCACCGGCGATAAAGCGCCCGCCATGCGCTTTGGCATCCGCCACCAGATCAATGACGATCGCCAATTGTGCTTTATTCTGTAATGGCCCCAATTCAACCCCGTCCTGCATACCATCACCAACCACAACCGTCTTAGCCAGTTGAGCAAGCTCCTCACAGAGCTCCTCATAGATCGATTCATGGACGTACATCCGCTTTAGGCAAGCGCAAGTCTGGCCATTGTTGTGAAACGCCGCAGCAAATAATTTTGGCGCAACGTCTTTAACATTGACATCATTCAAAACAAACCCAGCATCATTGCCGCCCAATTCAAGCGTCAAACGTTTTAGATGAGCCGACGCCGCTTGCATGATATTTCGACCGGTCTGGGTCGACCCAGTAAAGACAATCTTGTTGACGTCAGGGTGTTCAGATAGAGCCGCACCAATACTGGCATCGCCGGTGATCACGCTTAAAACGCCGGGCGGTAATATTTCATTGGCCATTTCAACAAACCGAATCGTCGCTAAAGGGGTCAGGGGCGATGGCTTAATAACGACCGTATTGCCCGCTCTTAGAGCAGGCATTACATGCCAGATAGCAATCATTAGCGGCCAGTTCCAGGGTGTTATCGACGCCACAACGCCGAGTGGTTTGCGAAAAACTTGAACACTGGCAATCTCATCTTCCTGAATAACGTCGACTGGCAAATCCAACTCGGCGGTGTGGTGCGCCCACGCCATTGAAGCGCCTACCTCCATGCCTGAGCCCACGCCGTTTAAGCCCGCCATGGGCTTGCCCGTTTCCGCTGTTACCAACGCCATCAACTCCGGCATATTCGCCTCAAGGGCATCGGCAATCGCATGAATTTTCGCCTTACGCTCTTGTTGAGAAGTTTTGCTCCATGTCGAAAAGGCGTTTCTCGCAGCTACCACCGCTTGATCGACCATGCCAGAATCCGCGCTCTGGCAATGGGCGAAAACTTCACCCGTCGCAGGGTTAATAACGGCAAAATTTAAATCCGACTGAACTTTTTCACCATTGATAATATTATTAAACTCTTTCATCTTGTCCTCATGGATTATTTTTAAAACAACATTAACAGGTATGCACACAATAGTATCTCAATCGCCCTTTACTCTATTGACGCTTAGAGAACTCAACAATTGACGTAGCGCGAATCCATAACATCTGTTGATTTTGCCGACCTAAAACCCTTCTTTTTTAGTGAAAAATTTCGCGCCCATTGACCGTTTAACTCACACAAACAATGCCCCTCAGAGAGGTCGGCGCGAGTGCCAGATTCCCTGTCACGGTCGACATCACTGTGCAGTAGTCGTTAAACCGCAGGGTTCAGGATCACACTGCCCAACATTTAAATAATCTGCAATAGTCTTATGGCACTGGGCCTCACAAATTAGCCGCCTCGCTGCCACCTTTAGTTAAGCGACGATTTAAACTAAACTGCATAGTAGCGCGCATCCCTGGAGGCGGCCGATAATTAACATGGCTCGTCTCTCGATCAAGAATTAAACTACTACCGACACTCTATCAAAAATGACGACTCAAGCGCTTAGGAGAGAAAATGTACCAGAAACAGCTGGTTTTATGCGCCATTTTATTTGCGAGTGCAATGGCGTGTAATAAAGGGCCCGATGTTGGTGCTAAGATTGCCGCACAGAAAAGCCACTCCGATTCCGGTCATGTCAATACGCAACGCATTATCGAGGCAGATTCAGAACCAGAAAATTGGCTAGCCCATGGCCGCGATTACGCGGAGCAGCGTTTTTCCCCCTTAACGCAAATCAACCAATCCAACGTTCATCGCCTTGGCCTCGCTTGGGAAACTCCGGCGAAATCTGCGCGCGGCTTAGAAGCAACGCCCATTGTGGTCGATGGCGTAATGTACACAACGAGCACTTGGTCAAAAGTGATCGCTCTAGATGCAAAAAATGGCGCGGTTCTTTGGCAGTATGACCCCGGTGTAGAACGCGCTTGGGCGAAAAAGTTATGTTGTGATATTGTCAATCGAGGCGTTGCCGTTTGGCAAGGCAAGGTTTACGTGGGTACCTTAGACGGATACTTGATCGCGCTCGATGCCCAATCGGGGAGTGTGTTGTGGCGGGTTGATACGCTTATCGACAGACAACAAGCCTACTCGATCACCGGTGCGCCCCGCATCATTAAAGGCAAAGTGATTATTGGCAATGGTGGCGCCGAGTACGCTGTCAGGGGCTACATCAACGCCTATGACGCCGATAACGGCGAATTAGTGTGGCGCTTCTTCACCGTGCCCGGCAGCGCGACGGGGCCTTTTGAACACCCTGAATTAGCCATTGCCGCTCAGACGTGGGATAAAAACAGCGCATTCCCCGGTCTGGGCGGCACCGCATGGGATTCCATTGCCTATGACCCTGCGTTGGACTTGCTTTATGTAGGCACTGGCAATGGAGGTCCCTGGCCCCAACATATTCGCAGTCCAAAAGGCGGCGACAACCTCTACTTAGCGTCCATATTGGCGCTGCGACCGGATACCGGCGAGTTAATTTGGCACTATCAAACAACACCGGGTGACTCGTGGGACTATACCGCCACCCAACACATGATATTGGCCGACATAAAAATTGCAGGAAATGTCCGCAAGGTGTTGATGCAGGCACCCAAAAACGGTTTCTTTTACGTGATCGATCGTAGCACCGGCGAACTGATCTCGGCAGAGAAATATGTCTTCGCCAATTGGGCCGAATCAGTCGACAAAACTACTGGGCGGCCGATACTGACAGAGTTTGGCGATTATCGTCATCAAGAGAAGTATGTATTTCCGTCAGCGGCGGGCGGCCATAACTGGCATCCCATGTCATATAGCCAAAATACTGGACTCGTTTATGTACCGGCCCGCGAAGCAGGTTGGGTTCATAATGATGCAGGCGACCGATGGTTTGAATGGGGTACAAACAATATTGAGTCGCTCATCGGCGATCAAGTGATCCCCAAAACTGCCGGCTATTTAAAAGCTTGGGACCCGGTTGAGCAAAAACTGGCGTGGCAAATAGAATTACCCAACACCTGGAATAGCGGAGTGCTTTCGACCGCCGGAGGTGTCGTTATTCATGGCTCCGCAGACGGACATTTTTATGCAGTCAATGATCATACAGGCGGTGTGTTACTCGACATCTTTGTCGGCACTGGCATGATTGCACCACCGATCACCTATGCGGTCGATGGCGAACAGTTTATTGCCATCATGGCCGGCTGGGGTGGGCCCGCCTTTAATACCTTAAAAGGTAACGAAGCATTGCTCGACTATAGCAATGCTGGACGGATCATGAGCTTTAAGCTTGACGGTCAGACCGTTGCGTTACCGACCCCTGTTCCAGCCCGCGGTCAATTTTTTAAACCTCCCACAGTGGTGGCCAGTGCCGAGGTTGTCGAGCAGGGCCGAAAGGACTACGTCATGCATTGTGGCTCTTGCCACGGTATGTATGGGAGCGTGCCAATGCTGCCGGATTTACGCCGGCTCTCACACGCAAAACACGCTATCTTTAAGAACATTGTGCTGGAGGGTATTCTCGAAGAAAATGGCATGCCGAATTTCTCTAGCGATATCAGCAGCGCTAACGTCGACGGCATTCAGGCTTACCTTGTAACGCTGAGTCAAAAAGCCTTTATGGCACAGCAAAAATAATCGTGCAGACAATTAATTAGACAATAAAAAAGCCGGCATAGCCGGCTTTTTTATTGTCGGCCTAAACTAGAATCGGTAGCGTACATCCATACCCAGCGTGCGAGGGCGATTAGTCACCAAGCGCGCCCTGCCCGGCGTTTCTGCCGCGATCGACCGACTATCCGCTAAATTGGCCCGCTCGTCAGTGGCATTGTCTACGAACACCATAACATCCCAATTTTCGTCAATAATACCCGCGCGAAGATTGACCGCATTCCAAGACGGTCGCAGCCTTTGTGATGCGGCAGAGGACTCATTATTGGCGCTGTAGCTATCGCCATAATAGTTGCCATCAGCACGCACTATTGCGTTCCATTGGTCGAAGACGGGCCAGATGTATTGGGCAGTCACAGTACCGGTCCAATCGGCTACGCCTTGCACATCATCACCGTTGGTCACTCCGGCAACGCCACCGGCGTCGGTAATTTCAGCATCGGTGTAACCAACCGCCGCGCTCAGGGTCAGGCCATCGGTCGGCATCGCAATGATTTCTACTTCGAAACCTCGACTTTCTGCCTCACCGGCGTTTTGAGTGAACTGGAAGCCGCAAGCCAAACGATTTAACTGCTGAACGTCTTGCCAATCTATCATAAATACTGCCGCGTTCAGCGTGACTCGGTTATCTGCCAAGCTAGATTTAAAGCCCAACTCATAACTCCACAAATCATCTGAATCATAGGTGGTTGCATTCGAGGGATTAATCCCGAGTTCAGTCAATTCTGGGCCACAAAGGCCGGGGGGTAAATTACCGTTAACGCCGCCCGTTCGAAAGCCTTTTGCTCCGCTGAGATAGACGTTAAAATCTTCGCTAATAGCTGCCTGAACTAGCACCTTCGGATTGAAACCGTTTTCGCTTTGCGACTCGTCATAACTGGACGGCCCGCTATTGGCAAATCCATCCGCGGAGTTCACCGCGTCAATGCTGGTGTCATACCAACGACCGCCGGCGGTTAAAGAGACAGTTTCACTGATGTCCCAAGTCAATTCACCGAATACGGCTTTCTCCTTGGTATCGGTCAGGGTAGTCGTCACAAAAATCAAATCGTCGTCGGTGAGACAAAATCCGTCGACACAATCTTGACCCAATCCAGGAGCGCCGGTTAGTGCATCGACCGCATCAGCCAAGCCAGTTTGGACCGACCTTGGATATTCATGATCCCAGGTTTTATCCGAATAAAAAACGCCGACGGTAAAATTAAATGGGCCGTCGAGATCACTGCTGAATCGGGATTCAAACACGGTGCTGTCGTAATCCTCGACGGTACTCAATATTGAGTACAGAGGGTCTATGGGGATCCCAATCACGTTATCAAAGAGAAAATGTAGGAAGTGCGCCTCTTCTTCGGTCTCGTCCGTCTCTCGCTGATATTTCGACAGCGTCGACGTCAAGGTGCCCGATGAGAAATTTACATTGAGCGTTGCACTGCCAATGCTCCATTCGTCAGTGCCGGGTTCACCTGCCTGAAAAAAGCGATGTCTGGTCGTGCTCTCGGGATCGATGTCGGCGAA
This sequence comes from Cellvibrionales bacterium UBA2618, assembly GCA_002339165.1. Taxonomy (GTDB): domain Bacteria; phylum Pseudomonadota; class Gammaproteobacteria; order Pseudomonadales; family Porticoccaceae; genus TMED48. The sequence continues at coordinate 31,962 of DDJS01000042.1, read as the reverse complement.
GGGTAAGCCATCGGCCTCGACCTCCTGCATCATGTAACGCAGATTCAACACCACATCTTCATTGACAACCCATTTAGCGGCGATCTGCCCACCCCAATAGTCTTCGTCATCGACATTTTCAAGCGTACCGAAATCGGCCCCCGGATTCGTTCTGGCACCACCGCCTGAATCAGTCCAGGTAGCGACATATTTATCATCAAAAACACCCGAGTTTGAACCTGCATAGGCATTAATCCGCAGCGCGAAAACATCTTCGACAATCGGTATATTAAAGGCGCCATCGACGTTGTAGTTCTCATCACCCTCTTTTACCGATGACATCACAGCGTGCACCTGCGCGTCGCTAGACTGCAAATCCGGCTTCTTGGTAATCATGCGAATGGTACCGCCCATCGACTTGGCACCCCATAGAGAACCCTGAGGGCCTCGCAATACCTCAATACGTTCAATGTCCATCACCCGAGGCAACATCGAGGCATTGACCGGTGTATCGTCAAAATAAAAGCCGGTAGTGTCCTTACCAAAAACGCCCCTTATCGACGGTGAACTCGAATCAAACCGGCCATCTGCCTCATAGGCCATCGATAAATTAGGTACTCTGACGGCAAAATCTAACAAATTTGTGGCGCCCATACGCTCTATTTCTTGATCTCCAAGAGAGGTGATGGCCATACCCACATCTTGCAAAGACTCTGACTTGCGTGTTGCCGTGACAATAATTTCCTCCAAGCCCGCGGACTGAGCATGGAGAATAGACGTGCTACCCAAAGAGACAAATACCAGTGCTAAAATCGTAATGTTTTTAACCATACCGCTGAATCTAGTTATATTTTTATGCATGTTAGACTCCCCTTCCTCTTAACTATTTAGCTAATGAAAACACCATAATACCCTTTTTTGACACCGTATCAGAAAAACGCGCGTCCCATTCAGTGATTTTGTGCAGTTATGAGTTGATTGTCAGCGCACAGGCAGTTTAATAATTTTTGCGCGCATCACACCCCAGACCAAGCCAGAGCGGCCAACACGCGCGCAAAGAGAATCATTGATAGATTCAAGTGAGCGATAGACCCGTCTTTACGGCCTACCCCACCCGGCAGTGGCTATCAAATCGCGTGCGATTTGGAGCGTTCAACCAGTTTATTAAACGCTTTTAAGGGCACGAATTTTAAGCACCCCTAAGGTCGCAAGGGCCAGCATTGCGGTCAGGGCAATCGCCAGCGGCATGAGCGTCTGGTCATACCATTGACTGGCAAGGGACCCGACGATGGCAGCCAGGCCTGTTTGTATGCAGCCAAAGATCGACGACGCTTGACCGGCTGACTGAGGGAAGACTGAAATCGCAGCGACCTGCGCATTCGACAATATCATTCCGGTGGAGAAAAATATCCCGCAGGCTGATATCAGGACCCAGGCCAAGCTATGCAAAGATAAAATTGCCAACACCAGCATCAGCAATGCCGATGCGATACCGAAGAGCAACCCAATCATGATTACCTGATCCATACCGAGTCTCATGACCATTCTTGAACTTGCCAGCGCACCAAACAAATAGCCGCACACCACCACGGCAAAGGTATAACCAAAATACACGGGCGGCACACCCAATTGATCGATCACCACAAAAGAAGACATCGATATCCAAGAAAACAAAGCGCCTGATTGGGCGCCACCAATCAGGCAGTAACCCATAAAAATCGGGTGGCGCAGAGACAGCCCAAACTGCCGTGTTATTTTACCAAAACTTAACCGCTCGCCCGCTTGTCTCGGCCGAGACTCCGGCAGTGACGTGGCGCACAAAAGGACGAGTAAGCCAACCAGCATGAGCGCGAAAAACTGCACACGCCAATCGAACCAATAAAGCATCCAGCTGCCAAAAACTGGCGCTATACAGGGGATCAAAGCCATCGACGTGGCCAGAGTTGCCATGACGCGGGCGGCATCTCGCGCCTGATACACATCGGTCACGATGGCTCGAGCCAGCACCGGCCCAGAGGCAGCCGCCAGACCCTGCAACAGTCGCGCCAACAACAAGTGCTCCATACTCAGCGCAACCGCACAGCCGAAACTGGCTATGATATAAGCAATCAGACCGACATAGAGTACCGGTTTGCGACCATAAAAATCAGACAGCGGACCATAAACGAGTTGACCAAGGGAAATACCCAACATAAAGATGCCCAGTGTCAGTTGGCCATCGGCTTCAGTGGCATTGAACTCAGCCACGATCAACGGTATTCCGGAGAGATAGAGGTCAGTCGAAACCGCCGTCATTGCCACCATACCCACCAATGTAATACGGTCTAACTTCATCGGTATGGTCCAAAATCTAGGCATACCATATTGCCATGATATGCGGATATTCATGCGGCACCCGCTGCAAAAATAGGCGTAGTTTGAAGAAATCAGAGAAGCTAGCACGCTTAGCTTAGCATAGCTAATAGCTAGATGATTTTTCTCGGTCTGCGGCGCGCTTTCAATCACTGAAAATTCTCCCACAAAAACACGCCATGACTGATTTAATCGGCGCGATTGTCGTCAGCCACAAGTCAACGTAAACTATGCGGCCTGTCGCTCAACACCGCAGTTCGCAAACACATGCAAAAACTCAAAACTGTAAAAACACTTCTCGAGGATTTTCGGCTTCGGCGACCTATTCGAGGTGGTTCGTTAATTATCACCGTATTTGGCGACTCGATTTCGCAACATGGCAACAGCGTTTGGCTCGGCAGTCTCATCACCGCACTCAAACCCTTTGGAATCAACAGCAGGTTGGTACGAACCGCAGTCTACCGCAACAGTCAAGATGGATGGCTAACGTCGGCGCCGTCCGGACGACGCAGTTATTATAGTTTTACCGACTACGGGTTACGCCACTACGAAAAAGCCGCGCGACGAATCTATGTCGAGAGCCCGTGCAACTGGGATGGACAGTGGACCCTGGTCTTTACTGGGTCGGTCGCCGAAAGCTCTCGCGAAACGCTTCGTCGCGAGCTTCAGTGGCTCGGCTTCGGCAATCTAGGAAGCGGATTAATGGCCTGTCCTGGCGCCAATCGGCAATCGCTGGACGAGACGCTAAATGAGTTACACCTAACCGATCGCGTGGCGGTCATGCGCGCCACCACGGATGAGATAGAGTCTGATCAAGTTTTAAACGAAATGGTGAAAGATTGCTGGGCTTTGGAGCAATTGGCCGCCAGATACAATCAATTTCTTGGAACATTTAAACCGGTCTTCAACGCGGTGTCTCGCGCCAAGTCACTGCAACCAGAAGATGCCTTTCAGATACGCACCCTGTTGATCCACGAGTATCGCCGTATCCTGCTCAAAGATACCGATCTGCCCCATCAGGTTCTGCCAGGTAATTGGCCCGGACGCGCAGCCTCAATGCTGACCGCAAAACTCTACCGATTAACCCATGAACCGGCAATGGCTTTTTTACGCAATAATATGCAGACCACGCAAGGTATGTTGCCCAAAGCGTCATCTAGCTACTATAGTCGTTTCGGAGGCTTGCAGGACTAAAAGCGTATCGACTGTGCCAGCAAAAGAGTAATAACAGTGAGGTTTAATTGATGAGTAATAAGAGTTGATTGAGCCCCTAGATTAAATCTGGTTTTATCGAACATGTTATGTCGCTGTGCCACCCTTGTGCTAGGTGAAAAAATGCGCTGGGTGACAGATAATCAGTCCAAGCGAATTGGTTCAATCATCGATGATGTTTAAATCACAGGCACAGCGATTGCCCAGACCCCATTGATAGCGTGGTTAATGCACCATTAGAAGCCCTAGCCAGTAATTTCAACCGTGCTCTCAACGCAGCACAACACACCTTAAAAGGATTTTTTTCTCACGCAAACCGCACAGCTTTTTAGCAAAATTCATCTAACCTCAAAACCAGAATTGTGTGGTTTTATTTGGCAGGGCTGCTACTGTCATACTAGCTCAGAAACGCAAGCCCTCAGCCATTTCTGATGCAGCCGAAGCTGGTAAAGCTCATCGCATAAAGTCCCACGGATTATCACTCCCGCCGCGTGGGACAGAACAACTCGGGGTGAAATCTCGCGGCGTGTGACACGCACATCACACTGTAAATGATGTTGATCAGATAATTCACTGCGACCGTGTTTTTGTCTGCTGTGTTGCGTCCGTCAAATGCTGCAGTCACCAAGGTGTGCGGTATGATTTGTCAAAGTAGTTGGACCGGTGGTTTTAGAACGATAGATGCGCTGCTCTTATGTGGCTATTATGACTGAGATCGACCATTTCATCGACGGATATAGATATGAATCTTCGCAGCGTAGATTTAAACTTACTGACCATTTTTGATGCAGTGATCACCGAGCAAAACCTGTCTCGCGCGGCGGCACATATCGGTATGAGCCAACCCGCGATTAGTGCCGCTTTGGCGCGTTTGCGGTTGGTGTTAAAAGATGAATTGTTCGTGCGAACCGGACGCGGCGTTCGACCCACGCCCAAGGCCTTGGAACTGCAGCAACCGATCAGGGACATTTTAAATCAAATTAGCGCGACGCTAGCGCCGTCGCATTTATTTGATCCATCGACAACCCAAAAAACGTTTTGTATCGCATCGATCGACTACGGGGGCATTACGGTTATTCCAGCTCTGCTGGAACATCTGCAAGCACTAGGTTCATCTGCTCGAATCAATGTATGGCCGCAATACGAGGTCGACCTGTGCGAAAAAATGCGCTTTGGCCAAGTCGATTTTGTTATTGACAATATACCGATCACCGACAGCGATTTTAGCAGTATCGTGTTAAATAAAGAAAAAGCCTGGTGTCTGGTGCGCAGAGGCCATCCTGACATCCATAAAACCCTCTCCCTACAACAGTTTTTACGCGCCGAGCATATCGTATTGTACCCACAGGGAGGTCGCGTTTCGCAGCTCGACGAATACCTGATTCAGCAAGACATACGGCGCAATCATGCGATGAAAGTACCAAGCTTCTTTAACATGCCCTATCTGGTTCAAACGTCCGATTTAATTTGTTGCCTGCCCGAGCGGGTAGCCCACCACTTTGCGGCCCTGCACGATCTAGCCATATTGCCTGTGCCGCTGCCCGATTGGGTCGCCCACTACTATCTTATGTGGCACACTCGCGTAAACCAAGAACCCGCGCATCAATGGTTGCGCGATATCATTATCACTTTGTGCAAAACTCCGCCGAGATATATAAAAAACGAATAATTGAGGTATTAATTATTGATTATTTTGTTGACACAAATACCGTTACCATTGCTGCAATCGACAAGAAGGATGGATTATGGCAACCCCAGATGGTCAAAATACGCTCTATGACCTAGTTCGATCAACGGCAGAAAAATATCCACAAAACCACTTTTTACATATCCCCATAGTCGCGTGTTCCAACTACAGCGACAGTTCTATCGATCTAACATACCGGCAATTATTACAGCGCGTTGATCAATGCCGAGATGGCTATGCGGATGCCGGCTATCGGGTTGGGCAGCGGGTTGCGCTAATGTTAGAAAACCGTCCAGCATTTTTTGTGCATTGGTTTGCTTTGAACGCACTCGGGGTGAGCGTTGTGCCGGTAAACGCTGAATTAATGCCCGACGAAATAGCCCATCTTATCGGGCACAGCGATTGTTGTTTGATCACCTGCCTGTCAGATCATACCGCGATGCTAAAAAATATTATCGATGCCGAAAGTCTGACGGTGCCGATTTATACCGATGGTCAGACGCGACCCAAGGTCACAAGCTCGATCGATCATGATCCACTCTCAGCTGACGCAGATGGCTTACACCGCGAGTGCGCAGTGTTGTACACCTCGGGCAGTACCGGAAAACCGAAAGGCTGTGTACTCACCAATGACTACTTTATCACCAGTGGCCAGTGGTACAGTTCGCTCGGTGGCCTGTGTGCAATGACCTCTGGTGCGGAGCGGTTGCTGACACCGCTGCCGCTGTTTCATATGAACGCCATGGCCACGTCGACGATGGCGATGCTGATGACCGGCGGTTGTCTGATTCAGCTCGAGCGCTTTCACCCGAGCTCTTGGTGGTCAACGGTGCGTGACACTCAAGCGACCATTATTCATTATTTAGGAATCATGCCGGCACTGCTATTGCAGATGGAACAACAGCTATCAGACTCTCAACACCAGGTGAAGTTTGGCTTTGGCGCTGGTGTCAATCCGTGCCATCAGGCGCCGTTTGAGGCGCGCTTTGAGATACCTCTGGTAGAGGCTTGGGCAATGACCGAAAGCGGCTGCAGCGGCGCCATAGCAGCCAATCGTGAGCCCCGCCACGTAGGCAGTTGTTGCTTTGGCCGAGCGTCACCAGAACTTGATGTTATGCTCGTTGACGAGCAGGGTATTGAAGTGCCCATGGGTGAAGCCGGCGAGTTATGGGTGCGCCGCAAGGGACCATCACCGCGCAAAGGTTTCTTTTATGGGTACCTCAAAGACCCCCAGGCCACCGCTGATACGTGGCGGCAGGGCTATTTGAATACGGGCGATATCGCCCGTCAAGGCGAGGATGGTCAGTACCATTTTGTCGATCGTAAAAAGAACATCATTCGTCGCAGTGGCGAAAACATCTCCTGCCTCGAAGTCGAGGGCTTCATCGCGCAACACCCTTGGGTGGCGCAAGTCGCGGTTGCGCCAGTGGCCGATGAAATTCGTGGCGAAGAGGTCATGGCGCTGATTGTCATCAACAGCGACAGCCTTCAAAATGTTGGTTTGGCCACCGACATCCTGTCGTTTTGCCTGACAAAAATGGTCTACTACAAGGCCCCCGGTTACCTTGCCGTGGTGCCAGAGTTGCCCCTTACAGCGTCGAAAAAACCGCGACGAGCGGAGCTCAAAATACTCTGTGAAAAATTGCTTCAAACGGGTCAGTGTGAGGATCTTCGCGCGGGTAAAAAGCGCCCGGCAAAGAAGGTGACAATTTGAGTCCCAAGGTCCTTGATTACAGTGGCGTTGCCGTGATCGCGCCGGTTACTGTGCCCTACGAGCGCAGCAGCACGCGGGGGGCCGACTGGTTCATTGGAAGCGCGTTGCGAAAATTGATCGTTGAGGCGGGTCTCCAAAAACAGGCGATCGATGGGCTGAGTATTTCGAGCTTTACGTTAGCACCCGATTCACCCGTCAGTTTGGTAGAAAATTTGGGCCTACGCTTGCGCTGGTTAGAGCAGGTCAGTGTGGGCGGCGCATCCGGCGTTGTGGCGTTGCGCAAGGCGGCCCGAGCGATTCAATCCGGCGATGCTGAAATAGTCGCCTGTATCGGTGGCGACACGGCAAACCCGCAGAGTTTCGCCCACTTGGTGAGTAACTTTAGCGAGTTTTCTAATGCCGCGGTCTACCCCTATGGTGCGGCGGGACCCAACGCGCCCTTTTCACTCATCACCCAACACTATATGGATGTCCACGGCGCCACCCGCGCCGACTTCGGGCAGATCGCGGTGAGCCAGCGCTACAACGCCAATTACTATCCGGGGGCCTTGTTTGGCAATAAAACCTTGTCGATCAACGAGTATCTCGACGCCCGGAAAATCGCCGGCCCGCTGCATCTCTACGACTGCGTGATGCCCTGCGCGGGCGCCGATGGATACTTGGTGACCAGCGTAGAACGAGCAAAGGCTCTGGGGCTACCATTCGCCGAACTGCTCGCTGCTGATGAGCGTTACAACAGTTTTTCTGAAGACGCCATTCAAATCAAAGGCGGTTGGTGCGAGTTTAAAGACGACCTGTACGACCAAGCAGGGATTGGTCCCGAGGCCATAGATTGTCTACAAACCTACGACGACTACCCGGTGATCGTGATGCACCAGTTGGAGGGCTTGGGCTTTTGCCCATTAGGGGAAGCTGCGCGCTGGGTCAACAGCACCGCTCTGACCTTTGACGGCGGTGGTCTACCGCACAACACCAATGGCGGTCAGCTGTCTGTGGGTCAGGCGGGCTGCGGCTTTTTGGGCGTGGTTGAAACCCTCAGGCAAATCTTGCAGCGCAGCGGAGCCAATCAGGTAGCCAACGCCAAAACGGGCTTGGTGAGTGGTTATGGCATGGTCAACTACGATCGCGGTCTTTGCAGCACCGCCGCCATATTAAAGCGGTGCGCATGATGCCATCGTTATTACAGCAATGCACTGAATGCCAGCGTTATCAATATCCGCAAAGACACCTATGCGGGCACTGCCTGGGAGATCAGTTGACTGACTTGGCATTCTGTCACCCAGGTATATTGGTCGCTGCCAGCGATTTGCACCACAGCCTTGAAGCTCGTTTTACGCAACAATTACCCTGGCGAATCGGCACGGTAAAACTGGATTGTGGGCCCACAGTGCTGGTGCACATCAAAGATTTAGGCATACGGTCAGGCATGCCGGTCTCGGTGAAAAATGCCCTGCAAAGCGACGGAAGTGAACTTTTACAGGCATCACGCCAACCGTGAGGATAATGTGTTATGGCAAATCATACAGTGATAGTAACCGGCGGCAGCAGTGGCATAGGTCGGGCCATCTGCGAGCATTATCTGGCGATAAACTATCGCGTGCTCAACCTTGCGCGGCGACCTTTGGTTATTGAGTCGCCAAATTTGCACAATTTTTCTATCGATCTGTCCGATCGCCATGCGACTGCGGCTCTGGCCCGCACCATTTGCGCGAGCTACAACGTCGATACCCTGGTGCACAACGCCGGCTTGATCCGCAGCGCTCCCCTCGATGAGGTCCAACTGGACGATCTTGACTATCTTTGCAATGTACATTTGGCGACCGGCATCACCTTACTGCAAGCCTGTTTGCCAAACATGAAACAGCACGGCTATGGCCGGGTGGTGTTGATCTCAACGCGCGCTGTACAGGGCATGCATGGCCGGACGAACTACGCCGCTACCAAGGCCGCGATGATTGCTCAGGCGAGAACCTGGGCGATTGAACTGGGTGGCTTCGGAATCACCGTGAACTCGGTCGCGCCAGGCCCTATTCAGGCGACCGAGATGTTTCACAGGGTGTTTGCCGAAGGCGACCCTAAAATCGATGGCATCGGCCAGGGTCTCCCCGTGGGTCGCGTCGGCTCGCCAGACGATGTGGCGCGCGCGGTATTGTTTTTTAGTAGCGAAGAAAATCAATTTATCACCGGGCAAAATTTGTTTGTCTGCGGGGGAGCCAGTCTCGGTGGATTATCCCTGTCGTGAATCGGTCTAAAAGAGGGGTATTGTCATGAGTTACACATCGCTAGAGTTGCAACGCTTAGTTGAACCGCACCGAGTGCACCGAGATGTGTATACCGACCCACAAATATTTGACTTGGAAATGGAGCGCCTGTGGCGGCGCGCATGGGTTTACGTGGGCCACGAATCGCAAGTTGCAAACATCGGCGACTATATCACTACCACAGTGGGTCTCGAACCGGTGGTGATGGCGCGAGATAAAAATAATCGGGTGCAGGTGTTGTACAACCGCTGCGGTCACAAAGGTGCGAAAGTTGTGACACAACGCGCCGGCAGCGCGCGTGTGTTTCGCTGTCCGTACCATGGATGGACCTATAGGTTAGACGGTAAATTGCAGGCCACGCCGCACGCCTGTGGTTATGAAAACACCGATTTTGACATCGACAACCCGTGTTTCAGCATGCAATCGGTAGCGCGGATCGACGCCTGCCGTGGCTTTGTGTTTGCCTGTTTATCTCCCGAGGGCCCCGACTTGTTGGCCTTTTTGGGTGACACTGCTTTGACCATTAACAACATGTGCGATCGTTCACCCCAAGGCGAGGTTGAAGTCGCCGGTGCCCCTCTACCTTATATGCACGACTGTAACTGGAAGATGTTTGTCGAAAACCTCAATGATGCAGTCCATCCAATGGTCGCGCATGCATCGGTTGGCCACGCTACGCGCAAAGTGGTCGAGTCTCTGCCGGAGGGCAGTCCGGTACCCAGCGAGGCAGAAATTATTTCGCCGTTTGGCGGCTCTTACGAGTTTTTTGACAGTATGGGCTCCAGAACCATGCCCTACGGCCACTGTTTTATGGGCGGTAAAGGCAGTATCCATTCGTCTTATTCAGAGATAGCGGGCTACATGGATGCCATGCAGGCGTCTTACGGCGAGCAGCGAACTACCGAGATACTCTCGCAACAGCGCCACAACACTACGGTGTACCCAAGTTTCACCGTTAAAGATGCGATCCAGATCGTGCGTGTGGCGCGCCCTATAGCGGTGGATAAAACGCTGGTAGAGACATGGCACTTTAAATTAAAGGGCGCACCTGACGAAATGCTGCACCGGACCATCACCTATTCCAGGTTAATCAACTCGCCAGGTTCTATGGTCGGTCCAGATGATTGGGATTGTTATCGACGAATGCAACAATCACTGCACTCGGATGCATCCACATGGGTCGACATGCGACGCTATCTTGGGCGTAACGAACCCGACGGCAATGTGCATGTGGCGCCCGGCACCAGCGATGAATCTGTCCGCAATCAGTACCGTGCCTGGTGCGATTACCTACTCGATGAGGCGCAGTAAGATGACCATGGATGAGCAGTTTTCAGTTGTCGATTTAAGCGCAATCGAAGCATTTATTTGGTCTGAAGCCGAGCTACTCGACCAGGGCAATCTCAGGCAGTGGCGCGACTTATTTGCCGAAGACGGCAAGTATTGGTTGCCGGCGAGTTGGCAACAGCAGGACCCACTCAATCATATCTCTCTGATGTATGAAGATAAGATGATGATGGCCATCAGAGTTGAAAACTTTGGCCACAGATTGGCGCCCTCGATGCAATATCCGTTGCGTTGTTCGCATGTGTTGGGGAATTTTAGAGTACTGACGGACAGCGCGACCATGATAACAATCAAGTCAAATTTTCAGGCAATTGTGTACTATCAAGAGCAAACGCTCTTCGCGGGAACTTACACCCATCAGCTAAGACGTCTCGACAATGGCTACGAAATTGTCGAAAAGAGAGTCGATTTAATCAACTGTGACGCCGACCACCGCTCGATTTTGATTTACTTGTAATACTGCGACGCAAATTCGAGCTGCGTGCCGGCGGGCAACTTTTTACGGTGATGGGGTGTATTAATAGTTCGGTGTATAAGAGCCTAAGTTATCTCGCGACACGTTGAGGAATACTGGATTAGAGTAGAGTAAAGTCTAGTGCGTTGATCGGAGGTATGAGAGGCAAAATAATCGACTCTGAGTGGATCGAGTAATCCTCTGCCTGCCTGTTCTCTGATATCGATATCATCCAACTTGTCATTGAACTGTTCTATAACAAAAACACTGCTTCTGAGTAAGCCCTAGGGCCACAGTAATCTACTCGTCGGTTCCTTGACATTTTTAACCCAACCATAGGATAGCACCATGGTCACTCACTCAATGCGAAATTACGCTGGTACATCATAGAACCACAACGCATTTCTAGATGGCCGCAGCCGGCATTAAAAACTCTCCAACGCACCGCTTAGACTTCGGGTGGTGGTTGCCTCATTCGACCAACCCTAAAGCATATGTTTCGAACGTGCGATCGGTCGACTAACCGCTATCATCTTTCGGCTACCATCAGGTTTTCAGGCGATTGTCTGTTGGACCATATTCAGAGCTAACCAATAGTTCGTGATAGGCTTTTCGATCTAGCGTTGCTTGAGCTGATTTATCCGTCACAGAAAAAAACCACATCGTTATAAACGCTAAGGGCATAGTAAACAGTGCCGGATAATTGTAGGGGAACAACGGCGACTCGAATCCCAGCACGGACACCCATACTTGAGGGCCAACAACGATTAACCCAATGGATGTAATCAGTCCGATTGTGGCACCCACGATAGCGCCTCGCGTCGTAGTTCCGGACCAAAATAACGATAAAAACAAAATTGGAAAATTGACCGACGCCGCCACAACTAAGGGCATCGTTGCGAGAAAAGCCACGTTTTCATTCTGAAAAAGAATGCCTAACGCTACCGCAATCACACCAATGCAGATACTGGTCGCCCGAGTGAGCTTAAGTTCTTTTTCAGGATCGGGGTTTCCTTTACAAATGATTCCGGCGTAAAGGTCATGCGATATTGCCGCTGCACCCGACACCGTCAGTCCTGCAACGACAGCAAGTATCGTCGCGAAAGCCACTGCCGATATAAAACCCATTAATAGATCACCGCCCACGACATTCGATAAATGAATGGCCGCCATATTCCCGCCACCCAAGAGTTTTCCGTCTATAAATACCGAGGGATTATCGTAGAGAAATAAGACCGTGCCAAAGCCAATAATCACCAATAACATATAAAAATATGCCATGAATAAAGACGCATAAAACACTGATTGTTTGGCTTCTTTCATACTCGGCACGGTAAATAGACGCATCAGAATATGAGGCAAGCCCAACAGACCAAACATCATGGCGACTAAAATGGTCGCGACCTGAACTGGGTCTTGAAACAACACGCCAGGCACCAAAATAGCGCGCCCCTTGGGGTGCACCTCCGACGCACCGTTGAGCAGTGCCTCGAGACTGAAATCCACATGAGACATGACCAAAAAGGCAATGATGGTAGCACCCAGCAACAGTAAAATAGCTTTAATGATCTGAACCCAAGTTGTTGCCAGCATGCCACCAAACGTTACATAAACGATCACTAGCGTACTGACAGTTACAATAGCCACTTCATACGGAAGACCGAATAATAGTTCGATCAATTTACCGGCACCCACCATTTGCGCAATCAAGTACATAACCACGACGGTTATGGTGCCGACTATCGCAACCACGCTAATTTTGGTTCGCTGCAATCGTCGCGAGACGACATCAGTAAAAGTATAGTTACCTATATTGCGCACGCGTTTAGCAAATAAGAACAGCATAATCGGCCAACCAGCAAAGGCGCCAATGGCAAAAATTAAACCGTCAAAGCCAAACGCAAAGACCAAACCGGTAATTCCCAAAAATGATGCGGCGGACATAAAGTCACCCGCAATGGCCGCCCCGTTTTGCAGGCCGGTAAGATTGCCTCCGGCGTTGTAAAAATCGCTGCTGCTCTGTATCCGTTTAGACGCCCAATAACTGATGACAATTGTCGCAGTAACAAATAACACAAACATCACTATCGCTACGGTATTTAGGGGCTGTCTTTGTCCCTCATTAGCAACGGCAGGCGCGGCCCATGCAAGCTGGTAAGGAGCCAATGCTAGCAGCAGCGACAACGAGCAAAAGATCACTTTGAGCACGAGCGCAGTTGTTGAGAGACTTCGGGAAGATACCGGCATTGAATTGGCTCTCGTTATTTGTCTTTGCTGAGGGTGAGAAAAATGTATTCCAAAAAAAGAAATACCACGATGAGTGCAAAAAATAACACCAACCCACCCGAAATCGCTGAATCGCCAGTGACGTGGTTTAAAACCCGCCCTTCATCGACGTAACAGAGAACAAAGGTGCCGTATAAAAAAACCGTCATTGCTGCAAACAAAAACCTTTGACGGACTTTCGAGCGAATGCTATCCAGTATTTGATCTTGATTTTCCATTGGCGTTATTTCCGATCTACAAAGAAGCTATTTTTGAACTTATTGATGCTCCAGTTTATTTTTATGATAGCACTCCCCGCGCAGGTTTTGACGAACAAAAATTCACTATGGTCAAGTATTCATAACACAATGAGTCCCGACCGGCATTTGATTAAGCCTCTCCCCAAGGAGTCAACCGATAGAAAAATCCTCTGGGGATAATCTGGCAATAAGCCTAAGGAGTAAGTCCGACGCCCTACAAGATTCTAGTTCAGTGGGATAAGACTAAATAGTTTTTCCCAAATTGCATGCATAGCTGCAACTGATCATCAAAACTGGCGACGTGCTCACCGGCCGGAGTAACAAAAGCTGGTGGGCTGCTAGCTGTATTGGCAATCCCCGCTACGAGAATATTGTCTTTGATCGCGGTGAACATAACGTGGAGCGCCCCGCAATCTTGGATCTGCTCATCCAACCGGTCGAGTTCTGCAGCTTCAGCCAGAGCACCCTACTGATCTACGCCGATAAAAATATTGTGCGCGGCGAACAGGCACGCGAAGATCAAAAACGCCAGTGGATACCGGCGCGGCCGCCACGGGCGAGGAAGTGTTTGGAGATCAATCACTACAGGGCCATGCCGCGCATTGCCGCCGAGTCCAAGCCACAGTTATGGGGCTATGTTCGTGCAGGTATCATGTTTGCCTATGTCAAAAACTCAGCATGTTAAACCAAACAAAACCCGCGGCCTCAGTGCGTTGGACGCGCGGGAGACGGCGAGTCATTAAAAATCTCAGAGTTATGTTCCGCGCGAGTCGATTACACGTTGTGCTTTACCCTCTGAACGCAGCACACCGCCCTGTTTGTGAACATGAATCTGTGCGCTGATACCAACCATATTCTTGATTCGTTGTTTCAGGCGCTCCGCGACGCTGTCGGCGTCCAAATCATCGCTTTGCAACTCGCAGTGCACTTTTATGCTATCGAGGTGACCCTGCTTTTCCAACTCGATTTGATAGTGTGGGCTCAAGCCTTCGACGGCTAAAATGTGCTCTTCTATCTGCGTCGGAAATACATTGACGCCGCGGACAATCATCATATCGTCTGAGCGCCCGGTGATTTTCTCCATACGCCGCATCGGCCTCGATGTGCCCGGGAGTAGCCGGGTCAAATCCCTGGTTCGGTAGCGTAGGATCGGCATCGCCTCCTTGGTCAGCGAAGTGAACACCAGTTCTCCCAATTCGCCATCGGGGAGCACCTCACCGGTCTGCGGATCGATCACTTCGGGATAAAAATAATCTTCCCAGATGGTCGGGCCATCTTTACGGTCGACACATTCCTGCGCCACACCGGGCCCCATGACCTCTGAAAGCCCGTAAATATCCACTGCGTCAATGCCGAGCCGAGCCTCTATTTCGATACGCATCTGATTGGTCCAGGGTTCCGCACCAAAAATACCGATTTCCAACGAACAAGCGCTCGGATCGAGACCTTGCCGCTCAAATTCATCGATCAAATTTAGACAATACGACGGTGTTACGGTGATAATTCTGGGTTTGAAATCATTGATCAGTTGTACCTGTTTGGGGGTCTGTCCGCCCGACATAGGCACCACCGTACAACCGAGTTTTTCGGCCCCATAATGGGCGCCCATACCTCCGGTAAATAGCCCATAGCCATAGGCATTATGTAGAATATCTCCCGGTCGGCCGCCGGCAGCGCGAATGCTGCGTGCCACCACATGAGCCCAATCGTCAATATCTCCACGCGAATAACCCACCACGGTTGGCTTGCCCGTCGTGCCGCTCGATGCGTGAATACGAGAAACCTGTTCACGCGGGACCGCAAACATACCAAAGGGGTAATTATCGCGCAGATCGCTTTTCTCGGTGAACGGCAACTTGGCGAGATCGTCGAGCGATTGAATGTCGTCGGGATGCACACCCGCACGATCCAACTTTTGTCGATAAAACACACCATTGTCATAGGCGTGTTTTATCGACCACTGCAATCGCTGCAATTGTAAACTTCTCAATTCGTCAATGCTGACGCGTTCAATCGACTCCAACTGGGCGTTATTTTGGTCTGGTACCTCCGCCTTTGTGGTCATAATTTCTCCCTAAAATCTCGTTAATAACGTCATCGTTATTGCTTTACTGTCGATCATCTGACGAATGGATAATCTGAGCAGCCGCGCCTAGACGCGCTCTACAATCATCGCTATGCCCTGTCCGACACCAATGCACATGGAACAAATTGCATATTTCCCGCCTGTTTTATGCAGTTGATTGATCGCTGTTGTAACCAATCGAGCCCCCGACATACCCAATGGATGGCCCAGCGCGATGGCGCCGCCATTGGGATTGATACGTGGATCTAGATCGTCTAAATCAAGCGCTCGAGTGACTGCTAAAACTTGTGCGGCAAAGGCTTCGTTTAATTCAATAACATCCATTTCCGCCAGCGAAAGTCCAGCCAGTGAAAGCACCTTAGGTACCGCCATCGCCGGGCCACAGCCCATAATCCGCGGTTCTAAACCCACCACCGCGGTAGCTACAATTCGGGCGCGGGCAGTCAAATTATGTGCCGCCATCGCTGATTCCGAGGCCAGCAACAACGCACAGGAACCATCGTTGATCCCCGACGCATTGCCTGCGGTAACACTGCCACCCGGACGAAATGGCGAACGAAGTTTAGCTAAACCCTCCAGCGTAGTATCGGCGCGCAGGTGCTCGTCGTTGTCAAACACCCGCGGTGGTTTTTTGCGCTGAATTAGGGTCACTGGCAATATTTCATCAGCAAAGAAACCGCTTGCCTGCGCGGCCGCCGCCCTGCCTTGACTGGCACGGGCGTATTTATCCTGATCCTCTCTGCCGATGGAGAATTGTTCGGCGACGTTTTCAGCGGTCTCGGGCATCGATTCAACACCGTACTGTTCAGCCAATTTTTGATTGATAAAACGCCACCCCATCGTGGTATCGTAAAGCGTTTGGTTGCGTCCAAAAGCACCCTCGGCTTTGCCCATCACCAACGGTGCGCGCGACATAGACTCTACGCCTCCGGCGATCATCATATGTGCTTCCCCCGCTTTGATCGCTCGCGCGGCGATGCTCACAGCATCCATACCCGAACCGCACAATCGATTGACGGTGGTGGCTGCGACCTCAACCGGCAGGCCAGCAAGCAGCGCGGCCATCCGTGCAACGTTGCGATTGTCCTCGCCCGCCTGATTCGCACACCCATAAATCAAATCGTCGACAGCGCGCCAATCGACGTTCGGGTTTCTGGCGATCAGCGCCGCTATCGGCAATGCCGCAAGGTCATCGGCACGTATCGATGCCAAGCTTCCGCCATAGCGGCCAATCGGTGTGCGTATTGCGTCACAAATATAGGCTGGTGTCATAGTGCTTCCACAGGCTGGTCAGATTTCTGCGGTCAGAGTGCCGCCACGTTCAAAGGACTTTCCAGTCAACAGAGCGATTAGCTTACCGCAGGCCTTGTAAACCAGCACTTGATAAACGCCGGTTTGTCTGCCACGCGATTGTTCCGAAGCGACAGCCGTGAGTCGATCGTCTAGGATCGCGGAGCCGACAAATTCAATCGACAAGCCCTGCGCTACGGTTCGGCGATTATAAGAATTGCACGCGTGAGCGAAAGCCGTATCGGCAAGACAAGTGATGATACCGCCATGACAGTATCCTTGTCCGTTGACAAAATCCTCACGCACAGCCATTTCGACATTGGCACACCCCGGCCCAACCGCGACAATCTGCATGCCCATTGCTTGCGAGCACTGGTCAGTGCTGTGCATCGCAGCAGAGGCCTGCTCGGCAATCTGTTGCGTAGTGAGATCCTCAACCTTGCTCAAACCATCCTCTCCTCAAGAGATATTTTCAATCGCCATCGATGGCATTTATCCATCGATAACGGTGACATGCGGTAACGCTCTTTGCCATAGTCGAACCTCGTAGTCAGGCTTAATAGTCCCCAACACTCGAACACTATAATCCACACCGAGAAAACGTCCCCAGGCAATGGCTCGGGCGGATAAGCAACGCCCGCCTATAGCCAAATCCACCGCGCAATTCGCCTGCTCTTGGGTGGGTAGCGGTATCAGGGCTCATTGTTCAGCATACTGCCACTCCAAAAGACTTGCCTACCGAGTACATCTATAGGCAGCAACCGCTTGAGCGATGCCTGCATCGCCGGTGCCGACACCAATCACCGCCGCTTGCACATTATTGTCTAGTGCGGCCTCGCGGGTATCACCGACGACTGTGAATGACAGACTTGATAACATCTGCACTAACACCCTTGGTATTTCGGTAAGCGCTTTTCCATGAATGCACTGACGCCCTCTCTGTAGTCGTTACTTCGCCCGGCGACGCCCTGTAATTCACATTCTAAATCGAGTTGCTGATCCAAGCTGTGGCAACCGGACACGAGAAGGGCTCGCTTTATGAGTGCAAGACCCAGAGTCGGCGCATTCGCCAACTGCCGACCCATATCAGAAGCGCTGGTCAACAAATCATCATCCTCGACGACCTCTGAAATCATGCCCATTTCGAGTGCCTTAGCTGCGCTGACCTTCTCTCCCAGCAAACACAGCCGCATTGCCCGCGCATGCCCTATGAGCCGCGGTAACATCCAGGTGCCTCCAGAATCAGGCACCAAACCCAATTTATTGAACGACTGGATAAAGCTTGCCGACCTGCCCGCAATGACGATGTCGCAGGCCAGCGCAATATTGGCCCCGGCGCCTGCGGCGACGCCGTTGACCGCGCAAATAACTGGCATCTCAAGCGCGGTGATGGCGCGAATCAGCGGGTTGTAATTATCTCGGATCGACGCGCTCAAATCGGGTACCTGATCACCGCCGCTGACCGATCTATCGCTGAGATCTTGACCGGCGCAAAAGCCCCGTCCAGAACCGGTAATCAACAAACATCGAGCGGCACCGTTGACCGACAATTGCTTGAGGACAGTTTTCACTTCGATGTGCATCTCGGTATTAAAACTGTTCAATCGATTCGGGCGATTAAGCACTAATGTAGCCAGACCACCGACAATTGAAAACTCGATATTTTGATATTTTTGTTGATCCATCCAACCGCCCTCTATTAAGGTTTATTTTTCGCATCACGCGCGTCATCAGTCGCCGATAACGGCTTCAATTTAGGTAACTTTGGTTGCAGGCCTTTACGACTGAAACGGTTTTAGCTCGCACGACACTGAGTAAACCTTAGCGAGCTCTACAGTGGCTAACATCAACCGATTTACGGGCTTGTGTGCGACTAACCGAGGTCAGTATTCGTCTCGAATCCTCGCCTAAAAAATCAATGAGGATGCAAATAACTCGCGACTGCAACGCAATTTTTTAGCCTGCTCTATACCATCCATAACCCTCGGAAAAAGCTTTAAAGTACCCAAATCAGTAACGTTTATTGTGTACCAAGAATAATCCAAGAAAACTTTTATTGATACCATTTTTTAACTTTTTGTGATATTTTTGTATCATATTAAACCAATCGTGAATACCATGTTGCTGATGAACTTGCGAGGATGCTAATTGTCCTCGCCTAAACAGCGCAGCACAATGTTAAAGTGCCAGCAGCGAAACTCCAGAGAATGTAATTTATGAAACTTCAAAACTTTGCCATGGATCACTGGTATCAATCGCCTGAGAGCGGTGTGATACTCGACAGTGCCATCTCCGGCGAGCCAGTTGCTGAAATATCCAGCAGCGGTCTCGATTTTCAAGACATGGTTAACTACGCCAGGCAGGTAGGTAATCCCGCGCTACAAAAAATGACATTTCATCAACGCGCGCTGATGCTCAAGCAACTCGGCGTTTATCTCATGGAGCGCAAAGAACTATTTTATGAGTGTTCCAAAGCAACTGGCGCGACCCGCGGCGACTCGTGGATAGATATCGAAGGGGGCATTGGCACACTGTTTTCAATCTCCAGCAAAGCGCGCATCGAAATGCCGAACAGCACAATCTATATCGATGGTAAGCAGGAAAACCTATCGCGCAACGGCACCTTTACTGGACAGCATATTTACACACCCGTTCGCGGGGTTGCGGTGCATATCAATGCCTACAATTTTCCCTGTTGGGGAATGTTAGAAAAACTGGCCCCTGCCCTCGTCGCGGGTGTGCCTTGTATCATCAAGCCCGGCGGTCAAACAGCGTTTCTTACCGAGCTTATGGTGCAGCATATGGTTGAGTCAGAGATACTGCCAGCCGGCGCTATTCAGCTAATTTGTGGCGATGTTGGCGATCTGCTCAACCATCTAACCTACGAAGATATAGTTAGCTTTACCGGTTCGGCCGCAACCGGCATTAAACTAAAACAGCACCCAGTGATCGCCAAACAATGTACCCGTTTTGTGATGGAGGCAGACTCTTTAAACTGTTGTATTTTGGGCAGTGATGTCGAGCCTGACAGCGTTGAATTCGATTTATTTATCCATGAGATTGTACAAGAAATGACGACCAAGGCCGGTCAAAAATGTACCGCAATACGGCGTGCCATTGTGCCTGACAACAGAGTCGATGCAGTGACTCAGGCGCTGTGCGATAAACTTGGCAAAATCACGGTGGGAAACCCAGACAACGAATCTGTGCGAATGGGCGCCCTTGCAGGTCAACGCCAGCGCCGTGATGTTCGCAGTGCGGTGCAACAATTGCGTTGCGACAATCGACTCATTTTTGGCGATCCAGACCAAGTCTCGCCAATTGATGCTAGTGCAGATACGGGCTCATTTATGAGCCCAGTGGTCATGTTAGCTGACAATCCAGATCAGAGTAGCGCGCATGAAATCGAGGCCTTTGGGCCGATTAGCACTATTATCCCCTACGTCGATAATGAACATGCAGTGGCGCTCGCCGCGCGCGGCAGGGGCAGCCTAGTTGGTTCATTGATCACCAACAGTGCCGATGTCGCTCGCCAACTCACCCTAGGCATGGCACCCCATCATGGCCGCGTGCTGGTGCTCAACCGTGCCTGCGCCAAAGAGTCTACTGGGCACGGCTCTCCGCTGCCACAATTGATTCATGGTGGGCCCGGCCGCGCCGGTGGTGGCGAAGAATTAGGCGGTGTGCGCGGTGTAAAACACTACATGCAACGCACAGCGCTGCAAGGATCTCCGGACATGCTAAGCGCGATAACTCGCACCCACATGCAAGGCGCTACGCGTAAAATAAGCGACATTCATCCATTTAAAAAGCATTTTGAAGAGATCGAAATTGGCGATACCGTGGTCACGGATAAACGTGAAATAACGCTCGAGGACATCGAGGCATTTGCCGAGTTGACGGGCGATAAATTCTACGCCCACATGGATCATCAAGCGGCGCTTCGAAATCCATTTTTTGATGGCCGCGTAGCCCATGGCTACCTGCTGATTTCGGCAGCCGCTGGACTTTTTGTGTGGCCCGGCGAAGGGCCGGTTCTGGCCAACACCGGACTCGAGAATTTGTCATTTCAGACGCCGGTATACCCCGGCGATATTATTCAGGTACAGTTCACCTGCAAACAGAAAAAAGATCGACTAACAGAAATTTGGGGGGAGGTGCGCTGGGACACCACGATCATCAACCAAAATGGCCAAATTTGTGCTCAATATGACGTCCTCACGGGCGTTGCCAATCGTCTGCAATAAGCGAGGTATATCATGACAGTCACCGAAAACAGTCCGACTCTTTCAGAAAATGAGGTCAAATTCGAAGAACTTCTGGCCATGGGCGCTAAAATCGAGCCGCGTGATTGGATGCCCGATGACTATCGTAAAACGCTAATTCGACAGATAGGGCAACATGCGCATTCAGAAATAATTGGCATGCAACCCGAGGGAAACTGGATTACTCGTGCACCCAGCTTAAAGCGCAAAGCTATTTTGATGTCAAAAGTCCAGGACGAAGCGGGGCATGGCCTGTACTTATACAGCGCAGCCGAAACACTGGGCGCCGATCGTACCGATATGTTGGAAAAGCTCAATAATGGTAAAATGAAATACTCGAGCATTTTTAATTATCCAACCCCTTGCTGGGCCGACATGGGCGCCATCGGATGGCTGGTCGATGGTGCCGCTATCTGCAATCAGGTGCCACTGTGCCGCACATCTTACGGGCCCTATGCGCGGGCCATGGTAAGAATCTGTAAAGAGGAGAGCTTTCACCAACGCCAGGGCTACGAAATCATGCTGACGCTGAGTAACGGCAGCGCCAAACAAAAGCAAATGGCGCAAGACGCTCTCAACCGTTGGTGGTGGCCGGCAATTATGATGTTTGGACCGCGCGATGATCAATCTCCCAACTCCGAATTGTCGTTGAAGTGGAAAATTAAATTATTCTCAAATGATGAGCTCCGACAGAAGTTTGTCGATATCGCTGTGCCCCAGGCCAACATCCTCGGTTTAACGATTCCCGACAAGGATCTTAGTTGGAACGAAAAAACTGGTCACTACACCTATGGTGAACCAGATTGGGAAGAATTTTTCGAGGTTATTCGCGGCAATGGCCCCTGCAACAAAGAGCGAGTGAGCAACCGGCGAGAAGCCCACGAAAACGGTCAGTGGGTGCGTGATGCCGCTATCGCATACGCCAAGAAACACGCCGAGGCCGCCCTTTCCAAGGCCGCATAAGATCCGTGTCAAGACGACCTAGGCGATTTATATGACGCACAAAAAAGGCTACCCGCTGTGGGAGGTATTTATCCGCAGTAACCGTGGCATCGACCACAAGCATGCTGGCAGTCTGCGCGCCGCAGACGCCGAAATGGCACTGCAAAATGCCCGCGATCTGTATACTCGTCGATCTGAGGGTGTGAGCATATGGGTAGTGCCATCCAACCAGATTGTTGCCTCGGATCCCGACGATAAAGAAACCTTGTTTGATCCGGCAGAAGACAAGGTTTATCGACATCCCACGTTTTATTCTTTACCCGACGAATTGGAACACATGTGAGTACTCCACTAGCTCCGACCAAAAACGACCTCTATGCGTACACGCTGCGCCAAGCGGATAACTCGATGGTACTATGCCAACGCCTGTGCCAATGGGCGGCGCGTGGCCCCGAGTTAGAGGAAGACATCGGCCTTACCAATATCGGCTTAGATTTAATCGGTCAAGCTCGATCGCTCTACCAATACTCAGCAAGTCTATTCGACCGACCCGTTGATGAGAACGATCTGGCGTTTTTACGCGACCCGCACGAATGGTCTAACCTACTCTTAGTGGAGCAACCGAATGGCGACTTTGCCGACACCATCGCTCGCCAGTATTGCTATGACGCATGGCACCTGCCCTTTCTCGAGCAATTGACCGCATCGAACGACACTACCCTCGCCGCGATTGCCGCCAAGTCTGTCAAAGAGGCCCGGTATCATGTCCGCCACAGCTCGATGTGGGTCAAGCGCTTGGGCGATGGCACCGAGGTCAGCCACCGGCGCATGCAAGATGCAATCACCGCGGTGTGGCCATTTATCGCAGAAATGTTCATCGCCGATGAACTAGACCAGCGCATGCTCGAAATCGATGTAGGTGTCGATCTGCGTGCGCTGCAGTCTGCGTGGGAATCTCAAGTATCGGCGCTGTTGGCCAACGCCACGTTGAGCAAACCGATCGACGTTAAGGCCATCGTAGGTGGCCGCCAAGGTCAGCATACCGAGCACCTAGATGATCTTTTGCTAGAAATGCAAGCACTGCCGCGCAGCATGCCCAACCACCAGTGGTAATTAAAACGTCATGCCAATAAATAGCCACAATACCGACAGCGTCCTGTCCCATATACGCAGCATACTGGACACCGTCACCGACCCTGAAATCCCTGCGTTGACGATCAATGAAATGGGTATCTTGCGCGGTGTCGAGATCAAGGGGGATTCGGTCGTAGTGACGATTACTCCGACCTACTCCGGATGTCCGGCGATCGACCAAATTACCGATGACATCACCAAGGTGCTGGCGGAACACAACTATCCGTCGACGCAGGTCGCACTGGTACTATCACCCGCTTGGACCACCGATTGGATGAGCGATGAAGCAAAAGAAAAACTCCGCCAATACGGTATCGCGCCGCCCTGTAAAACGAGCTTGCTGGACGATTCACAAGGCGACCCCCACGTTACCGTCATCGTGGCCTGCCCGATCTGCTGCTCTTTTAACACCAAGCTAGTCAGTCACTTCGGCTCTACCGCCTGTAAATCCTTTTGGCAATGCGCGGATTGCCTCGAACCCTTTGACTATTTCAAGCCCATCTAGGCGCATCCCATGGTTGATGAAGCAATTGTTACACGTGTTGTCGAGGCGACACGAGACTCCGTTATCGTCGCCGTGCAGGTAGCCGAAGAACTGCGCGCAAAATACCGCTATAAGCAGGGTCAAAATCTAACCTTTGTTAAGCGTCTGAATGGCGCAGAAGTGCGCCGTAGTTATTCGATCTGCAGCAGCGTCGATGACTCTGAACTGCGGGTCGGTATCAAACACGTTGAGAATGGCGTGTTTTCCGGTTGGGCCAACAGCCAACTAAAGGTCGGCGATAAATTGGATGTATTGCCGCCGACTGGGAATTTTTTTGTCGAGCTCGATCCCAACGCGCAGCGCAACTTCGTCGGCGTGGCTGCTGGGAGTGGAATAACCCCGATTTTATCCATTTTAAAAACCACTTTAGAGACTGAATCGGCGAGCCATTTTACGTTGATTTATGGTAATCAAAGCACTGACACTATTATGTTTTTAGAGGATATCGAGGCACTAAAAAACCGCTACCCACAACGACTGCAAGTATTCCATGTATTGAGTCGCGAGATACAAAACGCAGAGCTGCTCACTGGCCGCATCGATGGGCAAAAGATAGATCGCTTTCTCGATTTACTGATCGATGCCAATGACATTGATGATGTATTTTTGTGCGGCCCATTCGAGATGGTGATGTCCGCCAAAGACGCCTTTATCGATGCCGGTGTCGAGAAAAAGCATGTCCACAGCGAGCTTTTTGGCGCGCCGGACGACCTCAAAAATCTCGTTCGAAAGACCAAACAATCGGTCAGCCAAGCTGAACAGCAACATATCAGTCAAGTGTTGGTCATGATCGATGGTAAGGGAACCCAGTTAAATTTGGCTCGCGGCGGCGAAACTGTGCTTGATGCCGCGCTAAAAATCCGCCGGGACTTACCTTTTGCCTGCAAAGGCGGCGTTTGTTCGACCTGTAAAGCCAAAGTAATGGAGGGCGAGGTGGAGATGGATCTCAACTATTCTCTGAGTGATGAAGAGGTCGCCGCAGGCTTTATTCTCACCTGCCAAGCACACCCGGTCAGCGATCGGGTGACCATCGATTACGACCAAAAATAATCCGCTAGCTAGCGGATTTAATCAACCGTTTACAGGCGACGACCGGGCTTGATCGGGGTGGCCCGCAATAAAGGCTGGATGACTTTTACAGGCCTTTTCGACAGCGCAAATTTTGGCAAGTTGACTATAATCAACTTGCCATCTGCGCGCATTGTACAACTGCGGGATGAGGCAAATATCCGCCAAACTCGGTGTCATCCCTGTACAAAACCGCGCGCTTTCAAAGTTCCCTAAGGTCGCTTCAAAGGCAGTCAAACCAGCGCCGATAAAACGCCCCATCCAACGATCACGCAAACTTTCATCGGCCATCTGATCGATCGCGTATCGAACCACCGAAAGATTGCATACCGGGTGTACATCGACCGCCAACAGCTGCGCCAACGCGCGCACTCTAGCGCGCGCCATGGCATCCTGAGGCAGTAAACCAAGATCACGCGTCTCGTCGAGGTACTCTAAAATGGCCAATGACTGGGTCAGCCGCTGACCATCGATATCTAACACCGGTACAAAACCCTGTGGATTGCGGGATAGGTGATCCGGCAGCCGATGTTGACCACTAACCAGATCGATACTCAGCGAGCGATAGGGCGTATTTCCGAGGTTCAGTGCTATACGTACACGGTAACTGGCAGAGGACCGCCAGTAATCATAGAGCACCGTATCACTCATGAATCGTCACCTAGAGAGCCTACCTTGGCGGCATCGAGCACTTGCGACAACACCTTAAAATCGCCAATATGGTTGGCCAAAATGAGCACAAGTCGAGCATTGTAAGACTGACTTTCGGCATCACTGAGACCCTCATGGGCCGACAGCAAGGCCGCATAAAATGGGTCTGGTTGGGTCATGTTAGGGCTTAAAATCAAAGTCATCTCGCAGGTCCTCCGGCTAGGGCTCTGGAAAGCGCTCGGCGAATTGCGTCTGGCTCAAAAGTCGACCAGCGCGCGGCAATGTGTTGATCGGGTCGAATCAGGTAGACCGCTTGCTTGGCCGACCCTAAATAGCGTTCATTTAGGGCACCTGTCGAATCCTTACTGGAGTCCAAAACTAGCCGTTTTAAAGCGCCATCAATATCATCGACCGCAGTCGATCGATCAATATTTAACAATAGCAACGTAAAACTCCCACCCAAACGCTGTAACAAGTAACCATCGCTCAAGGCCAAATCTGGACAAGGTGCGCCGGGGCGCGTGCGCGATGGTCCGTCGATCATCCCATCGGGCGTATTTAATGGCGAGTCGTCGTACACGCAGGGGACGCTCAGACGCCCAGAATTAACCAAGCCGCGCGCAAACGAATAATGCTCGGCAAGATCCAAAACGGCATCGCGAAATAGTCGACTCAGGGTCGATTTTGGAGTGATAAAATCGGTCGATTGCGTCGAGTTACGGATGTTTTCATCGGCCCCATAAATACGTTCGCTGTCGTAGCTATCGATCAGTTCTCGGGGCGCACTGCCATCGATAACGGCCTTGAGTTTCCAGCCGAGATTGTCCGCATCCTGAACCCCGCTGTTGGCACCACGCGCCCCAAATGGACTCACCTGATGCGCGCTGTCACCGGCAAAAATAACTCGCCCATGGCGAAATTTTTCCATTCTTCGGCACTGAAACGTATAAATAGATACCCACTCTAATTGAAAATCGATATCGCCGCCGAGCATCGCCTCGAGGCGCTGACGGACTTTTTCAGGTTGTTTCTCCGCGTCGCGATCAATGTCCCAACCCAGTTGCAAATCGATGCGCCAGACATTGTCCGGTTGCTTGTGCAACAACGCTGACTGGCCGCGATTGAATGGCGGGTCGAACCAAAACCAACGCTCGATCGGAAAATTGGCATCCATGACGACATCCGCTATCAAAAAATTGTCCTCGAAGACGCGGCCGACAAAGTCGAGACCCAAGGCATGCCGCACCGGACTATTGGCGCCGTCGCAGGCAATCAGCCAATCGGCTTCTAGATCGTAAGCACCGTCGGGTGTAGTCAATTGTACGCGGACACAATCGGACTCGGATACCACCGCGGTAACTTGGTTGCCGCCGCGCAATTGCAACGGCGCACCCTGTTGCTGTAGCACGCGAACGCGTTCGAGCATCGCCATCTCAAAATAGTACTGTTGTAAGTTGATAAAAGCTGGTCTGCGGTGACCGCTTTCAGCCAACAGGTTAAATTCGTAGACTTTGCGGGTATCGCAAAAAACCTTGCCTAGATGCCACTCTACCCCCTTGTCGACCAACTGCTGCCCAACACCCAATCGATCACTGATCTCAAGCGTACGTTTGGCAAAACAGATCGCACGTGAACCCGATGAAACACTGTCGTTGTCGTCCACGACTAAGGTTTCAATCCCCTGCTGCGCTAGATCAATGGCCAGCGCCAAGCCGACTGGGCCGGCTCCGACGATGACCGCCTGATGGCGTTGCGGATCTGCCGCGTTTTGATCAGCGTGCCGCTGATAGGGGTACAGCGGCACGTCAAAGACCGCATTCACATCGCGCGCCTGGACACTACGAATGAGGTGAGCTTCATGGCTGCAATTGGTCCCACATTTCTCGGTCGCGCTGCGCGGTCCAAATGCGCGGCGTCTCGATGCCTCGGGCTTCGTCATAGGCACGCGCTACGTTAAAGGGTAAGCAGTGCTCATAGATCGCATAGTCGGAAAATTTATCATCGCATTCATCGCGCACCGCATCCCACGCATCCTTGAGGCTCCCGTTGCGAGCCGCAACGCGCGCAGCTGGGCGATAAGTACTGGCGACAAAATCCCGCGTGCTCTCAATCGCCGTCGCGACCATTTCTTTACCCACTAGCGCATCACCCCGACCGGGGGCAATAGCATCGACGTCAAACGCCGCGATGTTATCGAGGGTCTTGCCCCAACTGGAAAAGTAACCATCGCCGCAGTAACAGGCGCTACGGTATTCGACGATATCGCCGGTAAACATCACATTTTGATCGGGTACCTGAATAACGATATCGCCGGCAGTGTGCGCGCGCCCCAAATGCATTAGATCGACGCGACGTTTACCCAAATAGACGGTCATACGATCGCTAAAGGTATCCGTCGGGTAGGTTAATCCGGGAATACTTTCGTGCCCTTCAAACAACCGCGGAAAACGTTGAAATTCGCTATCCCAATCCTCCTGCCCGCGCTCCACCACCATCGCTCGGGCAGCATCGCTCATAATAATTTGCGGCGCCTCAAACGCCGAGGCGCCAAGCACCCGCACCGCATGGTAATGAGTTAGTACTAAATGCGAAATCGGTTTATCCGTCACCTCGCGAACCTTTTCGATCACTTTATTGGCCAATCTTGGTGTCGCCTGCGCTTCGATAATCATGACGCTGTCATCACCGATGATAACGCCGGAGTTGGGATCCCCCTCAGCAGTAAAGGCAAAGAGGCCGTCACCGACCTCGGTAAAGCTAATTTTTTTCTCTGACATATCGCCTTGTGATGCGAAGACTTTGCTCATAATAGTGGTTACCTTAAGGTTGATAAGGATCGTCGACAGCCGAGAGAACAGCCCCAGTACAATCGCCAAATCCAATAGTGTAGCCGTCCCCATGGGCGGCTCCAGTCAGCACGACGCTATCGCCATCCTCGAGAAAACTGCGACTCTCGCCGCTGTCTAACGTAATCGGCTCGGCACCGCCCCAACTAAGCTCGAGCAGGGCACCACGCTGATATTTTTCGGCGCCTGAAATGGTCCCAGAACCAAGTAAATCGCCCGTTCGCATCGGACAGCCAGAACTGCTGTGATGGGCTAGTTGCTGAGCTGAGGAGTAGTACATTTCGCGGTAATTAGTGCGCGTGATGGTGGTCGCCGAGCGATCTGCAGGCGCGAGTTGAACCGCCAGATCGATGTCATAGAGCATAGGCGTGGTGTCGCGAAGATGTGCCAACAACGGAAATTCACGCTCGGGGGTAGCGCAGCGAAAGGGCTCCAACGCCGCTTTGGTAACGATCCACGGGCTGACGCTGGTGGCGGTTGCCTTGGCTTGAAACGGCCCCAGCGGCTGATATTCCCAAGCTTGAATATCCCTGGCGGACCAATCGTTTAACAACACGTAGCCAAAAATCATTTGATCCGCGCGATCGATGCCGACCGGCACGTCACTATCGACGCCGACGATGGCTCCCAGTTCCAACTCAAAATCGAAGCGTGCGCTCGGCGCAAATCGAGGCTTACTGTCATTGGGACCCTTGAGTTGGCCCCAAGGACGGCGAATGTCGGTACCCGATACCACCACCGAAGACGCGCGCCCATTATAGCCGATCGGCATGTGTAGCCAGTTTGGCGGCAAGGCATTTTCGGCACCCCGAAACATCGTTCCGACATTGGTCGCATGATGCCTGCCAGCGTAAAAATCGGTGTACTCAGCGACCTCAAACGGCAGGTGCAGCGTCGCCGAAGAATGCGCCACCAGTAGGCATTCGAGTTCGCCTTGCGCGGTACTGGAGGCATCGAGAAGTTCCAACAAGCGCCCGCGCAAGTCATTCCAGACCCGATAGCCCTCAGCCATCAATTTGTTCCAGTGGGGTTCGTCAAACAACGCAGCGCCGCCGATATCTACGAGACCGGCCCGCTCGCAAGCGCGCAGATCGAGAATCATATCGCCGATGGCAACGCCGCAACGCGGTTCATCATCGGCTATCGAAAATACGCCACAGGGTAAATTATTCAGCGGGAACGAACAGTCCGGATGGTTCGCTGAGGTCACCCAGCTTTGCAACAATGTCATAGGAGCCTCCTAATGCTTGAGTTAGTCGTCAATATATTGAACCGTCATTTGGTACCCGGTGTACCATCAAATTTCTTTTCCAAGTCACGCCAACACCCGCTGTAGTCGTCCTGCAATGGCGCTTCCTCTGCGGCAAACCGGGTCAGGTGCTGGGGAAAGCGCGTTTCAAACATAAACGACAGGGTGTTTTCGAGCTTTTGTGGGGTTAATGCTTGCGTCGAAGCACCTTCAAAGGCATTTTTATCCGGCCCATGCGGGAGCATCATATTATGCAAACTCATACCGCCGGGCACAAAACCCTGAGGCTTTGCATCGTACTGACCACGGATATTACCCATCAGTTCCGACATCACATTGCGGTGATACCAGGGCGGGCGAAAGGTGTCTTCGGCCACCAGCCAGCGGTCACTGAACAGGACAAAGTCTATATTTGCCGTCCCCTCGATCCCCGACGGCGCAGTCAGTACGGTAAAAATGGATGGGTCCGGGTGATCGAATAAGACCGCGCCAATTGGGCAGTAACTGCTCAAGTCATACTTATAGGGCGCATAGTTGCCGTGCCAAGCCACGACGTCTAACGGACTATGGTCAATCGCGGTTTGATAGAACTGGCCACACCACTTGACGGTCACCGTGGAGGCTATATCGCGGTCTTCAAATGCGGCTACCGGCACTTTAAAGTCGCGCCTATTGGCCATACAGTTGGCACCGATCGGGCCACGCTCAGGTAAATTGAACTTTTGTCCATAATTTTCACAGACAAAGCCCCGAGCAGGCCCCTCCAGTACTTCGACCCGATAGAGGAGTCCGCGCGGAATAATGCCAATCTCTGAAGGTGCCAGATCGATAATCCCAAGCTCAGTGACAAAGCGTAATCGGCCCTCTTGAGGCACCACTAAAAGCTCTGAATCGGCTGAATAAAAATACGCATCATGCATCGAATGGTTGACCAAATAAATGTGGCTCGCCATGCCAACCTGGGTGTTCATATCGCCTGCAGTGGTCATGGTGCGCATGCCGGTGAGCCACGTCAGCGCCTGCTCCGCATGCGGCAAGGGATCCCAACGATACTGGCCGAGACTAATGAAACTGTGGTCAATCCGCGGTGCGCTTTGCCAATAGGGCAATTCAACTCTCTCAAAAGCCTGCATGTGTCTGACCGAGGGCCGGATGCGGTAACACCAAGTGCGCTCGTTGCTGCCACTGGGAGCGGTAAAGGCGCTGCCTGAAAGTTGCTCCGCATAGAGCCCATAATTGCATTTTTGTGGGCTATTCCTGCCCTGTGGCAAGGCATCTGGTAGCGCCTCGGTCTGAAAGTCATTACAGAATCCAGACATGTAGCGCAATGGCGATTGCTGTACGTCACTGGTGTCCATTATCTGCGGTGAATCTGCCTGCTGGGTCATTCATTGAACCTCGTTTCACGGGTTGATGTCGAAGACGGCAAAATAAATATTGTCTTTGAATGGGTTTCGTCTTAGTGTAATAGTTACTTTTGTAACTAACAAGGCGCAAGCAACGGTTATGTCCGACTCCAACAATTTTGATCTGCAAGCATTTTTACCCTACCTGCTAAATCAGGCGGCCGAGGCGAGTAGCCTGTCGTTCCAACGCGTCTATCAAGAGCGCTACGGTATGCTGCGCGGCGAGTGGCGGGTACTATTTCATCTCGGCATTTTTGGACAAATGACGGCGCGTGATATCGGCGTGCGGGGGAAAATACACAAAACCAAAATTAGCCGTGCGGTGCATAAGTTGGCTGAGAAACGTTTTATCAAACGCCAGCGCAATGCCGACGACCGACGTCAAGAAACTTTGCAATTAACCGTCAGCGGTCGTGCTGCCTACCTCGAATTACGTAAAACGGCCGAGCAGTACCAAACCGATCTGAGCGCAGAATTCAGTGTAAAAGAATTTGCCCTACTGCAAACTATGCTCAAGCGTCTAATAAAACCCTGCGCGCAATCGCCACAACAGCGCCCGTTGACCTGATCAGTCGCGCCAAATACCTCGATTGCCAATCACTCAAAATAGCGATTTGATGCGCCAAAGGTGTTTAGTACTTCGTTAGGCTGTAAAATGAACGCGCAGAAGATTTATTTCTTTCACAAAAAATCACCGGTGACATCCACATGCCCATCTATGCGATAGAAAACCTTATTCCCGTCGTCGCCGACAATGCCTTCATTCACCCTACGGCAGTGCTGATCGGCGACGTGATCATCGGCCCACAGTGTTATGTTGGCCCAAATGCCGTATTGCGCGGCGACTTCGGTCGTATCCACTTGCATCAGGGCAGTAATATTCAAGACAACTGCGTAATGCACAGTTTTCCCGGCCAAGACTGCACGGTCGAGACGAATGGTCATATCGG
>DDJS01000040.1 GCA_002339165.1 Cellvibrionales bacterium UBA2618 | reverse complement strand
CTGGACCAGATCAGTTCGCCATCAACGGTGACTTTGGTATCGATATCCCACTCCAGACCTGCCGACACCACGCGGCTATCACCGACACTGGCAAGCATCCGGAACTTTTGCGCCAGATCCATCGGTTTATGCACCGTAATTCGATTGCGCAGATGCACCAGCCCAATCACTTTCACTGGAAAATCGTCATGAACCATAAGCTTTAGAAGTAGCGGAAAAGCTAACATTTGCAGATAAGTTTCAGGGAGATACTGGCTCTGTAAAAAGCCGCAAACCTGACGGTAGTGCTGCACGTGGTCGGGGTCAATGACCACCGATAATACCTCACTGGTAAGCCCCGGCAACTTGTCGCCGGGCCTAAAGGATGCCGACTGAAAAGCCGCCATGGACAACAACACAGGCACGCTCGGCAGGTGTTCGAGAACCATATTTTGTGGGCTTTCCGGGGAACTTTTGTTGAATTTTGGCATCATCATGCGCGACATAGTGCTCTCCTTTGCTAACCGTGACATTGGCATCCGACAAAATAATTTTGTCATCTCGGCCAATGGTGTATGATAGCACGAACCGCGAATTGCTAAATGCATGCACAATCTCACCGACTCAGGGACCCTCGTCAGGCTGGCTTATCGAGGTTTGCTCAATTTAGGCGTCGACGCCGACGCGGTCTTGCGCCAATCTGGTCTCGACCCAGCAATGCTATACAACGCTAATTTACGCACTAAATTCTCGGCCCAACCTAGCTTCTGGGAAGCTGCTTTAGCACACTCTGGCGATCCCAGTATAGGCTTGCATCTGGGCGAAAAAATGCCAGTTTACAAAGGCCAAATCTTTGAGTATCTGCTGTTGAGCAGCCCTACATTTGGTGCGGGTCTAAGGCGCATGAGTAACTATCAGCGCCTGATTAGCGACGCCCTGCAAGGCCAGTTGAGCGAGAACCCTACGCCCTGTATTACGAGCCGTTTTAGCGCGCCAAAATATGCTACTTCACACTTAGCTGAGGCCATGGTTATCGGTTTGGTGAGGTTATTTCAAAGCGTTACCGACGGCACTTTTCAAGCCTCTAAGGTGACCTTTAGTCACGCCCCCAACGCCCCCATGTCAGAATATCAACGGATTTTTAACTGCCCTGTAGAGTTCAACGAACGGGCGTTTAAATTGTATTTTGACAAGTCGCTGCTGTCCTACCGATCGATGCATGCTCAACCCGAGTTGTTTAACTTGCAAATTATCGCCGCCGACCAACACTTAGCTAAACTTCAACAGCTCGATCTCGTTAAGACGCTTCGCGAGGCACTCGCCAGCGCGCTAGAAGCACGCGAATGCTCCCTCGATAAAATCGCCTCGCAACTGGGTATGGCACCGCGTCAATTGCGGTATGAGTTGCAATCGGCTGGCACCAGTTTTCAAAACGAAATCAACAATTATCGTCGTGCGCTAGCCAAGCGCCTTCTCGCCAACAGCGAGACCAGCATCTCGGAAGTTGTCTATCTGACTGGTTTTTCGGAACCTAGCACGTTTTATCGCGCCTTTAAACGTTGGGAAGGACTCACGCCAATTGAGTACCGGTTGCAGCAGTCAACCAAAAAGTAACTCGACACCGGGACGCTTTACCACCAAAATTGCCGCATCAAAGGCGATAATCCGTAGCCCAATAGTCAGGGTAGTTGTGGGTAATGAGTTGGCGTAGAATACCCTCCAGTTGTAGGCCTAGACCGGCGTTTTCTGAGTATGACACTGCCACCGAGTAATCCACCTCGCGAAAGCCTAGTGACCACGCAATCACATGGAATATCCACACAATTAGAGGAGTACACACCGACCATGCCGCATGCCGCACACCCCGCATTTGAACTCGTGCGAGTTCAAGACATCGACTCGCTGAATTTGAGCTTTGCAGAATATCGACACCTCGAGACCGGCGCTCAACACATCCACCTGCAGGCCGACAACAAGGAAAACGTCTTTATGGTGGCGTTGCGCACCGTGCCTATGGACTCCACGGGAGTCGCGCATATTCTCGAACACACAGCACTCTGCGGTAGTGAAAAGTACCCGGTTCGCGATCCGTTTTTTATGATGATTCGTCGCTCGCTAAACACCTTCATGAACGCCTTCACCAGTTCAGACTGGACGGCCTACCCATTTGCTAGCCAAAACGTAAAAGACTTTAATAACTTACTCGAAGTTTATCTAGATTCAGTTTTTTTCGCGCGTCTCGACCCGTTGGATTTTGCTCAGGAGGGACATCGCCTTGAATTCGCCGATGCCGACGACAGTTCCTCACCATTAACCTTTAAAGGCATAGTGTTTAATGAAATGAAGGGCGCTATGAGCTCGATTAACTCGACCCTCTGGCAGACGCTGAGTAAATACCTATACCCAACTAACACCTATCACTTCAACAGCGGCGGCGATCCAGCACACATCCCCGACCTTAGCTATGAGCAGTTTTTGGATTTTTACCGGGTGCACTACCACCCGAGCAATGCGATCTTTTTGACCTTTGGCGACATTCCCGCGGCCGATCATCAGGCCAGGTTTCAAGACCTCGCATTGCAGCGGTTTCAGCGCCTAGACTGCCACATTGCGGTAGCTGACGAACAACGCTACAGCGAGCCACAATATTTTGCCGAGCCCTACGCCAGCGACGAGACCGAATCCGACGATCAAAAAACCCATATCGTCATGGCCTGGCTACTCGGTGACTCAACCGACTTAGAAGCCACCATGGAGGCGCGCCTATTGGCCAGCGTTCTCCTCGACAATAGCGGTTCGCCGTTGATGCAGGCCCTGGAGAGTACCGATTTAGCAACGTCGCCCTCGCCGATGTGTGGCCTCGAAGATTCTCAGAAGCAACTGTGCTTTGCCTGCGGCGTTGAGGGATCGGAGACAGTCCACGCCGATATGATTGAAAACATGGTGCTCGCAGTGGTGCAAACGGTCGCCGATAAGGGTCTACCCCTCGAGCAGGTGGCGGCAAGCCTTCATCAGTTGGAACTGCAACAGCGTGAGATCTCCGGGGGCGGCTACCCCTATGGCCTCAGTTTGACTCTGACCGCTCTAACCAGCGCCACTCATCGCGGCGATCCAATGGGATTACTCGATCTGGACCCGGTATTAGAAAAATTGCATCGCCAAATACAGGACCCAAATTTCATCAAATCATTGGCCCGCCGCCTACTCCTCGACAACCCACATCGCGTACGTTTGGTGATGGCACCCGATAGCGAACTCGGCAAGCGCCGCGAAAAGGTCGAAAAAGACCGCCTTATTAACCTTCAAGAAACCCTCGATGATTCGGAAAAACTTGCCATCGTAGAGCGTGCTCAGGCGCTTAAACAGCGTCAGGAGGCCGACGAGAACATGGACATGTTACCCCGAGTGGGTATTGCCGATGTGCCCGAACATATCGCCTACGCCGAAAAGCATCCCATCTCGTCCACGCGTATTCCTCTCACCGCCTACGCTGCCGGAACCAACGGTCTGGTGTACCAGCAAGTTATCATTCCCTTTCCTGCGTTCGACGATGCCCAACTCGACTTGCTGCCCCTGTACACCGCCTGCGCGACCCAACTCGGGGTCGGCGAGCGCGATTATCAACAGACCCAACTTTGGCAGGCGGGCATTGTTGGTAACTACTCAGCCTCTGCATCGGTGCGCTCCGATAAGGCGGACCTCGAACTCCTGCGCGGCAACCTGTGTTTTTCTGTCAAGGGCTTGGCCCGTAATCAACTGGCAATGAGCGAATTACTTCAGCAATCACTCGAGCATGTGCGTTTTGACGAACTACCCCGCCTGCGGGAACTGGTCGCTCAAATCCGCAATCACAAAGAAGCCTCGATCGTTGGCAACGGCCATGTCCTGGCCATGACCGCCGCTGCTAGTGGACTGTCTCCAAGCGCTCACTTGAATCAACGATGGAGCGGCTTGAGCGCGCTGACATGGATCAAAACGCTGGACCAAAGTATTGACGATAGCCAGCAATTGACCGCTCTGGGAGCTCAGTTACAAGCGATTCATCAACTGGTACTGCAGCAACCTCGCCAATTCGTGTTGGTGGCCGAAGAGCATAGGATCGACAGCTTTAGCGAGCAGATGGAAGGTGTGTTTGCCGATCGCCACAATCCAGTGCGAACTACCATGGCCGACAGTCAAATCGACTATCGCCCCGCCCTCGACGCCAAAAGCCAGTGTTGGGCCACCAATACTCAGGTAAGCTTTTGTGCCAAAGCCTACCCTACCGTTGCCTCGACCCACCCAGATGCGGCGGCGCTCACCGTGCTCGGTGGCGTGTTGCGCAATGGCTTTTTGCATCGCAAGATCAGGGAGCAAGGCGGTGCCTATGGTGGTGGTGCATCGCAGGACAATCAGAGCGGCGCATTTCGATTTTTTTCTTATCGCGACCCACGCATTGAAGGCACTTTGCAGGACTTCGATGCCTCGATCCAATGGCTGCTCGAAGACCCACTGGAAGACGACAAAATCGAGGAAGCGGTTCTCGGCGTCATCGGTAATCTAGATAAACCAGCCTCGCCGGCCGGCGAGGCTATATCGGCGTTTCACGGCGAACTCAATGGTCGCGACAAGATCTCTCTAACGGACTTTCGCCGGCGCATTCTAGGCGTATCGAGAGAGGATTTGAAACGCGTAGCAGCGACCTATCTACGACCCGAAAAAGCCTTTGGGGCGGTCATCACTAATTCTGATCTGGGTGCTCAGACCGGCATGGAAATGCGCGATGTCTAGCACCCGAATGGATAGCGCTCGCCAACCCGGCGCCCTCCATGCCGAGTAAAAGGCGCGATCAGCTGTTCGCCGAATCACTGGGCGCGGTCGGAAAATTTATCTTCGACGATCGCGTCGCCGAGGTCTTTCCAGATATGATTAGCCGATCGGTGCCCGGCTATCAGAGCATTGTTCAGCACTGCGGCGACTTGGCTGAGCGTTTTGTGTGCGCCGATTCTAACTGTTACGACCTCGGCTGTTCGCTCGGCGCGACCAGTTTGGCGATTGCCAAGACCGTGACCGCAAGCAACACCCGGATCATTGCAATCGACAACGCGCCAGCGATGCTCAGCCGCTGTCGCGCGGCGATCGAGCACTTTAAGCCTGCGGTGCCGATCACTCTGATCGAGGGCGACATCTGTGACGCTGCGATCGAAAATGCCTCGATGGTGGTGCTGAACTTTACCCTGCAGTTTGTAGACCCGAACAAACGCTCGGCGCTCCTCGCCAATATTTATCGTGGGCTCAACCCTGGTGGCTGCTTGGTAATTTCGGAAAAGATACGCATACAACCCGCACCGCTCGATGCATTGATGGTTGATCTGCACCATCAATTCAAACGCGCCCAAGGCTATAGCGACCTAGAAATCAGCCAAAAGCGCGAAGCGATCGAAGATGTTTTGATTCCAGAAACCCGTGAGCAGCATATTGACAGGCTGCAGAGCGTTGGCTTTGAGTCCGCCACCATTTGGTTCCAGTGTTATAACTTCTGCTCGCTAGTGGCGATCAAAGGCTAGCCATTTGTTACCGCAAGGTCTGCTCTAGGCCTTGCGATCGCCAGCATCGCAACCAAATACACACCGGATGGCCACTCACCCGCGTGCGCGAGCCAAAATGCCTAGGAAAAAAACTTCACAGCAGTCTTGATCATCCCGCGAACGCGCGAGGTATAGGGCGGCTGAATCATCGCCGTGGAACTGAATTTGTCGTTCAACACGCTGCGCTGATGAGAAAACGCGTCAAAACCCCATTGGCCGCCGGTTTTTCCCAAACCGCTGTTGTTGACTCCACCAAATGGTAAATTCGGATGCATAAAATGCAGAGCGATCTGATTGATGCAAGTATCGCCGGCGCTAGTTTGCTGGATTACTTTGTCTTGCATCGCGCGGTCGCGACTGAAGATATACAGCGCCAATGGTTTGGGTCGGCGGTTAATCTCAGCAATCACTTCATCGAGATCACTGTATTCGATAATTGGTAGCAGCGGGCCGAAAATCTCTTCCTGCATAATCGCCGCCGAATCGTCCATGCCCTCCAGGAGCGTCGGTTCGATTAAGCGCCCTTCGCGAACTCGGGTGCCGCCTGCTAATATTTCCGCACCCTGCTCAAGCGCGTCGTCAAGCAGGCCCTCCAACCGCGTGAAGTGCGCATCATTAACGATGCGACAATAGTCGGTGTTCGATGCCAAGTCGTCGATACTGCCGTACTGCTTGGCGATACTCACTTTCAATTCTGCAATAAATGCCTGCTTCACCGACGCTTCGACGTACAGGTAATCCGGCGCTATGCAGGTCTGGCCGTTATTGCAAAACTTACCGAATACAATCGCGTCGGCGGCCCTTTTTAACGGTGCCTTAGCGTCGACGATGACCGGGCTTTTACCGCCCAATTCGAGGGTTACCGAGGTTAAATTCTGCGCTGCAGCCGCCATAACATGACGCCCAACACGAGGACTGCCAGTAAAGAAAATGTGATCAAACGGCAGACTGGTCAGATGACTAGACGTATCTGGCGGCCCCTGAAACACTGCCACTTCCTCAGATCTAAAAGTCTGCTCGACGATATCGGCGATAACCGCCGACATATAGGGCGTCATTTCAGAGGGTTTAATAATCACCGTATTACCCGCAGCAATCGCCAGTATCATCGGACCAAAGGTCAGATTAAACGGGTAGTTCCACGGTGACACGATCAAGCACACGCCGCGCGGTTCGCTCACTATTTTTGACGAAGTGCCCAAGACCATCATCGTCGGTAAGACTTTTTTCGGCTTCATCCAGCGCCGCAATTGCCGGCGGACCTGTTTTAGCTCCACCACCACCGGCAGAATCTCGGTGGCGTCGACCTCGGCTTCCGGTTTTGAAAAATCGGCTGCAGCAGCGCTATACATTTTGGCGTAAGAGGCCTTGAAAACCTTTTCAAATCGCGCGAGCACCTCCAGCCGCTGCCGGTAGTCGGTGCTGCGTAGCTTTAACGCGTAACTGCGTTGGCTATGAAATGTTTGGTCAATGTCTGCCCGTTGCTGCTCGCCGTACTCGTCCATGTTTTATTCTCCAAAGAAGTCTTTCAAACGACCCCATTTTGAGCCGCCCTGCTGTTAAACGCTCTGATGTAAGGACCCTAATTTGAGGGCCTATCAGGCGCTTACTCTAGTGTCACAGCACAGGGATAGATGCGATGGGTGCATCTTTCGCGCGATCTATTGCCGTTCTCACCCGCGGTGTTAGTGCTCTTAAATAGGTGATCATCGATCACCTCTCGCTGTGCCGTCTAGTAATGAGGCGGCCGCTCGAGCACACCGTCAGCATTGCTATCATCCGCGTCCTGCATCCGTTCCAACCGCTCTAGTAGACCACGATGTCCCCTGGTCAGAGTCTCAATCTCGCGTTGCTGACGAAACACTTCGTCTTCAAGCTGAGCGTTTGCCATCTCTAAATGGGCAAGTTTTTCCTCGATATGCTGTAATTTTGAGTCGCTCATAGCCGCGTGCCAGCTTCTTTAATGGGGCGTAATGGTACCCTAAATGTTTTATACTTGCAGCCCATCGCCTGGCGTTTAAAACGAGCCTACCATGCCCAATTACCAAGCACTTTTCGACTGGCTACCTGACTCGCCGATCGCCCCTGTGGGCGCTACCCTACCGGCTTTGATCCGCGAGCAGTTTGATGCCACTCGCTGGGGAGAACTACCGCTTTGGCTGGACTGCCTCGAGCGCCTACCGAAAATTACCGCCGATCGGGTTGAGTTGCAAACAGCGGTCAGCATCGGCAGTCGCGAGCAACTGACGATCCCCGCCGAGCAATTTCGCCAAACGCTCATGACTCTGCACCCATGGCGCAAGGGACCCTTCGAGCTATTTGGCGCCCAAATCGACACCGAATGGCGCTCGGACATGAAATGGAACCGGCTATTGCCGCACATCCAGCCACTGCACAATCGTCTGATACTGGACGTTGGCTGTGGTAATGGATACCACTGCTGGAGAATGCTCGGTGCCGGCGCGCAGCGTGTTATAGGTATCGACCCGTCGGTCAAGTTTGTCTGCCAATTTGAGGCCGTTAAACGCTTCGTTGGCGATGCGCTGCCAATCGATGTCCTGCCGCTCGGCATTCAGCAAATGCCCGCCAAAT
Organism: Cellvibrionales bacterium UBA2618; assembly: GCA_002339165.1. GTDB lineage: Bacteria > Pseudomonadota > Gammaproteobacteria > Pseudomonadales > Porticoccaceae > TMED48. Next base: position 494 of record DDJS01000040.1, on the reverse strand, counting down.
TGCATGCTTTCGACAGTGTATTTTCCATGGGCGTGCTCTACCATCGCAAGTCACCCATGGATCACCTGCAAGAATTACGCGACCTTTTGCGACCCGGAGGCCAGCTTATTTTAGAAACGCTAATAGTCGATGGCCCAAAAGGCATGGTACTCGTCCCCGAGGGCCGCTATGCAAAAATGCGTAACGTCTGGTTTTTACCCAGCCCAGAAACGCTCATCAGTTGGCTGGCTAAAATCGGCTTCGAAAACCCGCGCCTAGTCGACAGCAACGTAACCTCGCCCACCGAACAGCGCTCCACCGATTGGATGACCTACCATTCGTTAAACGATTTTTTGCATCCCGACGGCAGCGGCAACACCGCCGAAGGACACCCGCCTCCCACCCGCGGTATCTTTATTGCCGAAATACCATTTTGAGCCAGTGTAACGATCACAGCTTAAGTACTGCGCAAAACCGCGCAACCCATACTCAGAACTGTAAAAAGAACTGTAAAA
>DDJS01000045.1:46203-49353 GCA_002339165.1 Cellvibrionales bacterium UBA2618 | reverse complement strand
CCACACATATCAAATTTCATTTCATCCATGCCGCCACCCGGTTTAAGACTGATGCCCCCAGAGTCAAAGGTGACGGCCTTGCCGATGAGTACCGTTGGCGCCTCTGATTTTGCACCTCCGTGATAGTTCATGATAATAAATTTGGCGGGCTCCACTGTCCCTGCAGTCACCGATAGTAGTGATCCCATAGCGAGTTTTTGCATATCCGAATTGTCGAGGATTTGGCAATCGAGGGACGCATTGTCGCGTGCCATATCGCGCGCTCGACCGGCCAAATAACTGGGTGTACAAAAATTCGCTGGAAGATTGCCCAGTTCCCGCGCGCAGTTCATGCCGTTGCCAACAGCCACGCCAAAGTCGAGGCCAGTGCTGGCCAATTGCTGCTCGGCACGGCTGCCGGTCCAGTAGATGAGGGTTTTCAGACTGCTCGCTACCACTTTGTCATTTTTTGCATATTTGTAACTGGCATGCAGCACATTTCGCGCGACCATGGCTGCCTGCCAGTGGCCATCATCGGTTGCCTCATCAGCTATCCAAAGTATTTTTGTGGCACCACTCGCGATCGCCTTTGACGCTGCATCGGCGATGACTTTGATCTGTTTTTGTCGGGAGGTAGCGCCAGTGATACCGATCAGGATGACCTGTGAGAATGGCAAAGTTGGGGTATACAAGGTTTTTGATGAGCCAGTTTTACCGTCAAAATTGGTGGTTTTTGCGAGCGCTTTTAAATCGCTATGCAGTTCTGTATCGCGAGACGCCAGTACGCCATTGATTTGAGCGTCGGCTAACACAATGAGACAATCCGCTTTTATTTTTAACAGATTGGCTGAAGATGCAGTAAACTCCATAGGGTATGTCCTGTTTGAGATGCTGATAACGAGAGCCCATAACGATACCAGCTTGTGTAACTGCACCCAAGGTTTATTCAATATAATACTGTGATTATTTTTCGTTATCTCTGTCGTGAAGTGCTCTCCACAACGTTTGCTGTGTGCGTCATTTTGCTGCTGATCTTAGTCAGTGGCCGCTTGGTCAAATATCTGGCGCAGGTCGCCGCTAGCGCAATGGATCCGAGTATTATGATCGCCATGCTGGGGTATCGTATTCCCGGCTTTCTCGAGTTAACACTGCCACTTGGTTTTTTTCTTGCGTTGCTGTTGTGCCTCGGTCGTATGCATGTTGAAAACGAAATCAGCGTGCTCTATGCCTGTGGTTTTTCTGAAAAGAAACTTTTGCTCTATACCCTATTGATTGCCTCTATGTTGGCGGTGGCGGTCGGTTATTTGAGTTTGGTGGTAGCGCCTACTGGCATGGCTAAGGTGGGCATTATTGCCGAGGCGCAGAGGGCGCGAGGAGAGATCGACGATTTGGTGGCGAAGAAATTTTATCCGCTGCGAGGAGGCAAAGGCGTGATCTATGCCGATCAGGTGTCCGCTGATCGAGGTTTGGAGGACGTCTTTATGGTGGTCACAGAACCTGGGACGGGGAGTTCTATGGCCCGTGTTGTGATGATTGTTGCACAAGACGGTAAGCAGCAGCGTACCGAGATTGCCGGCGAGCAATATCTGGTTTTAAACCAAGGTTACAGAGCGGATGGCGTGCCCGGCGAATTCCGTTACCAAGTAACGGATTTTCAGGAATATGGGATCCGCCTTGCGGATAATCGACGCTACCGAGAGGCCACAGAAGTCGAGGCGATGCCGACGCGTGATTTGTTGAATTCGGCTGATCCGAAGCTTCAGGTTGCGTTGCAATGGCGGCTGTCGATACCTTTGATGATGTTTGTGGTGACCTTGATGGCATGGCCGCTCAGCCGCACCCGTCCTCGCCAGGGTCGTTATTCGAAGTTGTTACCCGCAGTGCTGTTGTATTTGAGTTATTTGGTCGGTCTGAACGCACTGCGAGGCTCGATAGAGTCGGGTGTGGTTCCTGCATCGGTCACCCTTTTTCCGCTGCACCTAGTGTTTATTGGTATCGGGGTCGCGCTGATGTTTGCCAATCCGTTGGCGCGCCGGATTACCCGTCGTTCGCCATCAACTGAGGCGAACTTCTGAATGCGGATTCTATCCAGACATATTGGCCGTTCGGTATTTGCTGCCATCTCCATTACTCTGTTGGTGATTGTCGGGCTCGATGGCGTGGCAGCGATCATCGATGAGGCAGATTCGATACGTCGTAATTACCGTTTTATTGATCTGTTAATTTATGTTGCGACTACACTGCCGTCGCGCATCTATGAGTACATACCCCTTTCGTGCTTGGTGGGCTGTCTATTTGGGCTTGGCCAGCTGGCCAACGATAGCGAGTTGATTGTTATTCGCGCAGCCGGTGTTTCAACGCTGAGAATCGTTGCCTACGTCTTGCGGCCGGCGCTAGTTTTTATCTTTGTTGGATTGCTGTTGGGCGAGTATTTTGCCCCGTATCTCGACCAGTTAGCCAAGGGGCAACGAGAGTATTTACGTAAGGGGGAGTCTGCGCCGGACTCGAGTTCGGGGCTGTGGATCAAAGAGGGCGACGAGGTCATGCATTTCAATGCGGTGTTTCCCGGCGGCGTCCTGTTCGGCGTAACGCGCTATCAATTTTCTGAAAGTCGTCAGTTAAGTGAGGCGAGTTTTTCCTCGAGGGCAACTTACAACAGCGTCGCCGGTCACTGGATGGAGGAGAACGTATCGATTACGCGTTTTTACCCAGAGCGCACCGAGAGCGATAAATTGATCACTCGCCAATGGAATTCAGAGCTTAGCCCGCAGTTGCTGCTGGTCAATGTGTTACCTCCCAGTGGGTTGTCGATATCGACGCTTTACTATTACATTGATTTTTTACAGCAGCAGGGAACCGACGCGGCTATATATAAATTAGCTTTTTGGAGAAAAATACTTCAACCGTTGATTATTGTGGGTTTAGTGATTATCGGGATTGCCTTTGTATTTGGACCGTTGCGCGGTTCGACCATGGGTCTAAAAATATTTATTGGAGTGATCGTTGGAATTGTCTTTAATATTATCCAAGATATGCTCGGCCCATCGAGCATCGTGATGGGATTTTCACCTCTGGCCGCCGTTCTGACGCCGGTTGCAGTGTGTTTATTGATCGGCGCGTATTTGTTGCGTAGAGGCCGTTGACCGGTGAGTTCAAGTTACTATTAGCCGT
>DDJS01000045.1:12976-45872 GCA_002339165.1 Cellvibrionales bacterium UBA2618 | reverse complement strand
TAGCCGTCTAGCCGTCAACCTGCCCCGCGTACCCGACGGATTGCCGCGTCCCATCCAGCCACTTTAACCTTGCACTGCTCGGGACTCATGGTGGGGGTGAATCGCTGTTGGCACTGCCAGGAGCTGGCGAAGTCCTCGCATGTTGGCCACAGTCCGGCGTGTGACGCTGCGAGCCATGCCGCACCCAGAGCAGACGTCTCGGTGATCATCGGACGGTCGATAGGCGCCTGTAAGACATCGGCGAGAAATTGCATAGTCCAGTCATTGACCGCCATGCCGCCGTCGACTCGCAATACAGTATTCGATGTGGTTTTCCAGTCGGCATGCATGGCATGAAGTAGATCGAGCGTTTGGTAGCAAACTGATTCGAGCGCCGCGCGAACGATCTCATTACGGCCGGTAGCAAGCGATAACCCAAAAATCGCTGCGCGTGCGTCAGGGTCCCACCAAGGCGCGCCAAGGCCGGTAAATGCAGGGACTAAATACACTGCCTGGTCGGGGTCAGAGGCTAGCGCCGCGGCGGTGGATTGCTCGGCCGACTCTATAATGCCCAGGCCATCGCGCAACCACTGAATGGCTGCGCCAGCGATAAAAATAGAACCCTCTAAAGCGTAACTGATTTTGCCATCCAGGCGCGAGGCCACGGTGGTCAACAATTGATGCTGCGACTCGACCGCGGTATCTCCAGTATTGAGCAGTGCAAAGCACCCAGTGCCATAAGTCGCCTTTAGCATGCCCTTGGTAAAGCATGCCTGACCCATAGCGGCAGCTTGCTGATCGCCAGCGACGCCGCAAATTTTTACCGTACCGCCGAGCAGAGATGCCGAGGTATAACCAAAAAACCCATTGCAGTCGAGAACCTCTGGCAGCATCGACCGCGGCACGTTAAATAGTTCCAGTAACTCGCTGTCCCACTCTTGTCGATGAATATTGTAGAGCATGGTTCGCGAGGCATTGGTGACGTCGGTGGCGTGTACAGCGCCGGCGGTTAAATTCCATATCAACCAGCTATCTACGGTACCAAATACAAGTTCTCCGCGTTCTGCAGCGGCCCGTGCTCCGCTGACATTGTCCAAAATCCAGGCTATTTTTGAGGCCGAAAAATAAGCGTCGAGCAATAGGCCAGTCTTTGCGGTGACCATAGTTTGCGCGCCGTCTTGCCGACGTTGATTGCAGTATTGTGCGGTGCGGCGATCTTGCCAGACAATCGCATTATAGACTGGCTTGCCGCTCACGCGATTCCAAACAATGGTTGTTTCTCGCTGATTGGAGATGCCCAGAGCGCAGAGTTGGTCAGCCCTTAGATCTGCTTGGTGCATCGATCGGCGTGCCGTATCCAAGGTCGTCTGCCATATCTCGTCGGGGTCCTGTTCTACCCAACCGGAGTGCGGGAAAAATTGCTCGAGTTCGACCTGAGCTTGGCTATGAATGGCGTATTGATGATCAAACAATATGCTCCTCGACGACGTGGTGCCTTGGTCTATGGCGATCACAAAACCCGCTGTTGTTGTGTTCATACCGATCCCCTACATTTTTTTATTATTTATTCTGTAAATGCTATGCGCTGTCTGGAACTCAGCGATGATTTAGGTGTTCTGCTTGGCTACCATAATGACTTTAGTGGCGCTGGCCATATCGTGCCAGCATGCGCGATTTGGCGGTAATAGGCACCAAAAAAAGCCTAATCCACCGCACGCCAGAGAGGGTATGGCAAACAGGCAGCGCCGCACACACTGGCTTGGTGAGGCGAGTTGACCGTCTAAATCCTGAAGTTTAATGCGCCATGACTTCATACCAAGCGTCTGCCCCTGCTTGCGCCAGCACACGTAGTAGTAGCCTGAAAGTGAGGCATATAGTCCGATAAAGCCAAGCCACTGGCTCGGCAAATTTGGCTCGTGATTGGTTGCCGCTTCCAGTCCAAGCAGTAAAATTCTAACGGTGAGCAGCACGGCAGCGTACAACAGCGCAATGGCAAACAATAAAAATCCGTCATACACCAGGCTGGCAAGACGTCTGGTGAGACCGGCTTTTACTTCGGGGATAGTCACAGTCATTGGGCCTTACTTCGATTTTGTTATTGAAAACTTATTATAAAGGGTATTCGGAGGGGACTCAAAGTAAGTACAATGCGCCTGCAAAGAGCCCGTCTTGGGTTGATTTTTGGGAGCTGAACCCAAGTAAAATTTTGGAGGATGGATTGGATTGGATTTTTGGTGTTCACGCAGTACAGTCGGTCCTTAAAAGCGCGCCAGAGCGGGTGGAGGAACTGGTGCTTCAGAGCGGCCGGCTGGATGATCGTCTGCAAAAAATACAGCGCCTAGCCGCGTTGCATGGTGTTACCGTGCAGTTGGCTTCCCTAAAGAATATCAGCGCCAAGGTCACTGGTCGTCATCAGGGGGTGATAGCGCGCTGCGCAGAAGGTCCTACCCACGACGAGAGTTTTTTGTACGCGCTGGCAAAAAAGTCTGCGCAAAAAGGCTTTTTTTTGATGTTGGATGGGGTAACCGATCCACATAACCTAGGTGCTTGTTTGCGCTCTGCCGCATGTGCCGGTGTCGATGCGGTGATCGTACCAAAAGATAATTCGGTCGGCTTGACGCCGACGGTGCAAAAGGTCGCCAGTGGTGCCGCTGAGTTGATTCCACTGGTTGTGGTGACTAATTTGTCACGAACACTGGTAAACCTGCAAGAGTTGGGTGTTTGGGTGGTAGGCATGACGGGCGATGCGTCGGCGTCTCTGTACGATCTCGATGTGCGCGGCGCGTCTCTACTGGTGATGGGTTCAGAGGATACTGGGTTGCGCGATCTAACCAAAAAACACTGTGATTTTTTGGCGAAAATACCTATGACGGGTGATGTTGAGAGCCTTAATGTATCGGTGGCTGCAGGTGTGGCAATGTTTGAGGTGGCGCGTCAGCGGGCACTGTGAAATGAGTTTAGCATTGGACTCGACGCAGCTAAAATGGGTTTGAAGTTTGTTGGGAGTGCACGAGGCGGCCAATAACATGGATTGTTGGGCATTAAATTAATCACAGCAAATGCATGGATGCGATCATTAAACAGTATTTTTCTGCGCAGCGGTTTTTTACTGCGCCTAATTTGTTTACCTTGCTGCGGCTGTTATTGGTGCCTGCGCTGGTGTTTTGCGTCTGGGGTAAATTTCAATCACTGTTCTTACATCTATCGGCAGGCTCGCTAGCGAGCGACCTGATCGATGGCTATTTGGCGCGTCGCCTGAATCAGTCGAGTGAGTTGGGAGCGCGTTTGGACAGCTGGGCCGATACACTAACGTACTTTGTCATGAGTTATGCGCTCTGGGTGTTTAAGCCCGAGGTGTTTTGGCGATTGGCGGACTTTATTGTTATGGCGTCAATCGCTTTTGCGTTATCTACCGCGTTGTCGTGGATAAAGTTTGGTCGCTATCCAAGTTATCATACGTTTCTGGCGAAAATAACGGCGGCTGCTCTGGCGCCGGCGTTTTATATTGTAATGTTGTTTGAAATAAATGTTTATTTGCGCATAGTCGCGCTGCTGTACTTGCTCTCGTCGCTAGAGCAAATCTGGATTACGCTGCGTCTTAGGCACGCTAAAAGTAATATTGTTTCGGTCACAGCTCTGTATTAAACCCACTCGCTAGTTACGCACATTTCCGGTTGGGGCAAAGGTCTTGGCTTAAAGGTCTCAGCTTAGATGCGAGGCCAATTTGTCGAAGTCTGTCAGGGCTTGTTTATGGGCGGCGCAATTTGCGTAGGCAGTGGTTGCAACCCAGTCTGCAAGTCACTACAATGACGCGCCCATATTGGTCGTCTTTGGCCAATCACTCCTTGTCTTATTGCTGTGGCAAAAACGCTGCGGTTGGAGGCATATTTACCCATAGGGAGATATTATGCGTCACTATGAAGTTGTATTTTTGGTTCACCCGGATCAAAGCGAGCAAGTGCCTGGAATGATCGAACGGTACTCTACCTCTGTTGCCGCAGGCAATGGTTCAGTCCACCGTCTAGAGGATTGGGGACGCCGTCAATTGGCCTATCCAATCAATAAAATTCACAAGGCACACTATGTTTTGATGAATATCGAATGTGGTCAAGACGTGCTCGACGAGTTGAACTCGACGTTTCGCTACAACGATGCAGTGATTCGTAGCATGGTCATTCGCCGCACTGAGGCAGTCACATCCGAGTCGCCAATTATGAGTCAAGAGAACGCCGAGAAAGCCGAAAGGGATGCGCGAGAAACACGCGCGATAGCCAAGGCTAAAGCTGATCAAGCGAAGGCTCAGGCAGCAGCAAGCGCTGCTGAAGAGGCGCTAGTCGAAGAGCAGGGTGATGAAGATGCCCAAGCGGAAGATGCGCCCACAGATGCACCGGCAGACGCCGTTGAAGGAGAGCAATAATGGCTAAATTTGTACGTCGCAGAAAATTCTGCCGATTCACCGCTGAAGGCGCTACTGAGATCGATTACAAAGATCTGGACACGCTCAAAGGCTATGTTTCTGAGAGCGGTAAGATTGTGCCCAGTCGTATCACCGGGACCAAGGCGCGTTATCAGCGTGAACTCTCTGAGGCGATTAAGCGGGCGCGTTACATCGCTTTGCTGCCGTTCACCGACAGCCACAAGTAAGCGGCCGGAGAGACGCCTTGCGTGCGCTGGTGGAGTTTATCATGCGCGGCAGAGCGCAGGCCTGTGGCGTGGCTCTGGTGGGGTATTTTATCCCCTTGGCCAGTCCATCGACCATCGGTCTGGTAACGCTTAAAAAAGGCTCCCTCGAGGGGTCGCTGGTCGCTCTTTGGGCTCTACTTCCGGTACTCCTAGGGTGGTTTGTCAGCGACACAGAGGCTTATACCGCCAACCGTCTACTAACGCTGGTATCGTCGGCCGCGCTGCTCATTATGGTGATTGGCGCGCAGGTACTGCGCGTCACGATCTCCTGGCAGTGGGCTCTGATTGCGGTGATGGCCGCCAGCGTGGTGGCGATTTTAGGGCTGAATTTATTGTTCCCCAGCGGTGTTGAAGCGTTGGTGCCAATAATGATGGCGCTGATATCCGGCGGCGATACTGAAGCGGCAAATGATATCGTCGAGCAGCAGTCGCTGGTATTAGGGCTTTTGACTTGGGGGTTGGTAACAACGTCGGTGATGAGTTTAATCGTCTCGCGATGGTGGCAGGCGCTGGTATACAACCCGGGTGGTTTCCGCGAAGAATTTCACGGCTTGCGGTTGGACGCAGGAGTGGCGCGGGTGTTGTTGGGGGTTGGTGCGCTGGGGGTGATATTTGCCCCCGAGTATGCGCTGTGGTTTCGGCTGCTACCGGTTCCGTTGTTAGTCTCCGGCATAGCACTGGTACACTATTCAGCCGACGCATTGCAACTGAATGCTAGCAGTGTGTTTATAATGTACGTCGGGCTATTCATGTTCAGTCCAGTTTTCGCGCTATTGTTGGTGTGTTTGGGCTTCGTCGATAGCCATTGGGATTTACGTGTTCGGTTGGCGGATATTGTCAACCGAACACCAAAAGAATAACCAGAGGAATAATCAATGGATGTTATATTGTTAGAAAAATTGGGCCGGTTCGGCGGCATTGGTGATCGCGCGAGTGTTAAGGCGGGCTATGGCCGTAACTACCTAATACCGCGTGGTAAAGCAGTCTTTGCCACCGAAAAAAACATTGCCGAATTTGAGTCACGCCGAGCTGAGCTAGAATCCAACGCCGCCGACAAACTGGCGGTAGCGCAAGTTCGAGCCGATAAACTCGCAGCCATCGCAACCGTTACCATCAGCGCCAATGCCGGCGACGAGGGTAAGCTATTTGGGTCGGTCGGCGCTCGCGAGATAGAAGAAGCGATTGTAGCCGCAGGGGGTGATGTGAATCGCAGTGAAGTCAATCTTCCCGAGGGCAGTTTGCGTCAAATTGGAACGTTTGACGTCGACGTTCAATTACACTCGGATATTGTTCAATCGATATCGGTAGTGATTGAACAAGAGTAATGGTGGACGGTGCGCTCGCGATAGGGAGTGCGCCAGTCTATTTAGTGCCATAGCTGTCTGATTGATGGTCGTTTAAACACTTCGCGAGGCGCGTTGATGAACGAGGCGTTATTTGCCGAACCTACAGCAAGCCAGCCGCTACCTCACTCTATAGAGGCAGAGCAAGCGGTGCTCGGCGGTTTGATGTTAAAAAACGACGCCTTTGATGGCGCCGCTGAAGTGCTTTCTGAGTCGGATTTTTATAGCCGAGACCATCAATTGATATTCGCAGCGATGCAGGCATTGGCTGCTGACGAACAGCCCTTTGATCCGATTACGCTGTCGGAATCGCTGCAAAACACTGAGCAACTCGCGACCATCGGCGGCGCCGAATATCTTGTCGAACTGGCGCAGAACACCCCGAGCTCTGCCAATATACCGGCCTATACGCAGATCGTATTAGAGCGCTCTATCGTGCGCCAATTGATTGGCGCTGCAAGCGACATCGTTCGCAAGGGTTACCATCCTCTCGGTTGGGACAGTTCAAAGTTACTCGCGGAGGCCGAGAGTCGACTTCAAGCAATTATTGAAAATCGTCCGAAAAAAGGTGGCTTTAGGGAGGTTAACTCGCTCCTTCAAGAAGCCATCGCTCGGCTTGACGAACTCTCTAACAGCGACTCGGACATTACCGGTTTAAGTACCGGGTTTTCCGAGTTAGATGGTATGACATCTGGATGGCAAAAATCTGATTTGGTGATTATCGCCGGTCGGCCTTCTATGGGGAAAACGGCTTTTGCTATGAACATGGTGGAACATGCGGTTCTTCATCAACAGCGGCCGGTTTTAGTCTTTTCGCTCGAGATGCCAGCCAGCCAACTGATCACCCGATTATTGTCTTCCATTGGCAAAATTGATCAAACCCACATGCGCACCGGAAATCTTAGTGAGGACGACTGGCCCCGTCTTGGCAGCGCCGCTCAACGCCTAAAGGATCGACCTCTTTACATCGATGACACGGCGGGTATTACGCCGCTTGAGATCCGCAACAGGATCAAACAATTTACGCGCGAGCGACTGGATTATCTGCGCCAGCAATGGCATGCCGAGCATGGCCAAGAAGCGCAACCCGACGACGGTGCGCTCTATGCCAGCGCCCAACCGGGTTTGATTATGGTGGATTATCTGCAGCTGATGAGCGGCACCAATGCCAGCGAGGGTCGGGTGCAGGAAATTTCGCAAATTTCACGCGAATTGAAAAATATTGCCCGTGAATACGAGTGTCCGATGTTGGCGTTATCGCAATTGAGTCGAAACGTCGAACAGAGACCGAATAAACGTCCAGTGAATTCCGACCTGCGTGATTCAGGCGCGATCGAGCAAGACGCGGATGTCATCGTTTTTCTCTATCGAGACGAGGTATACAACGAGGACAGTCCCGACAAGGGTCGCGCCGAAATTATTATTGGCAAGCAACGTAACGGACCCATTGGTACTTGCCATCTAGCATTTTTGGGCAAATACACGCGTTTCGAAAATTTGGTTAGTGATTATTTTGGCGATCAATAGGCGGTCTATAGGGAGCGGGTGCGTTGCAAATCCAGCATACTATTAAGGGTCTTCGCGAGGCACTTTTCGCCCACCGACGCGAGGGTTTGAAAATTGGCTTTGTACCGACTATGGGCAATTTACACGATGGCCACCTCGCGCTCGTGACGCAGGCTCAGCAGACCAATGATATCGTTGTGTGCTCAATTTTTGTCAACGCGTTACAGTTTGGTTTGAACGAAGATTGGGACAAGTACCCGCGGACCTTTGCTGCGGATTGCCAGAAGCTCCGCGCCAGTGGCTGCGATTATCTTTTTAATCCAAACGATACCGAAATGTATCCGAATGGGTTGGACACCCAGAGTCGGGTGATATGCCCGACAATGACCGACATGTTGTGTGGCGCAAGTCGACCGGGACACTTCGAGGGTGTCACGACCGTAGTCAGTAAACTGTTCCACATCGTGCAACCGGACGAGAGCATCTTTGGTCTCAAGGATTACCAGCAATTAGCCGTTATCCGACGTATGGTCGAGGATCTCTGCCTACCCGTGAAAATTATTGCGGCGCCGATTTTTCGCGAACCCGATGGTTTGGCGATGAGCTCTCGAAATAGTTTTATTACGCCTCGCGAGCGCCCTCGGGTGACCGTACTCATAAATACCCTAACCTGGCTTGCCGCGCAAATCTCGGCGGGTAATAGTGGCTTTAGTGAACTTGAAATACAGGCGCGTGAGCGGATCACGGAGGGAGGGTTTACCGCAGATTATGTGACTGTATGTCACAGCAAAACCCTCGAATTGGCGGCTGCCGATGACCGACATTTGACCATTCTCGGAGCCATGTACACCGAGTCGGCACGCTTGATTGATAATCTCAGTATTCGAATAGGCCAACCCTAAGGCATTGCCTACGGGTCAGTCGCTTTACTGCGGTTCTACTGTGCGGCTTATTTACGAGGTGCCTGTTAAAATCCGCGCAGCGCGCAGGCTCAAGTATTGGCCGGCATTTTTATCGTTTTTCGATATGTTTACCTACCCCGACTGTAACAGTAGCACTCGAAGCACGTTGTTGGCCGCAGTGGTGCTGCGTAGGAGGTGACGAGTTTTGAGGGCTTTTACCCATCGCGAGGGCGCACGGGTAGGTATTGTTTTACGGTCATGTGTTTAAAGCTGATTTTTTGACGGAAATGCAGGTATACCTGAGGTATCAGTGGCGACCGATAGCGAACCCATTTTTACTGCAGCCCTCAGAGGGCGGCTTTAACGCGGTCCCTTCGACTCTTTATCTACGTTGAAAATGGCATTGGCGTAGGTCGCAGACACAAAAAATTAATTGACTAGCGAAAAAAAAATGGTACTGTGCCCACAGCGTTTAAACGACGTATAACAACCTTAGTACCAGGTTGGCACTACCCATTGTCACTGGTCATCAGAAGAATTGACACTATTACCCATAGAGTCAAATGAGCACAGTACACTTTGCTGCTGGCTCGCACGGCACCGCAGTAGCGGTGTGTCCAAGCTGATTGATTTCGGGTAGTCACTGAGAACGGATAAATTGACAGGGTGACTTGAGGTAATCTAGTGGAACTTTTATCTGGTGGTGACATCATTGTGCGCGCACTTCGCGATGCGGGCGTTAACTTCGTTTGGGGTTATCCCGGGGGGGCTGCATTGCATATTTACGATGCAATCTTTCGGCAGGACGATGTTCATCATCTGCTGGTAAGGCACGAGCAGGCGGCCGTTCACGCCGCCGACGGGTTCTCGCGCGCCACCGGGCAGGTGGGCACGGCGCTGGTGACTTCTGGTCCCGGTGCAACCAATGCAATTACTGGAATCGCCACCGCCTATATGGACTCCATTCCACTGGTGGTGATATCTGGGCAGGTCCCGTCGACCAAAATTGGTCAGGATGCATTCCAAGAAACCGATATGGTCGGCGTGTCGCGACCGATCGTCAAACATAGCTTTTTAGTTACCCGTGCAGAGGACATTGCTGCGACGATCGCCAAAGCTTATTATATTGCCTCGACCGGAAGACCGGGGCCGGTGGTGGTGGATATTCCTAAGGATGTCACCGATCCGAACTATAAAGTCCCCTACGAATTCCCCGACAAGATTGTTATGCGATCCTATCAACCCTCCAGTCGCGGCCATAAAGGACAGATTAAGCGCGCCGCCAAAGTCTTGTTGGATGCCAAACGGCCGGTTATTTATGCCGGTGGTGGGGTCATTATAGATAATGCTTCCGAGCATTTACGCGAGTTGGTGCGGTTGTTGAATTATCCCGTGACCAATACGCTGATGGGACTGGGTGCCTATCCAGGCAGCGATCCGCTATTTGTGGGCATGCTCGGTATGCATGGAACCTACGAGGCCAATTCCGCGATGCACGATGCCGATGTAATTTTTGCCGTCGGTGCCCGTTTTGATGACCGTGTAACCAATGATCTCGAGAAGTTTTGCCCACGGGCGACCATTATTCATATCGATGTCGACCCCACTTCTGTGTCGAAAAATATCGAGGCTCACATTCCCATCGTCGGCACCTGCTCTGCTGTTTTGCGAGAGATGGTGAGTATCATAAAGCAGGCGCCGCAACGTCCCGACAGCCTCGCCATTGAGGCTTGGTGGACACAGATTAATGAATGGCGTGCCGAGCACGGTATTTACACGCAACCGCGCTATGAGCCGAGTGTAGGAAATTTGATCAAACCGCAGGATGTCATCAAGACGCTGTATGAGGTTACTGAGGGCAAGGCATACATAACATCTGATGTCGGTCAACACCAGATGTTTGCTGCACAGTACTATTTGTTTGATCAACCTCGTCAGTGGATCAATTCTGGTGGCCTCGGCACCATGGGCTTCGGTTTGCCCGCGGCGATGGGCGTCCAGTTGGCCTTTCCGGATGCGCATGTTGCCTGCGTGACTGGAGAGGGGAGCATACAGATGTGTATTCAAGAACTCTCAACATGCACGCAGCATCAGTTGCCCATCAAAATCATTAATCTCAATAATGCAGCCCTTGGCATGGTCCGCCAGTGGCAGGATATGAATTACAACGGCCGCTACGCGGAGAGTCTTTACGAGGACTCACTACCCGACTTCGTGGCGCTCGCTGAGGCCTATGGGCACGTCGGTATGCGCATCGAACACATCGATGAGTTGGCGCCGAAAATGAAAGAGTGCTTTGCCTTGAAGGACCGCGTGGTATTTATGGACATCTGTGTCGATAGGGCGGAGCATGTCTATCCGATGCAGGTGCCTGGGGGCTCTATGCGAGAACTGTGGTTAAATAAATCGGAGAAAACCTAATGAAGCGCATTATCTCCGTATTAATGGAAAACGAAGCCGGAGCCCTGTCTCGCGTGGTTGGGCTATTTTCGCAACGCGGTTACAATATTGACACCTTAACTGTGGCGCCGACTGACGATGAAACCTTGTCTCGTTTGACGCTGACGACTGGCGGCGACGACCGCATGATTGAGCAGATTGTCAAGCAACTGCACAAGCTAATCGACACCGTTAAGGTGATCGAATTAAGCGAAGGTGCGCACATCGAGCGGGAGTTAATGATCGTTAAGATCAAGGCTTCAACATCAGACACACGCGCCGAATTAAAGCGTTGCAGTGATATCTTTCGCGGTTATATTATCGATGTCACCGCGGCCACTTACACCATCCAATTGGTGGGTGATAGCGACAAACTCGACGCGTTCATCGAGGCGCTGGCGGACGTTGGGACTATGGAAGTAGTTCGCAGTGGGGTCGTGGGTATTTCTCGCGGCGATAAATTTTTACACGTTTAACAATAGGTCAGGTGAAATAATGCAGGTTTATTACGACAAAGATTGCGATTTATCGATCATCCAAAATATGAAAGTGGCGATCATAGGATATGGATCACAGGGCAATGCCCACGCCAACAACCTCAAGGATTCAGGTGTTGATGTCACCGTGGGTTTACGCTCGGGATCGAGCTCGGTCGCCAAGGCTGAATCCATGGGTCTAAAGGTCGGCGAAGTCGCGCAGACGGTGGCCAACGCAGACTTAGTGATGATTCTGACGCCGGATGAATTTCAGTCACAGCTGTACCGCGATGAAGTTGAGCCGAACCTAAAAGTTGGTGCGACCCTTGCTTTTGCGCACGGTTTTTCCATTCACTACAACCAGGTCGTACCGCGTGCCGATCTCGATGTAATTATGATTGCACCCAAGGCGCCAGGACATACCGTGCGCAACGAGTTTGTGCAAGGTGGCGGTATTCCTGATTTGATAGCGATCCATCAGAACGCGTCGGGTCGCGCCAAGCAAGTAGCGATGTCCTACGCAAGCGGTGTAGGTGGCGGGCGCACCGGAATCATTGAAACGACCTTTAAAGACGAAACAGAAACAGATCTATTTGGCGAACAGGCGGTTCTGTGCGGCGGCGCGGTGGAACTTGTTAAGGCTGGCTTTGAAACCTTGACCGAAGCCGGATATGCGCCTGAGATGGCCTATTTTGAATGTTTACATGAGCTCAAATTAATTGTCGACCTGATGTATGAAGGCGGCATTGCCAACATGAATTACTCTATTTCAAACAATGCCGAATACGGCGAGTATGTGACTGGGCCGGAGATTATTAACGACCAGTCAAGGGCGGCCATGCGCAATGCGCTGAAACGCATTCAATCGGGTGAATACGCGAAAATGTTTATCAGTGAGGGAGCGACTAATTACCCTTCAATGACCGCTTACCGCCGCAATAATGCCGCGCACCCGATCGAGCAGGTGGGGGCTAACCTTCGCGGTATGATGCCGTGGATTACCAAAAATGCGCTAGTCGACAAAGACAAAAACTAATCGGCTGCAGTTACAAAAAAGCCCGCGGAAACCCCGCGGGCGGTCTTTAAAGGTCGATAGATAATGGCTGTACAGGATGGTGATGGAGTTCTCAACTCGTCGCGGGTTGTGCCACTGGATGGCGGTGTTAACTTCCGCGACCTGGGTGGCTATTTAAGCCGTGATGGGCGACATGTTAAATGGGGTAAATTGTTTCGCTGTGGGCACCTAGCGGAACTCAGTGAAGGCGATCTGATGTCGTTGCGAGCACTGGGGATCCACCAAGTACACGACTTTCGGCGTGAAGAAGAGCAGCGCAGGATGCCCAGCAGAGAATTTTCCGCGCAAACTACGGCGGATTATCAAATATCAATCGGCAGTATGTCGCGGTTTTGGGATATTTTATTGGCCGGCAAACTCACCGCACTATCGTCCCACGAACTGGTGGTTAATTCCTACCGCGATTGTATCGAGGAGGTGATCCCCGCTTATACCCGTTTCATGCGGGGTATATTGGACAATCACCGAGGCGGCAGCCTGTTTCACTGCGCAGCCGGTAAGGATCGTACCGGTATGGCGGCAGCATTAATCTTGGGCGCTCTAGATGTACCGCGTGAAACCATTGTTGAAGATTATTTACTGACCCTCGAGCATTTCGACTCAGAAAATTTGTTGCGGTTGGTCGAGAAGCATTTGCGCGATGCCGATGTCGAGCATTGGCAGCGTGATTGGCTGATACCATACTGCTCAGTTCATCGGGATAATATTGAGGCGTTCTTAGATGCGCTGGATCGACACTACGGCGGTGTGGGGAATTATCTCCAGTCGGCGCTCGGTTTTAGTGCCGACGATTGCGCCTCGATGCGAGCACAATTTTTGACCGATTGAAGTGGCATGATCACGTCCGCGTGATGGCCGTGCTATCTCGCAGCATATTAGCTTATACTGCGACTAGAGTTCGGTGATTTTTATGCTGAACCGTCATATTATGACAACCGAAGGTATTCTTTCCGATGGCATTAAAACAGCGTGTGGTCGAATTAAAACCCAAAAGTGGTAGCGTTAGAACGGTGGCGTCGGTGCGTCAAAAAGGGATTTATTTACTGCCTAATTTACTCACCACGGGCGCACTTTTCTGTGGTTTCTATGCAGTTCTTTCGGGCTTTAGTGGACAGTATGAATGGGCCTGTATGGCGATCTTTGCGGCGCTTCTGTTCGACGGGTTGGACGGGCGGGTCGCGCGGATGACGAATACCGAAAGTGACTTCGGTGTGCAGTACGATAGCCTCTCAGATATGGTGTCATTTGGTGTTGCACCGGCAGTGGTGGCCTATGGCTGGGGGCTCGATGTGCTGGGGAAATTTGGTCTAGCGGCGGCGTTTGTTTTTGCTTCTTGCGCGGCGCTGCGTTTGGCGCGTTTTAATGTGCAGTCGGACGGAGCCGATAAAAAACACTTTACTGGATTGCCGAGTCCAGTAGCGGCTGCCTTGGTGGCAGGGTTTGTGTGGTCTACATACCCACTTAATATGTCCCCTTCACTGATCACCTTGGGCGCTGTGATGACCGCCGTGGCCGGTCTGCTGATGGTCTCGAATTTGAGCTATCCGAGTTTTAAAGAAATTGATTTTCGCGGTAGAGTGCCGTTTTTCGTCATTCTATCGGTGGTTATGGGCTTTGTTATTATTACCATCGATCCGCCACGGATACTCTTCACCATCGCGCTAGTGTTCAGTTTTTCGGCGCCATTGCGCTGGATTTGGACGCGTTTTCGCGGTAACGGAAAAGTAGAGGATTCTGACACACCGGTTGAGCACCATTGATGCGTCTGCTGGCTACAGCTAGCTTTTGATCGTCGCTTGGAGAGCATCGCGTGATTAACCACCAACGAGATGACTACCTGAAGGCCCTTGGCGTCGTTCAGTATGTGGTCAAGTCCGATGAATGCCTCGCTGTGGACCCATACACAGTGCCGAGAGGCCTTAAAGCGATAGAGCTTGAAGAGACGCTGTCGCTTGTACCCGCGAGTTTGATCGCTCCGCCCCGGCTGCCGGTCGAGGACTCCAAACCGCTGGAGGCTGCGGACGAGTTCGCGAATGAAGCGCCAAAGGTCGTCACGAACGATGTACCTCTGGTCAGCCATAGTTCGTCGCTATCGACTCCTGAAACCGCAGTGGAACTTAAATTTGCACTCTGGCAACCTGCTCCCGAGCTGTTGTTGTTTAGTGATATAGGCGCGGCGCTCCCCAATGGGCAACAACTTGAGCTGTTGAGTAATTTATTGTTGGCCATCGATGTTCGACCCCAGAACATAGCGACTATGGATATTATAGAGTGGCCACCGCTACCAAATACTCAGGGCGACGAGGCACAGGTTCGTGAGTTTCTTAGCACCGTCATGGAAACTCGTATAGCGCAGTCGACCATCAGCCGAATTGTCCTGTTAGGGGATGTGCCGCGCTATTGGTTATGTGTTCCAGAGCAAACCACTGAGTTGCGCGAGGGACGTTTGGTGCGCGCAGATGGCGTGTGCATAGATAGCTTACCATCGCTTGAGGCGATGCTGCTGGACCCGCAAGAAAAGTGTCGTGCATGGCAGGTATTGCAACCCTGAGTATGCTCAAGTGGCTGCGGGTGAATTTGGCGCTTAGAAGCACTACACGGCCATTTTCGGTTGGGCGTTTTACACTCTACAGTGCTTACGGGTATTTACGACTATGATTATTGCTCCTATGCAACAGGCGCACATCGCTGCAGTGCTCGACATAGAGCGCACGACATCACTTGCGCCATGGAGCGATCGTGGTTTTCTTGAAAGTATTGAGCATCATCAAGCGCGGGTGTATTGCGATGCTGAGCACGTCTGCGGGTTTGTCGTGTATCGTCAAACCGGTGATCAGGCCGAATTATTAAACATTGCCATAGCGCCAGGCCGTCAGGGGAGCGGATGTGGTCGCCGACTTTTACGGGCGATGATCTATGAGTTGCGCGGTAAAATTAGGCAGTTATCGCTCGAGGTGCGGGTGTCTAACTTTCGGGCTATTCGACTCTATGACCAGCATGGTTTTATTCAGGTTGGCGAACGCCGAGGTTATTATCCGATCGCTGATGAGCATCTGCGCGAAGATGCTTTGGTCATGTGCCGAGAATTTTGATTGTTATTGACCTGAGGCATTGCGCGAGTCTATGCGCCTTTGTTTCAATGTGTGACAGCGCCGATGGAAGGCGCACGTGTAGCCCTTGGCTGGAGACGGTCGTCGGCGCTCTGTGAACGTTCAGGAGAAAATGATAATGAAAAGATTAGGCGTTATGTGTTTTCTCGGTCTCGCTGGCTGTGCTAGTGCGCCGGGTATTTATGGCCCCAAAGAGTTGATTATCGATAGAAAATTTGTCGATCAATCACAATATATGGTCGATTTGGCCGAATGCCAACGTTATGCCGAGCAGGTGCCGATGGCCGAGCAGGTGACGCAGGGGACGATTATCGGAGCGGCCGTGGGCGGTGCGGTGGGCGCAGTCGTCGGCGATAGCGACACGGCTAAGCGCTCGGCGGGCGCCGGCGCTGTCCTGGGCGGTGTTGAGTCCTATCAGCGGGCCAGTCGAGAGAAGCATCAAGTATTGCGGCGCTGTGTGGAAGGCCGCGGGTATCTCGTTTTAAATTAATCGCCTTTGTCAAACAACGTTGCTGTTCGAGGGGTTAATATACTCGTTAACAGTAGTTTAGGCAGCGCGGGTCTAGCAGGCCACTATCAACAATATGGATGGGAAGATAGCATCGATGAGAAGGCAGTATGATTGGGCAGGCAGCATGCTGAGTGGAGGATCCGATGGAGGCTTTATCTGACGATCTGCAAACGAATTACGACCGACTCATCGTCGAAGCATTGCAGTTGGGTTGCGTGTGGGGTTTACGCAACGAGCAGGGACAGTGGGCGCTAGTGGAATCGGAGGCGGATGCAAGCATCGATGTGATGCCGCTCTGGTCGCACATCGATCTGGCAATGCCACTTTGCAGCGGTGAATGGTCCATTTATTCGCCGGTCGCCATTGAACTCGAGGAATTTCTTGATGACTGGTTGCCCGGCATGCATAGCGACGTGTTAATGGTCGGTATCAACTGGAACGCCGAATTGGCTGGCCGTGAAATGGAGCCTCTCGATCTGTTGGAAGATTTCGATACGGAGATGAGCTAGCGTTGTTGTCTCGATATTTGAGACCTCTTTAATCCGCCCTTGAGCGGTTGTTGTGTCCCGAGCTTCTTAGCCGAACGAGTTTGAATACTATGTTTTTACGTCCGTTTTATCATTGCAAAAATGATCGTATAGAGATCAGTGCTGAGCAGGGAAGTCGCTTCGCAAAACGTGTTTGCGACGACTTCAACCCAATTCACGATCCAGACTACAAGCGGTTCTGTGTGCCGGGCGACTTACTTTTCGGATTGACGTTAGAGCGTTACGGCATCAGTCAGCGAATGCGATTTGGCTTTTCTGAGATGCTCTCAGCGGACACCGGATTGATCTTTCCGACGGCTCCGGCTGAGCATTTAAAAGTAACTGATTGCCATGGTCGCTGTTATTTGGAACTCGATCAAAGTGGTCTGGTGCTTCGACGAGAACGCGCCATCGAGGCTCTAATTCAGAGCTATGTACGTTTTTCTGGGCGAAATTTCCCACATATTTTATTACCCTTAATGGCCCAGCATAATGTCATGATCAATCCACAGCGGCCGCTGGTGGTCTATGCCTCCATGTCATTGCAGATGCACAATCTCGAGTTCGAACAGATCGAAACCCGTCTGCTCGATAGTCAACTCGAGATCGATGGCAAACGTGGTAATGCAATGTTGTCGTTCGAATTTATGGCAGATAATCAATCCGTTGGGTCTGGTTCCAAACATCTTATCCTCAGCGGCCTACGTGATTATCAGCAGACAGATGTCGACGGCATGGTCGAGCGTTACAATGCCCGTCAAGCAGTATTTTCAGGCCAATAACGCGCATTTTAAAATCTAGCAGGCCTTGGGGGGCGGCGTTTCTGAGAACGTTTTTGGCGCCTTGAGGATCGGCGCCAAAAATCGTCCGGTGTGGGATCCGGCGATGCTGATCAGATCCTCTGGAGTGCCCTCGGCAATGATCTGCCCGCCACCTGAACCGCCCTCGGGGCCGAGATCGACCACCCAGTCGGCGGTCTTGACGACGTCTAAATTATGTTCGATGACGACCACCGTATTGCCCTGATCTCGCAGCCTGTGGAGTACCCCAAGGAGTTGCTCAATGTCGTGAAAGTGCAATCCTGTGGTCGGTTCGTCGAGGATATAGAGCGTTTTTCCAGTGCCTCGTTTGGATAGCTCTTTGGAGAGTTTTACACGCTGTGCCTCGCCACCCGATAGGGTGGTTGCCGATTGCCCAAGTTTTATGTACGACAGGCCGACATCGATCAGGGTTTGTAATTTCTTAGCGATGTTGGGTATAGCATCAAAAAACTCCCGAGCATCTTCGATCGTCATATCCAGCACTTGGTGAACATTTTTACCTTTATAGCGGACGTCGAGCGTCTCGCGGTTGTAACGCTTACCAGCACAGACATCGCAGGCTACGTAGATATCCGGTAAAAAGTGCATCTCGACCTTGGTCATACCATCACCTTGACATGCCTCGCAGCGGCCGCCCTTGACGTTAAAGCTAAAGCGCCCTGGAGAATAACCTCGCGAGCGGGCCTCTTGAGTACCGGCAAACAGCTCTCTGACCGGTGTGAAAATGCCCGTATAGGTGGCTGGATTTGAGCGCGGCGTGCGCCCGATGGGGCTCTGATTGATGTCTATGCACTTGTCTAGTTGATCAAGCCCGAGAATCTGTTGGTGCGCAGCGGGTTTCAACGTGGTCGCGTTGTTTAGTGCAGTTGCCGCGGCTGGGTAGAGCGTCTCATTAATTAAGGTCGATTTGCCGGAGCCGGATACGCCGGTGATGCAGGTAAAAAGCCCAATCGGTAACTTTAGGTCAACCGATTGTAAGTTGTTACCAGTGGCGCCCTCAATCGACAGGTATTGGCCTTTGGCGCGATGTCTTGTGCTAGGGATTTGGATACTTCTTTCGCCAGATAAAAATTGCCCAGTGATTGAATTACGGTTAGCGGCGATCTCAGCAGCTGTGCCCTCGGCAATTATTTCGCCGCCGTGCACGCCTGCGCCCGGGCCTATATCTATGATGTGATCGGCAGCGCTAATGGCGTCTGCATCGTGTTCGACGACGATCACCGTGTTACCTATATCGCGCAATCGAACAAGGGTTTTTAGCAGCCGTTCATTATCGCGCTGATGCAGTCCGATCGAGGGTTCGTCGAGAATATACATTACGCCAACCAGACCGGCACCAATTTGGCTGGCTAGGCGTATTCTTTGTGCTTCGCCACCAGATAGTGAGTCGGCGCTGCGATTTAAGCTGAGGTAATTGAGGCCGACATCTACGAGAAATGTGAATCTTTGGCGAATTTCTTTGACGATTTTTTCGGCAATGGCTCCCTCGCGGCCGGGTAGATCCAGGGCATCAAAATAAGCGCTACATTCCCCCACCGGAAGTCCGACGATGTCCTCTAATCGTCGGTTGTCGACGAAGACGTTGCGCGCTGAGCGACAAAGCCGTGTGCCACCGCACTCCGGACAACTGGAACTGGTCATGTACTTGTTCAATTCCTCGCGCACCGATTGCGATTCGGTCTCTCTGTATCGGCGTTCCATGTTGTGGATGACGCCCTCAAATTTGTGCTTGCGCCGCAGTACAGTGCCACGGTCATTGACATAGTTAAAACTGATTTCTTCATCGTCACTACCGAAAAGGACTTTTTGGCGGTAGGTCTCAGGGAGTTCCTCCCAGGGTTGATTAATGTCGAAGTTGTAGTGATCGGCTAAAGAGCTGAGCATGTTGAAGTAAAACAGCGTGCGTCGATCCCAACCGCGAATCGCGCCCTCGGCGAGCGATGCGCTCGGGTGTTGCACGATTTGGTCAATATCAAAATACTGGTGAACGCCCAATCCATCGCAGGTGTTACAGGCCCCGGCTGGATTGTTGAAGGAAAAAAGTCTGGGCTCTAGTTCGTTGAGGCTATAATTGCACACAGTGCAAGCGAACTTTGCCGACAGTATCTGATCGGGTTGATCGCCATCCATGTAACTAATCGTGGCAAGCCCCTCGGCCAGTCCGAGCGCTGTTTCGAATGATTCGGCGAGTCGCAGAGAAATTCCTGGGTTGACTTTAAAGCGGTCGACGACCACCTCGATACTGTGTTTTTGCTTTTTGTTAAGGTCAGGTGCTTCGTCGAGGTCGCAGACCAAGCCGTCGATTCGCGCGCGAATAAAACCCTGTCTACGCAGGCTATCGAAAAGGTGGAGGTGTTCGCCCTTGCGATCTTTGACTACCGGCGCCAAGAGCATCAATTTGGTGCCCTCGGGCATGCTCAGTACTTGATCGACCATTTGACTGACGGTCTGCGCCCTGAGCGGTTGGCCATGGTCCGGACAGCGCGGTTCGCCTGCTCGGGCAAACAACAATCGCAAATAATCATAAATTTCAGTAATGGTACCAACGGTCGAGCGGGGATTATGCGAGGTCGACTTCTGTTCTATTGATATCGCGGGTGAGAGGCCCTCGACGTGGTCGACATCGGGTTTTTCCATCATCGATAGAAATTGTCTCGCATAGGTAGATAGTGATTCCACGTAACGCCTTTGTCCCTCGGCATACAGCGTGTCGAATGCGAGGGAGGATTTACCCGAACCAGACAGCCCAGTGATCACCACTAACTTGTCGCGAGGGATGTCGAGGTCAATATTTTTAAGGTTGTGGGTGCGTGCCCCGCGAACGTGAATGGTATCCATTGCGATGTCTTTTTGCTCTTATATTGTGATTATTTTGCGTCGCGCTCTGGACAAGCGCACAGTGCATTTACTTATCGTAGTCTACGTGCTCGGCGCGCGAGCAGACCGCTCATAATAACATAAACTGTCGAGATGAATTTTATTCTTAGGGCACGATTTAACGCGCTCATCAACTCGCCATAGCGGTGTTATAAACCGATTATCACTGTTACCATGACCTCCAACTCATGTTGCTGAACGTTGATACCTACTTGACCAAAATATCTCAGTTTTCGGCGCTCGAAAGGCGCGCTGTTACATCTCTCGCAACGCTCTACAGCTTTCGGATGCTCGGTTTATTCATGATACTGCCAGTGTTGGCTCTGGAGGTATCAGGTTATCCAGATTTCTCTCCGTGGCTACTTGGTTTAACGCTGGGTATTTATGGGCTGACGCAGGCGATGCTGCAAATACCACTGGGTCTCTTGTCGGATCGTATTGGTCGCCGCCCAGTGGTGGTCGGCGGGTTGGTGGTTTTTATCATTGGCAGTCTGCTGGCTGCCAATGCCGATAGTTTGATCGGTATTCTGTTCGGTCGCGCACTGCAAGGTATGGGCGCAATCGCTAGTACCTTGATGGCTATGGTCACCGACTTTACCGAGGAAAAAAATCGTACCAAGGCGATGGCAGCAATTGGCGGAAGCATTGGTATATCTTTTATGCTGGCGATGATGGTCGGTCCCTTAGTCGTCTCTTACGCCGGTTTGTCCGGAGTATTTTGGCTGAGTGCAACCCTTGGTGTGCTCGGTATTGTGGTGGTGCTGGTCACGCTGCCAAAAGCTGTGACGAAGACTAAAAACCGGGAGACCCAAGCGGACACTAAACAACTCTTGAGTCTGCTCAAGGATGCCAATTTAATGCGGCTAAATATCGGTATATTCGCCCTACACTTTGCGCTAATGGCATGTTTTTTGGTGATACCAGACATCCTGTCGAATGAGTTACAGATCCCAGCAACCGAGCATTGGTGGGTTTATCTAGCGCTGTTGGGTGGCGGCTTTTTTATCATGCTGCCGCCGTTGGTGATTGCCGAGCGGCGGGGTTCGCAAAAAACTAGCTTTATCATTGCGATTGCTTGCATGGCCCTGTCGATGGCCGTCCTGAGTATAGGTCGAAACCCATGGTTGACACCGATTTTGCTACTGGTTTTTTTTAGTGGGTTTAATCTTCTCGAGGCAGTATTACCGTCGTGGATGAGCAAGATGTGTCCGGTGGGTTCGCGCGGCACGGCGATGGGGGTTTATTCGACTAGCCAATTTTTGGGGACCTTTTTTGGTGGTCTAATGGGCGGGTTGAGCGTCGAGTATGCGGGTGCTGATGGTCTCTTTGTGCTGTTGGCGATGGTTTTGTTGGGTTGGCTCATTGTTTCGATCGGATTGCAGACACCCAGAGCTCTACACACTTACGTAGTCAATAGTGGTGGGGTGGAGCAACAAGATTTTGCAAAAAGAATGTTAAACATTGCCGGTGTTGAAGATATACTCGTGGTCGAGGGTGAACAGCTTGCCTACGTAAGGGTAGATCGAAAAATTATTGATTTGGCAAGCATAGAACCATACTTAAATTCGCGAACAACAGGAGAACATCATGGCGCGTGGCATCAACAAAGTGATCATTGTGGGTAATTGTGGCCAAGATCCAGAAACTCGCTATATGCCCTCCGGAGGCGCTGTCACCAACATCAGTTTGGCAACATCTGAGAGTTGGAAAGACAAAAATACCGGGCAGCAGCAGGAACGCACTGAATGGCACAGGATCGTCTTTTTTAACCGTCTCGCGGAGATTGCCGGCGAGTACTTAAAGCGGGGTTCTAAGGTCTACGTGGAGGGGTCATTGCGCACCCGCAAGTGGCAGGACAAAGAAACCGGTCAGGATCGCTTCACCACCGAAATTGTCGGCAATGAAATGCAAATGCTTGATAGTCGCGGTGGTCAGGGCGGCGAATTCAATGCTCCGCCTCAGGATTCAGGGCACCAACAACGCCCCAAATCTGCACCGAGTCAAGCACCAGCGCCATCATCGCCAGCGGATAATAACGCAGGTGGAGGCCAGGGATTTGAGGGTTTTGATGACGACATTCCGTTCTAGCCGAACGTGGCTGCTCTGACCAACGGTTTTTGATTGACTGTTTTGTTATGGACTGTAGAGCGGTCAAGTTGTCACCCTATATGTAGTATAATTCACGCCGATTGATGCATTAATTAAGGTCGGTAACAATAATTTTTTAAACAGTTGAGAGGTAACAAGATGACAATTAAAGTGGGTGATAAAATCCCTGAGAGTGCGTTTACAGTGATGGGTGAGAAGGGGCCCGAAGCGATGACCACCGCAGCTCTTTTCAGCGGTAAAAAAGTCGTTTTATTTGCAGTTCCGGGTGCCTTCACTCCGGCCTGTTCCGAGGCTCACTTGCCCGGTTTTGTGGTTCACGTTGATGAAATCAAGGCGCGCGGTGTCGATACTGTTGCCTGCATGTCGGTCAATGACGTGTTTGTTATGAACGCTTGGGGTAAGGCAAGTAATGCCGAGCACCTACAAATGTTGGCTGACGGTAATGGCGATTTCACTGCTGCTTTGGGGCTCGAACTCGACGGCAAGGCCTGGGGTCTTGGTGTGCGTAGTCAACGGTTTGCCATGATCGTCGACGACGGCGTTGTCAGCCTGTTAAACATCGATGAAGCGGCGGTTGATGCAAGTAGCGCCGAAGCGATTTTAGCGGCATTGTAGGGCGTAGCCATAAGTAAATCCTGTTATGGAGATCGTGGCTAGGTTGGCCTTGCTCGATCGGCACAAAAAAAGCGGCTTTTTTGGGCCGCTTTTTTTGTGCTGTCATTGTATGAGATATGAGCGCTAATTTATCAGTGGATAAGGCGAATCGGGCTGTTTTTTAGCCGGTAAAGCGTTCCATCACCAGCGTTGCGTTGGTTCCGCCAAAGCCAAAGCTGTTCGACATGACACGCTCTAGGCGTCGGTGCTCGGTGTTTAACAAGACTGGCAAATCGGCTGCCTTCTCGTCTAAATTGTCGATATTGCAGGAGGCAGTGACAAACCCAGCTTCCATCATCAGTAGGCAATAGATCGCTTCGTGCGCGCCCGCTGCACCCAGACCATGGCCAGAGAGGGACTTGGTGGAGCTAATCTGTGGACAGTTTTCGGGGAAGGTATTGCGTATGGCGCCAAGTTCGGCGATGTCGCCGACGGGTGTGCTGGTACCATGGGTGTTGATGTAGTCGATTGGCCCCGAGGCAGTCTCCATAGCCATGCGCATACACCGTTCTGCGCCCTCGCCAGACGGCGCAACCATATCTGCACCATCAGAGGTGGCGCCATAACCGGTGATTTCGGCAAGGATATTGGCACCGCGGTCGAGCGCGTGCTGAAGTTCTTCGACGACCAAGCAACCGGCGCCGGCGCCTGGGGCGAAACCGTCTCGGTCGGCGTCATAGGCGCGCGATGCAATCGCCGGCGTATCATTGTACTTACTGGTCAGTGCCCCCATCGCATCGAACATGCCGGCCATTGACCAATGCATATCTTCAGAACCACCTGCAAAAACAATATCTTGTTTACCAATTTGAATGAGCTCCAGCGCGTGCCCGATACAGTGCGCGCTAGTGGCACATGCCGAGGCGATGGAATAGTTCACTCCCTTAATTTTGAACGGAGTGGCAACGCAGGCCGACACGGTACTGGCCATAATCTGCGTGACGCGATATGGGCCGGCACGCTTGATGCCTCGGTCGCGCATGACATCGATGGATTCAGTGAACATCTCGCCAGAAACGCCGCCTGAACCCATCACTAGGCCAGTTCGCGGATTGGATACCTGCTCGTCACTCAGTCCGGCATCAATAATCGCTCGTTCGGTCGCCATGTAGGCATAGGCTGCAGAGGGGCCCATGAAGCGCATTATCTTTCGGTCGATATGTTCTTTCGGATCGATGTCGATAACTGCGCCTACGTTACACCGCAGTCCCATATCAGCAAAATCCTGCCTATAGCCAATGCCTGAAACGCCATTTTGGAGCGAGCTAGTGACCGACGCTCGGTCATTTCCAAGGCAGGATATAATACCCACACCAGTGATTACTGCTCGTTTCATAACTATCCCTTGTCTCGATACCGCACTGTGATGACGTGGTTATTAAAAATTATCGGTGCTCTCAAACAGGCCAACTTTTAAGTCTTTGGCGGTATAAATTTCACGTCCATCGACCTCCATGCTGCCATCGGCAATCGCCATGATTAGTTTGCGTTGAATCAGACGGTTGATGGTTAGCTTGTAGGTTACCTTCTTAGCGGTTGGTAAAACCTGACCAAAGAATTTTACTGCACCCGCACCTAATGCTCGGCCGCGACCTGAGTTACCGTTCCAAACCAAAAAAAATCCGACTAGCTGCCAAAGCGCGTCTAGCCCCAAACAGCCTGGCATCACTGGGTCGCCTTCGAAATGGCAGTCAAAGAACCACATGTCCGGATGGATGTCGATTTCAGCAACGATCTCCCCGAGCCCATGCACACCACCGGTGTTATCGATATGCGTGATCCGATCGATCATCAACATGTTGGGTGCGGGTAATTTTGCATTGGTGGGGCCGAACAACTCGCCTCGGCTCGAGGCCAGTAGCTGTTCTTTATTATAGGAAGACTGTGGTATGAAACTCATGGACGCCTTATAGCAGTGCTGTAGATCTGGCATCCTAACCAGTTATCCGACAAGCGGCAACTGTTTCACTGGTAAAGGGTCGACCAGTGCACGTAAATAAACTTCAATGTTGACACAATCATCGGAACATTTCTATTGACAGTGAAGCAGGGTCTGCCTAGCATATTCGCTTAGTAATTTACGGCACAACCATCCTTGATTAGTAGCTTTCAAAACCCTGTCAAAGTCGAATTTGCCGCAGTCAATGACTTAATCGTCAGCAGTTTGCACTCCGATGTCGATCTGGTCGAAAACATTGGCCACTACATTGTCGAATCCGGCGGTAAACGCCTGCGGCCCCTGCTGGTCCTGCTTAGCGCAATGGCCAATGATTACCGTGGCCAACAACATGTCACCGCAGCTGCGGTTATTGAATTTATCCACACCGCGACACTGTTACATGATGACGTGGTTGATGTGTCCGCGCTGCGGCGGGGCAGACACACGGCAAATAGCCAATGGGGTAATGCACCAAGCGTCTTAGTCGGGGATTTCCTCTACTCGCGAGCCTTTCAAATGTTGGTTGAGATTGGCAGCTTGCCGATTATGGCGATCATCGCCGATGCCAGTAATCTAATCTCAGAGGGCGAGGTCCAGCAGATGGCCAACGCCGGTAACCCAGATATAGGTGAATCTACCTACAACGAGGTCATCTATAAAAAAACTGCGGTGTTATTCGAAGCTTCAGCGCGTTTAGGAGGAATCCTCGCGGGCCAACGTGAGCTGTCGATGGCGGCTTTTGGTAAGCACTTAGGGATGGCCTTTCAAATTACCGATGATATTCTCGATTATCGCGGTGTGGTGGGTGATATAGGAAAGAATATCGGCGCTGATCTCGCCGAAGGCAAGATGACATTGCCACTCATCTACGCGCGGGAGCAGGCCGATGTCGAGACTTCCAAATTGATCAAGGACATCGTCAGGGGACAGCGCAAAGAGGAATTTAGTACTATTCTCGAGCTGGTCGAGGCGTCTGGGGGCTTAGATTACGCTCTCGGGATCGCTCGATATCAAGTAGAACAGGCGCGTTTAGCGCTGGTCGACCTGCCGCGCAACCCACATACAGAAGCTCTGCTGGCGCTGGCTGACTTTTCAATATCCAGAATGCGCTAGCGATTTTAAGAGTGTTGATTGTACGAATATCGAATATAGCAAATAAAAAGCGACCATTCTTTATGATATTACTAGACTTACATTAGTGAAATAGTTTGATTACAGCGGCATTCGGTTGTCTGATTGAGTCGATAGTTCTTTGCGAGCGCCGGTGTCTTTGCTATTATTTTACCTTACTTGAATAAAATTTAATTTTTAAGCCGACCGCTATAGACCCTAGGAGAAGTGAGTGATTATTGGAATCCCCTCAGAAATTAAAACTGGCGAAGTGCGCGTTGCGATGGTTCCAAGCAACGTCGAGGCGATGGTCAGTAAAGGTGCCAAAGTCTTGATGCAGTCTGGTGCTGGTGTGAATGCCGGGTATTTGGACGCTGAGTACGAGGCTGTAGGCGCGACTTTTACCGATGATAGGGCGGAAATTTTTGCAACAGCCGACATTGTGACCCAGGTGCAAAGCTTTGGCTCGAACAACGAAAATAGCGATTCTGACTTAAGCCATTTACGCGCCGGTCAACTGGTTATCGGCATGATGGATCCGCTGGCCAGTCCAGCGGCTGCAAAATCAGTGGCCGATACCGGCGCTTCGGCGCTGGCACTCGAATTGGTACCTCGCATCAGCCGAGCGCAGAGCATGGATGTACTGTCGTCGATGGCGACATTGGCAGGTTATAAAGCGGTGTTGATGGCTGCGTCAGCGTCACCGCGAATATTTCCGATGTTGATGACCGCCGCTGGCACACTGGCACCGGCGCGAGTTTTGATTATGGGCGTCGGAGTGGCCGGCCTCCAAGCCTGTGCCACCGCTAAACGATTGGGTGCTGTGGTCGAGGCCTATGACGTACGTCCAGCTGCGCGCGAACAGATTATTTCGGTGGGCGCGAAGCCGGTGGAACTGGACCTAGATACGGGTGAATCAGAGGGATCCGGCGGTTATGCCAAGCAGCAGGGTGAGGAATTTTTAGCGCGTCAGAGAGAGTTGATGACCGCTGTCGTTGCCCAGCAAGACGTGATTATTACTACCGCGGCGGTTCCCGGTGCTAAATCGCCCATCTTGGTAACTGAAGACATGTTGGTGGCGATGAAGTCGGGGTCGGTGATTGTCGATCTGGCCGCAGAGCGCGGCGGAAACTGCGCTTTGACCGAACAGGGAAAGACGGTGCAAAGCCATGGAGTGACCATTATAGGGCCGGAAAACGTGCCCGCGACGCTGGCGTTTCACGCCAGCCAAATGTACGGCAAAAATATCGAGACGTTACTCAATTTAATTCTCGACGACGAGGGCAATTTAGCGATGGATCACAACGATGAAATTGTCGCTGGAACATTGGTTGCTCACGCTGGAGATGTGCCGCACCCGCATATGCGCAAGTTACTCGATTTGCCTGCACTCGAGGTTAAATCTGAACCCGCCGAAACGTCGGCAACAGAATAATACAGGCTAAGGGAGTCTCGTTAATGGAAGTTACTATACTATTGTTGGCATTGTTCGTACTGTCACTTTTCCTCGGCGTTGAATTGATCACTAAGGTACCGCCGACCTTACACACGCCGCTGATGTCTGGTACCAATGCAGTCTCGGGGATCACTCTGGTCGGAGCTCTACTGGCGGCCGGCTCAGACACCTCGCCGCTGTTAGTGAATATCCTAGGTTTCGTCGCTGTGACCCTGGCAACTTTAAACGTAGTGGGTGGCTATCTTGTCACCAACCGCATGCTCTCGATGTTTAAAAGGAAGTAAGCTATGAATCCCAATTTAGTGAATCTGGTTTATTTGATCGCTGGCGTGCTGTTTATTTTAGGCATCAAGGGCCTGACCAAGCCGAAAACTGCCGTACGCGGTAATCTTTTATCTGCCGTGGGCATGATGGTTGCGGTTATTGTCACGTTGATGGATAGCAGTGTCGTCAACATGACTTACATTGTCGCGGGCGTGACGGTAGGTACGCTGATTGGTGCGCTGATGGCGCTGCGCATTCAGATGACGTCAATGCCAGAAATGGTCGCCCTTCTCAATGGTTTCGGTGGCGGCGCATCGTTGTGTATAGCGCTGGCCGAGTACTACTCGCGGTTGGGTTTGAATGCCACTTCGGTGGCCGATTTAGCGACACCGATGGCGGTTGGCAGCAGTGCCTTTGGCGATGGTTTTCAAGGTACCGTTACGTTAATTTCGATCGCATTGACGGTACTAATCGGTGCGCTGACACTGACCGGTAGCGCGGTTGCATTTACCAAGCTAAAAGAGATTATGAAGAACAGTTACGGTCTCCCTGGCGGTCCCATAGGCAATGGACTTTTGCTGGCTGCGGCGTTATTTGCCGTGGGTACGGTGGTCATGGATCCGGGTAACACGTCGGCCATGTTGATGCTGATTGGCTTGGCGTTTTTGTTGGGTATCTTTTTGGTCATCCCGATCGGCGGCGCCGACATGCCGGTGGTTATTGCGTTATTAAATTCGTATTCAGGGATTGCCGCCGCGCTGGCGGGCTTTATCCTCGGCAATACAGTACTGATTATTGCCGGTTCGCTGGTGGGTACCTCGGGATTGATTCTGACCAATATCATGTGCGTTGCCATGAATCGCTCGTTGGGCAATGTGCTGTTTGGAAAAATGGCCGAGGGCGGAGAGACCATCGATGCCGATGAGATCTACGCCGGTAAGGTCACCAGTGCCCAGGCTGACGAAGTGGCGTTGATCCTCGAGACGGCCAAGCGCGTGGTTATCGTGCCGGGTTACGGCATGGCTATGGCTCAGGCTCAACATGCGGTGCGCGAACTAGCGAATGCTATGGAGGCGCGAGGGACAGAGGTTGAGTACGGTATTCATCCAGTGGCTGGGCGGATGCCGGGGCATATGAACGTTTTGTTGGCTGAGGCCGAAGTGCCGTACGATAAATTGGTCGAGATGGATAAAATTAATCCGACGTTTGATGATACCGACGTTGCCATCGTGCTGGGTGCCAACGATGTGGTTAATCCCATGGCTCGTGATGTCGAGGGTAGCCCGATCTATGGTATGCCGATTCTCAATGTTGACTATGCCAAAACGGTGGTGGTCATCAAGCGTTCGCTGAGTCCGGGTTTTGCCGGTTTGCCGAATCCGCTTTTTGCTATGGACAATACTATTATGGTGTACGGCGATGGTAAGAAGGCGGTTATTGAGATGACCACGGCGTTGAATCAGGCATAGCTTGGCTTGGTTAGTACCTACATCGATTAAAAAACCTCGCCATCGGCGAGGTTTTTTTTGGCAGGGCACTTTATCACCACAGGTTATCGCGGTAATTTTTAAGACGCTTTCTCAAGAAATTTTTTTAGGGGCTTTTTACACGGAGCTTTAGGTCGGCATGCTGTCTGTTAAGTGGTTGACTGCGCTTATAAAAATTACTCTACGAAGGCGTTGTTGAACGGCCATCATAAGGGCTTGCGAATGTGCAACTAGCGTGCAAATCCTATGAACCAATAGCATTTTTCTATTGGCTGTCGATAATGCAACTATGTTTAGCATTCGCGCGAAATTAATCGTTTCGATCCTCGCCGTGGCAACCACGGCTGTGGTTGGGATGCTGATGATTGGCCAGTGGAGTTTTGGGCGCAATTTTATGGCCTATCTCGATTCACGAGATGCCGAGGTACTGAACCAATTAAATCGCGCGCTGGTAAGCCACTATGTCGAGCATAAAAGTTGGCGCAGGTTTGCAGATAACCGGCGCGAATGGCGCCAATTTACCCAACGCCATATTTTTTCGCCGGCGCAAACTTTACAACGGGAGCGCAAAGCCGCGTCATCTGCAGCACTATCGCCTACTTGGCAAAGACCCACTGGAGCACCACCAGCAGACCAAAATATGACCAAAATTCGTTCGCTATCGCGGGCTAATTTGGCCCATCGCGTCAGCTTGCAGGATAGATTTGGCGAGCGTGTGATTGGATCACCTGGCGTTGGCGTGCGATCATTGCGTCAGCCGATTATGAGCGATGCTATAATCGTGGGCTACCTAGTGTTGCAGCGCGGTCATGGCCCCCTCAAGGGCATCGCGAGTGAATTTGCCCACCGGCAGAAGACGGCGTTTGTCATGATCACCCTGGCTCTATTTGCCGTGTCACTGGCGATCGCTATTCCGCTGTCTGGTCAATTGGTTCGACCACTACGGGATTTACTGACGATGACCCGCCGTTTGAACTCGGGGGACTTAACGGCGCGCGCGATATCACCGGCTGGGCACGCAGGCCACAGAGATGACGAGTTAGCGCAGTTGGTAGAGGGTTTCAACAGTCTAGCCGTGACATTGGAGAATAATTACAAAGCGCGCCAAACCTGGGTGACGGATATATCCCACGAATTACGCACGCCGTTGGCGTTTATTCAAGGCCAGATTGAAGCGATGCTGGATGGTGTGCGGCCCCTCAGCATCGAGAGCGTTGAATCGCTGAATTTACAGGTTGCGCAACTGAATCTGCTGATCGATGACCTTTACCAACTGTCTATTGCCGATGCAGGCGTCGTGACCTATCAAAAAACTGCTCTGAGCGTATTGCCGATTGTGCAAGACGCGATTAAAAATTGCCGACCGTTGGCAGCCAAGACTGGTATCGAGTTGCTGCTTGACGTGGAGCGCGCAACCGATGATCGCTGCATAGGTGATGGGCAACGATTGCGACAATTATTCGACAATTTACTTGCCAATAGTGTTCGCTACACAGACTCGCCGGGTCGCGCCATAGTTCGAGTGGTCAACCGCGGTGAGGTTATCGTCGTTGAGATCAGTGATTCAGCCCCTGCGGTGGGTGCCGAGCATTTGCCGAAATTATTTGATCGTTTATACCGTGTCGATGGCTCGAGAAATCGCAGCACGGGTGGCGCCGGTTTGGGTCTGTCGATCTGTAAAAAGATTGTCGAGGCGCATGGTGGCCAGATCGAGGCGCTAATATCTGATCTTGGCGGTTTGACCATCAGGGTCCATTTGCCCGGCCTATCAACATGAATGATCTAATTTTGGTGGTAGAGGATCAGCCAGATTTGGCGGCGCTTTTAAAGGATTATCTTGAAAATGCCAATTTTCGCGTGCACATTATCTCCGATGGTTGTGCCGTGATTGCCTGGGTCAAGGAGTTTTTTCCAAGCGTTATCCTATTAGACCTGATGTTGCCCGGCAAGGACGGTTTACAGGTGTGCCGAGAAATCCGTAGTTTTTCACAGGCGCCGATTATGATCACCACAGCGAAAGTCGACGAACTACACAGAATCGTCGGGCTCGAAGCCGGTGCCGACGATTACCTGTGCAAACCGTACAGTCCTCGAGAGGCGGTTGCCAGGGTTAAAGCCCTGTTGCGCAGAGGCGCAATCAGCGACATCAGCACGCAACTTATTCAAGTGGACAGCGACGCATTGAGCGTCTGCGTTGCGGGTATTAACAGTCATTTAACGGTGGTCGAATACCACTTGTTTAAATTGCTATTTGATTCGCCACGGCGTATTTTTTCGCGTCGAGAAATCATGTCTTCAATCTATAACGATTATCGAATTGTTAGCGACCGAACCATAGATAGTCACATTAAAAAATTGCGTAAGAAAATTCATCACCACTTGCCCGGCTACGAGGTAATTCACTCTGTGTATGGTGCTGGTTACAAGTATCAAAATGATCATTAAAATTCATATTATTTGCATTTTTACTGCATATTTCCTGCATTTTTTTCGACTAAACTGACCTGGTCATCGCAGATTGCCGTTAACAGCAACAATGTGGCGCAATTCGAGGACGTTAGAGACTACCTGATTGACAGGCATTCATCGCGTGGCTGGTGGGGCTGTCAGAGCATTAGAGCGTTGCTCAACTCGACAATCCTCGGCCGGAAAAAATGTATCTCGCTAGAGAATAACATGGCACATGGGTAACCTAGGAACGCAACGATCATGCTAGTCGCGCTGCTTGGTTACTTAATAGAGCGGTTGAACGCACTCGACCAGACAGCGAATATAACTATCAATGGTGCGAATAACCTGTGCGGATACTTATAACTTAACTGATCAATACTTGAGGTAACTAAAATGAAACGATTCGATTCGATGTTAAAATCCTGCTTGTTTATGCTCGCACTTGGATGCTCGATAGGTTCTTGGGCACAACCGCAAGATGTAGATGGCAAGCTCTCCGAAAAACTCGACAAGCTGGTTGAGCGCCTTGGTTTAACGCCCGAACAAAGCGATCGCTTTGTCGAGGCGATGCCTCGGCAGATGGTTGAAAAGCGCGCATTAAGAACACAGTTCGGCGATGCTAAGCGCGCACTCAAAAAGCGCCACCGAGCACAAATGGGCGAGATCCTGAATGACGATCAAATACTTATGCTGGATGGCATGATTAAGCGGCGGCAGATGAAGTACCAAAAAAGAAGCCCGCGGCCAAAAGGACTGAGCATGGGCTGAGGCGGTCGCCAGCAGTTACCCGATGAGGGTGCTGTGCATGCCGCATGCGCAAAAATCGACGACCCAGTGGTTGTCGATTGCCAATTTGTACTAGGCGACGCAGTAACGGTAAACGAGTCACCGCGCACGATACCATTACCGCGAGCCGATGGCAGTGCGATCGGGGTGATCTCGGCGCCACTGCGATACGGATTCGCAGCGCCGGTCTATTAGAGGGATGTTCGTAATGCAGGTTGTATTTTTGATTCTAAGTGGTTTGTTGTTGACCGCCTGTGGCGGCGGTTCATCGTCGGTGGCGGTTGACGACAATGGCGCAGTTCAAGCCCCGTCGGCCGCTGCTGCCGAGGATAGCGCCGGTGATTCCGATTCGGATTCCGAGACCGATAGTGATACCGATAGTGATGGTGAT
>DDJS01000045.1:0-12632 GCA_002339165.1 Cellvibrionales bacterium UBA2618 | reverse complement strand
CGCCACTGCGGCGATCGACATCTATGAAAAAATATTCACCGCGCGAAGCGCCGATTGCGCCGATTATAGCGACAGTTACAGCGCCTCGGTGAGGGACTTAACCCGTTTGCAAGGCTTCGACTCAGAGGTCACTGTCACCGCCGATGAGGGCAGTTGTACAATCACCAGCGACAATATTCCAAATCATGATTTTAATGACTCGTCAGCCAATTTTAGGGCCGATGTGGTCAAGCAAAGCAATCAATTTGTATTCAGTCGGCGACCGCTCAAGGCGACCCAAAATGATGCCTTAAGCGCACAAATGTGGGATGCGGTGATGCTCAATGGTGTGGTCGTCGATAGTAAAACCGGAGGTTGCTACTACCCGTCGGAGAGGCGCGCCGACGCCGACGGGAACACCGAGGCTGGATGTCCAAACGGCGGCATCAATTGGCAGCTAGTTGCCCTGGAGTATGCGACTAAATTTGGTGTCGACCAGCACAATGCTCATGTCCAACCAGACAGTGGCAGTTATCATTATCACGGCGATCCCAACGCGCTGTTTGACGACGTGCCGGTGGGCGACGGTTCCCCCGTTATCGGCTTTGCCGCCGATGGGTTCCCTATCTATGGATCCTATATTTTTGATCAATTGACGGGCGCTTTTAGAAAGGCCACCTCGGGCTATACGCTACGGCAAGGCTCCAGAGGCACTCGCTCCGATAGCAATCCGGGAGGGGACTTTAACGGTATTTATGAACAGGACTGGGAATGGACCGACGCTGGAGATCTCGACGAATGCAACGGCATGATCTACCAAGGTCAATATGGTTACTATGTGACCGAGAGTTATCCCTTCATGATTTCCTGCTATGTCGGTACCGTCAGCCAGACGTTTAGAAAGTAACACTGCTGTCGCGCGCAGGCTCGCACTGATCTGAGCGACCGGTTGTAGGCGCAATGAGCTAGTCATCTACGCCCCAAAAATACCGCTAAAGACCCCTGTCAGGCGTTCGCTCATCGTTGTTTTGAGACCGCCGGCGGTTGAAAACTGCCGGTTAAAACCCCAGATATAGACTGTACAACAAATTGGGTACAGGAGATATCAGCCATGCGAATGGATAAATTAACCCACCAATTACAGACCGCACTTGCGGATGCGCAGTCGATCGCGATCGGTCGAGATCACACCTCGGTAGAGCCAGCGCACATGCTTTTAGGGTTGTTGAATCAGTCCAGCGGCAGCGTGCGGCCGCTTCTTAATCGAGCCGGTTTTGATGTTCAAGGCCTGGTGAGCGAGATTGAGCAGCAATTGGATGGCCAGGCTAAAATTGGCCAACCGACGGGCGATGTGGGAATATCTGCCGAGCTGGTTAAAGTGTTTAATCTCAGTGATAGAGCGGCTCAAAAGCGCGGCGATCAGTTTATTTCCAGTGAGATGGTACTGGCGGCGATGGTCGGCGAAAAATCCGCTATAGGTCAAACGATGGCGCGCTTTGGCGATCGCGAAAAAGCCTTGAGCGCGATCGAAATGGTTCGCGGCGGCGAGCCGGTAACCAATGCCGATGACCAGCAAAGGGGGGAGGCGCTGGAGCGCTTTACCATCGACCTGACGGCGCGCGCCGAGGCTGGAAAACTCGATCCAGTGATCGGTCGAGATGATGAAATTCGCCGAACTATTCAAGTATTGCAGCGGCGCACAAAAAATAATCCGGTGTTGATCGGCGAGCCCGGAGTGGGCAAGACGGCGATTGTCGAGGGCCTTGCCCAGCGAATTATCAACGGCGAAGTGCCCGAGGGCTTGAAGCGCAAGCGCGTGCTGACGCTCGATTTCGGTCTGCTGTTGGCGGGCGCAAAATTTCGAGGCGAATTTGAAGAGCGTTTGAAATCTGTGCTCAATGAACTGGCCAAACAGGATGGGCAGATCATTTTATTTATCGACGAATTACATACCATGGTCGGCGCTGGCAAGGCCGAAGGAGCTATGGATGCGGGCAATATGTTAAAGCCGGCGCTGGCGCGCGGCGAATTGCATTGCGTGGGCGCCACGACTTTGAACGAGTATCGCCTATACATGGAAAAGGATGCTGCGCTAGAGCGGCGCTTTCAAAAAGTTCAAGTCGATGAGCCGAGTGTTGAGGACACCATTGCAATTCTGCGTGGGCTCAAGGAACGCTACGAAGTCCATCACGGTGTTGAAATCACCGACACCGCGATCGTCGCGGCGACTAAACTATCCCAGCGCTATATCAGCGATCGGCAGTTGCCCGACAAGGCGATTGATTTGATCGACGAGGCGGGCAGTCGTATTCGTATGGAGATGGACTCTAAACCAGAGGTCATGGATCGCCTTGATCGGCGTATTATTCAGCTCAAAATTGAACGCGAGGCGCTTGCCAAAGAAACCGATAAGGCGTCGCAAAAGCGCTTGCAAAAGCTTCGTGATGAGCTGTCCTCCCTGGAGGCGGAATACGCTGATCTGGATGAATTGTGGAAGGCTGAAAAAGCCTCTTTGCAAGGTACGACCGACATTAAGAGCCGGCTGGAACAGTTGCGACTAGATTTGGAAATTGCCTATCGAGCTGGCGATCTAGAAAAAATGGCGCAGATTCAGTACAGCCTTATTCCGCAGCTAGAGGTGCAACTCGCGACTGCAAACGAGCGGGAAATGCACGAAAAACAGTTGTTAAAAAACCGGGTGACCGAGACCGAAATAGCCGAGGTCGTGGCTCGCTGGACTGGTATTCCGGTCGCCAAAATGCTCGATGGTGAGCGCCAAAAGCTGCTCGATATGGAGCGCCACCTGGGACGTCGTGTGATTGGCCAAAGCGAGGCGGTGACGGCGGTGTCAAACGCGGTGCGCCGCTCGCGAGCTGGTTTATCTGATCCCAGCAGGCCGAATGGATCGTTTTTATTCCTCGGTCCGACCGGTGTCGGCAAGACCGAGTTGTGCAAGGCGTTAGCGGAGTTCCTTTTCGATACAGAAGAGGCCATGGTGCGCATCGATATGTCTGAGTTTATGGAAAAACACTCGGTGGCGCGACTTGTCGGTGCGCCACCGGGCTATGTCGGTTACCAAGAGGGGGGATATCTAACCGAAGCGGTTCGTCGCAGACCCTATTCGGTGATACTGCTCGACGAGATCGAAAAGGCCCACAGCGATGTATTTAATATTTTATTGCAGGTGTTGGACGACGGTCGCTTGACGGATGGTCAGGGGCGCACCGTCGACTTTGCTAATACCGTGGTGGTGATGACCTCTAACCTCGGTTCCGACATGATCCAAGTGCTCGCTGGTGACGACGACTATTCGCTGATGAAATCGGCAGTGATGGACGTGGTAGCGCAACACTTTCGCCCCGAGTTCATTAATCGGATTGATGAGTCTGTAGTGTTTCACCCGCTTCAACGAGAGGCGATGCGCGCAATTGCAGATATCCAGTTAAATCACCTAATGCATCGCTTGCAGGAGCGTGAATTGCAATTAGATCTCAGCGAGGAGGTAGTGGAGCATATTTTGCAGGCCGGATATGATCCGTTGTACGGCGCTAGACCGCTTAAGCGAGCGCTCCAACAGTGGGTTGAAAATCCACTGGCGAGCCTGATTTTGGGCGGCTCGCTTGAGCCTGGAACAATTATATCTAGCCGCCTTGAGACCGCCGGGCCGGTATTTTTTGTTGCCGATTAAAGCGACTGAAAACGCCTCAGTGTGGGTGATTCGGACTCCCCGCCCGGGCTAGTCTTGTCCTTCGAATTGTTCGCCATCGACAAATAATAAGCGCACCACCAGACTGTCTTCGCAGGGCAGTACCGAGAGCATCAGTACGTTGAGTTCGGTGCCGATTTTAATACCGGCGGGGATGTTAAAGACAATTTCGCGGTTATCGGGGCTAGACAGCGTGCGCAGCTCGCGAAGTTGCGGATCTTTGCGGACTTCGCCGGCCAATTTTTGCAATAACATATCGATGGCGGCGCTAAAATGGGGCAGATTGAATTGCCCCTTGTAGGCGCTGCGCTCGAGTTGTAACTGCACCGGAATAACCGCGCCGCTCTGTTCAGCAGTGATCTGCCCAGCATCCACTCGACCACCTTGCTTGAGTTCTTTGAAAAGGCGTTTAAGGTTCTCTTTGGACTGTCGTTGAAAACTAGCGACCAACAAATTTGCACTCAAGTTGAACAGTTTGGGTAGGTCTATGGTGATTTCTTGTTGTTCCGAT
This sequence comes from Cellvibrionales bacterium UBA2618, assembly GCA_002339165.1. Lineage (GTDB taxonomy): Bacteria > Pseudomonadota > Gammaproteobacteria > Pseudomonadales > Porticoccaceae > TMED48. Next base: position 8,436 of record DDJS01000045.1, on the reverse strand, counting down.
GTCATGACTTGCGGATCTCAGCTGCTATGGATTTAGCCGCCGATTCAGGCACTATTCCCAAACGTCGGCGGCCTTGGGTCGGGCAATTATACATCGGTATCTATGAGCGCGTATTTACTGCTCAAGACGTCGATAATTTCAGCCCGTGGATTGTCTGATAAAAGCAGCGGTTGGCCGGTGATTTTTTCCGCTAATTGCAAATAGGTCTCTGAGACTTTTTCCATCATAGCTCGCGGCAGGGGATTGTCTTCAGCCAGCGCGAGTCGCTCGGGCATGCGCTGCTTGTTGAGCAGTATATCTGGATCGGGAAAGTGTTCGAGGAGCAGTTGGCGAAAGACTTCTTTAGAGTTTTCCACGACTTTGCCGTTGCGGTAGTTCGAGCCATCCCAAATACGCGATGAATCGGGGGTGCCAACTTCATCCATATAGATGAGTTGTTCGTGACCCTCGCGATTAGTCACGTAGCCGAATTCAAATTTTGTATCCACAAACAGCTGATCATGCTGGCGTAATTCGCGCTCAATCAAGGCAAAGCCATCGCTGAGTAGTTGCTCATAAGTAGCGATGTCATCGCGCCGGTTAAAATTAAATTGGCGGTAGTTCGCCTCGATGTCAGTACGGGTAATGTTGACATCGTCGACCTCGGGGACACCGGGGATACCTTTTAAGACCCCCTTGGTCGAGGGTGTGATCAACAGGTCGCTCAACAACTGATCGCGCTGCAAGTTATCTTCCAGGTCGATGCCACAAAAATTGCGCTCCCCAGCGGCATAGGCTCGCCACATCGATCCGGTGATGTAGCGTCGGCCTATGGCTTCGATCATGACCGGCCGAGCTTTTTGTACGATCCATACCAGTGGGTGGGGAATGTCAACTATGTGACTGTCAGCCAATCCTTGTTCGCGAAATAAACCAAACCAATGATTGGAAATGGCGTTTAGGGCCGCGCCCTTTCCGGGCACGCCATGCATTTCGTCATCGCCGTGCCAAATACACTCAAAGGCGGAGATGCGATCGCTGATCACCATGATTGCCAACGGGGCATCGGCCGCCAAAGGATAATTATGTTGCTCGATAAGTCGCGCACTATCGGCATTGGACAACCAATATACCGAGCGAACTTTGCCGCTGTGAACTGGACTATCAGTGCGGATCGGTAGGTCGTTGTTAACCGCTAGTACGGTATCGGTAAGCTTCATAATTTGCGCCTTGTTGGCCATTGTCGGTGGTTATTTGTGCATCGCTCGCGACTCGATCAACCCGTAGGAGAGACCATGTCAAACGACGACTTAGAAAGCCGCTAATGGTATCAATTTGGATATTCGGCGGCAAAGAAAATTTTTCCTCTGTGGTACAATTTTGTTTCTATATATAAGTCTATCTGAGGTCTATCCTATGCCGGCAAAGTCTTTATTACTGACCGGAGGAAGCGGGTTTATTGGCCGCCATTTTTGCCGTTCTGCGATTCGCTCGGGAATCTCAGTGACATTATTGACGCGGAATGTCACGGCCGCCGCCGATGTTGTTCCCAAAACGGTGCGGCTGTGTGCGAGCCTGGAGGATATCGATGCCGATACACACTTCGATACGGTGGTCAACTTGGCGGGTGAGCCGCTCGGGGATGGGCGGTGGAGCGCGGCCCGCAAGAGCAAATTTTTTACCAGTCGAGTCGATTTTACCGAGGCTTTGGTAGACTTTTTTAGTCGGCGTAACACGCCGCCAGAACAGGTCATTAGTGGTTCGGCCATCGGTTATTATGGTCCCGGAACGGAGCCGGTAAACGAGTCATCGACCGCGACTGAGGGTTTCTCCCATACCCTTTGTCATCGCTGGGAAGTCGCCGCCAGCGGGTTTGAACGCCTTGGTAGTCGGGTGTGTTATCTGCGTACCGGCATCGTATTGGGTGAGCTCGGCGCGCTGGCACGGATGTTGCCAGCTTTTCGTTTGGGCTTGGGCGGTCCTATGGGTGATGGCGAGCAATATATGTCGTGGATTCATCGCGACGATATGGTGGCTTTAATCAAACATTGCATAGATCACTCGACGCTCAGTGGGCCGGTGAATGCCACCGCACCTGCGCCGGTGAGCAATCGTCAGTTCAGTCGCGAGTTGGGTCGGGTGTTGCGGCGACCAGCGGCGCTACCGATGCCTGCTGTGATGGCGCGTCTGCTATTTGGCGAAATGGCTGACGAGCTATTACTCCAAGGGCAATGCGTGTTACCGGAGGCACTATTGGCTACTGATTTTCGCTTTCAGTACCCCGAGTTGGGGATTGCGCTCGAGGCTCTACTGGATAAAAACAGCTGATGAATCGCGTATAATTTATTACTTAAGGGCTAATGGGAGAATGCATATGATCGATGGGTTTGTCGACAAGACGGTGGTGATTACCGGCGCGTCAGCCGGTGTCGGGGCCGCCTGCGCCAGAGCATTTGCCGCGGCGGGTGCCAACCTGGTGTTGGCTGCACGCGGTGTCGAGGCGCTGGAAGCGATGGTCAATGAACTGCGCACTCAGACAAGGGTCATCGGTGTGCCGACTGACGTTGCCGATCTCGCGCAGTGTGATGCGTTGCTAGCTGAGGCGCAGGCGACCTTTGGCGAGCTGCATGTGCTGGTCAACAACGCCGGTATGCATCAGCGCGGCGCCTTGGAAAAAATACCTGCGCGAGCTGTTGCGCAGATGGCAGATGTCAATATTCGCGCCCCCATGTACCTATCGACTGCGGCACTGCCATTGATGCGCCGCGCTGGGTCTGGTGCGATCGTCATGGTCGGCTCGCTCGCTGGGATGTCACCCCTGGCAGGCGCAGCGACTTACTCGGGAACCAAGGCCGGTTTGCGTGCCTTTGCCTTTGCCATTGCTGACGAACTGCGCGGCAGTGGTGTGCAAGTGGGGGTGGTATCGCCGGGGCCAATTGATACGGGATTTATTATGGACGACATGGATGCGGTGGAAGATATCGTGTTTTCACAGCCAATGAGTAGCGCAGAGCAAGTCGCCGAAGCCGTAATGGCGCTCGCCAGGGGACCTCGAAACGAGATAGCGATGCCCGCGGCGAGCGGAAAATTGAGCGCGATGAGCTACCTCTTTCCGGCGTTGCGGCGCCTGTTGCGCCCGGCTCTCTATGCCAAAGGTAAAAAAAATAAAGACAAGTACAGACAATTGCGCGCTCGACCTGAGTCATCTAAATGAGCGCTATGCTACTCAATCACCGCGAGCGGGGCAGCGGTTCGGCGGTGGTGCTGATGCACGGCATGTTTGGCTCGTTGGGCAACTTGGGGTCGGTGGCGAGGGCTCTTGGCGAAAACTTCAGGACGCTGAATGTCGATCTTCGCAATCATGGTGGGTCGCCCCATGACCCGTCGATGGATCTGCCGAGTATGGCTGCGGACGTTGTTGCGATGCTTGATTCTCTAGGGGTTGAACGTGCGGCGTTATTCGGACACTCTTTGGGCGGCAAGGTGGCCATGCAGGCGGCGTTGAGCTATCCTGAACGGATTGCCAAACTGGTGGTGGCTGACATAGCACCGGTGCGCTATAGTCAGAGCCACAGCCCGATCATCGAAGCATTGGGCGTTATCGATCAGAGCGAAATAGGGGATCGTAAAGAGGCGGATAGCATTTTAGCTCGCTACGAAAGCGATCCCGGCGTGCGAGGTTTTTTATTGCAAAATTTGCTGCGTGGTGAGGATGGCAAATATCGCCTGCGATTAAACCTCTCGGCTATTGGCGCGCATTATTTTCAGGAGTTGATGGCCGCTCCTGAGGGCGACCACTACGATCAACCGACGCTGTTTATCAAGGGCGAAAATTCGGCCTATATTCAAAACAAGCATCGAGACGAGATCCGACGGCTGTTTCCGCAATCAAGCATCGAGGTGATTGGCGGAACGGGTCACTGGTTGCACGCCGAAAAACCCCAGGAATTTAACCAATTGGTAGAACAGTTTATGCGGGGTTCCGACGTCCATGGGCCCTTGGTTTGGTAACTTAGAGAGCTTTATTTCATCCATTAAAAGATTGAGGAATCGCACGATGTTCGAACATTTAAGCGCGACAAAAATGGACCCCATTTTGGGTCTAATGGCAGCCTATAGGGCTGATCCCCGCGAGCAGAAAATCGATCTAGGGGTCGGTGTCTACATGAATGATCGGGGGCATACGCCGGTCATGCGCGCGGTCAAGGACGCCGAGGCGCGCCTGATGGAATTGGAGGACACCAAGGCCTACCAAGGTATCGCTGGAGATCCACGCTACAACGAGCTTATTTTAGAGTTGTTGTTGGGCGCCCAACACAGCGCTGTCGCGGCCAACCGGGTACGAACGCTTCAGGCGCCGGGTGGCTCGGGGGCTCTTCGGGTGGGTGGTGAATTGATTTTTCGGGCCAAACCGAACGCCAAACTTTGGATCGGCGTACCTACATGGCCCAATCACGTGCCTCTACTCAGTGGCGCAGGTCTAACCATTGAGCAATACCCATACTATGATATTGCCGCGCGAAAAATCAATTCCGACGCCATGATGGAAACCCTACGGGGGATTCCTGCGGGTGATATTGTGCTGCTGCACGGTTGTTGCCATAACCCAACCGGGGCCGACTTGAGCAAGGCACAGTGGGATGAGATTGGCGATCTGGCATTGGAACGCGGTTTTATTCCCTATATTGATACCGCTTATCAGGGATTGGGGGAGGGCCTTGAGGCCGACGCCTATGGCGTTCGAAGTTTAGCGGAGAAGCTTCCGGAGATGATCATCGCTTCTTCATGCTCGAAAAATTTCGGTCTCTACCGCGAGCGCACGGGGTCAATCACCTTTGTGTCGGCAACGCCGGCGCAGGCCGATATAGTCGCCAGCCAAGCGATGTCGGTTGCAAGGCAGTTATATTCCATGCCGCCGGCACATGGTGCGCTATTGGTGGCGATGATTTTGGGCGACGATCAACTTCGCTCGCAGTGGAGTGCCGAATTGGACGAGGTTCGCGATCGCATTAACGCGATGCGTCGGGTGTTAACCGAGCGCATACAGCAGAACGATGGCGGGTTGGACTTTAGTCATATTCAACAGCAGTGTGGCATGTTTTCATTTTTAGGTATCTCCACCGAGCAGGTCGATCGATTGAGAGAGCAATATGGCATCTACATTGTCTCGTCGACGCGGGTGAATTTGGCCGGAATCAATACCACCAATATCGATTACTTAGCCGAATCGATGCGCGCGGTGTTGGCTTAACCTTCGAGCGCCAGTGCTAGTTTTTTGATCATCTGTTGCGGCGAATGCTCGCCACAACCCACGGTGATGTCGGCGTACTGGCGGTACAAGGGTTCGCGCTCGAGATACAAATCCTCAAAGCTTTGTTCGGGGCGTCTGGCGATGCCTCGCTGGCCGTAGTCGTCAATACGATGCTTCAACTGGTCAACCGACATCTTTAGGTAGACAATTGTCGCCATGGTTTTAATATGCGCCATGCCAGCGGCCGAATAAATCGCGCTACCGCCGGTGGCGATGACGCGCTGGGAGAGGGGCACCTTTAGGAGTATTTGCTCCTCTAGTGTTCTCAGATGCATATAGCCCCGATCGTCGACGATCTGCTGCAGGGTCTCTCCGGCGAGGGTTTGGATGCCGATATCGGTGTCTAAAAAATGCCAGCCAAGCTTTTTAGCCAGCAGTATACCTAGCGTACTCTTGCCCGACCCGGGCATGCCGATCAGCGCTATCGATCTGACGGATGCATCGATGCCTGAGCCAACGGATGAGATTTTTTTCGACATACTATTTCCTAAAGCTATCGCCTAAGCGGGTATTACGTCTCAAGCTGGGCGGCCAAATCCAGCCATCGCAGTCGATCTTGCGAGTGATAATCACCGCGATTTAATTCCTGTCAGCGCGAGCCAGCGGTTACATGACTGCGGATTTAAATAGGCTCGTTTGTTGCCATCGCAGACGTGGAGACTATTTTATCAATCCGCAGCCAATCCATGCTCGATATGGTGGCCGCACTTGAGGAAGACTTTGCAGTCGACGTTGGATACTTGCGCGTGTAAGTGTTCCCCGATTGGTAAACGCAGCCAGTCTAGAGCGTTAAACGACTCTCCTCGATCGGTGAACGATCCCGCCAGTACCAATATTTCGATGCCGCCAGTATTGGCCAGTGATACCAGTTGCTGGGCGGTCCAAATTTCCGCTGCAACCTGCTCGTGGCGGTATTGATGCAAGAGTAATACGCTAACGCCGGGTCGCTCCGTCAACGCTTGGAAGCTTGCCCGACCGGTGTCTACGATCACGGGTTTATCGTCGCCCGGTTGGAATTGTCCGAGTTTGACGAAGATGGTGCAACCGAGGTTTACCGCCGGTGAATGAGAGGTGCCGGGAGGATTGCGCACGTAGGTGCCAGCGGCATAATCGCCATGTTCGTCGGAAAACACACCGTCGAGTACATAAAATTCTTCGCCGTAGGTATGAGTATGCTCGGTAAAGTAGCTGTTTTTTTGGTATTCGACTAGGCTGGTGGCGATCCCGGATATCGCAGTGTGGCGCTCGAGCATCTTGCGTCGGACTTCCTTAATGGGCGAGGCTCGCCAGTCATTGTCTTGGAAATGCACGCCGACTGTTTGCTCGAGATCGGTATTAATCTTCATTGTCACGACAATCCCTCCATGGCCTGTAGCGGTATCAACTTTCCTCTATTGTCGATCATTGAGCGATGACTAAACAAGTGATTTTTCATCGCATGATTAAATTTATAGGTTTGTTGCGAGGTAATTTCGGGAGCATCACAAAGGGCGTACCGAAAGGCTGTTTGCGATTAATGAAAAAAATGACCCGAGTGGTTATGATACGTGGCATAACCACCATTTTATGGTCTGTTAGGTCATGGCGAACGGTCGTCCTGTCAATCGGAAGCGATAATTTTATGTTCAAGTTTAATCGTATTGGACTACTTGCAAGTCTCGATATTCTCGCGGTGAAAGACTCCTTATACAAGCTTGAGGGAGTTTTGTTGGATGCCGGTTTGGAAGTGGTGTTCGAATCCCGCACGGCGCAGATGATGGGTCATACAGCGGCGGCCCAAAGAACCATTGACGACTTTCCAGGCAACATTGATCTGGCCATTGTGGTCGGTGGCGACGGCAGCATGCTGAGTATGGCCCGCAAAGTCGCGGCAACTGGTATTCCGCTGCTGGGGATAAATCGTGGGCGTCTAGGGTTTTTGACTGATATCTCTCCCGAGGACATCGAACACCGTGTTATGCCGGTGGTTCGCGGCGAGTACCAGCGCACTCAGCGATTTATGCTGGAGACGACGATTATTCGCAACGGCAGTATTATTGCTACTGGGACGGCCTTAAACGATATCGTGTTGCACCCTGGCATGCCGCTGAGAATGTTAGAATTTGAACTCTATGTGGACAACGAATTTGTTTACAGCCAGCGCTCGGATGGCTTAATTGTCGCGACCCCGACCGGATCCACAGCGTATGCATTGTCCGCCGGGGGGCCGCTGCTGTTCCCAGAATTGGACGCGATTGTGGTGGTGCCGCTCAACCCTCACACCCTGAGTAGTCGCGCCATTGCATTGCAGGGCAGTGCGCGCATTGAACTGCGCGTTGGAACGAGAAATGAATTGATGCCTCAGATTACCTGCGATGGACACAATGACTACACCACGCAACCTGGTGACGTTATTCGTATCGCTAAACATCCCAAAGAAATCACTTTGATTCACCCGCTAGATAATAATTTTTACAGCGTTTGTCGATCCAAGTTGGGCTGGGGCAGTCGCCTTGGCGTGGTTGCCGACGGTGAGTGATTTAGGTGATCTCAGCCCCCCAAGCATGGTCGATAAAGCGCGTTTTTCAGCGCTCGCTAACCCGGTGGTCAGTGCATTATTGGCGCTGTCATTGGTGGGCTACGCATTTGGTAGCTATGGCGTTCCAGTACCGCAAATGTTGGTTTTCGGAGGCTTGGAAGATGGTCATTATTGGCGCTTGATTACGCCGATATTTCTTCATTTTGGCGCTCTACACTTGATTTTTAATGCCCTTTGGTTAGGGCTCCTAGGTAGCAAGATTGAGCGTGCTGCGGGCTCTATTCAGGCACTGATGCTGATTTTCGCGATAGCCGTAGCATCCAATGTTGGCCAATACCTATGGTCTGGGTCAGTGCGTTTTGGCGGCATGTCGGGGGTCATCTATGGCCTGCTCGGATACCTTTGGATACACCATTCGATGTTTCCGAGCCCGATTTATGCCCTACCCCGCGAATTGGTCGGGTTTATGCTTGCTTGGTTGTTGATTTGTATGACTGGTGTGTTGGATTTGTTACTCGGAGTAGGCATCGCCAATGCTGCGCATCTATGTGGTTTGTTGGCGGGGATGGCGCTCGGTCTGATTTTTGGCTACGTCGAATCCTATAAGCGGGCCAATCGGCAATAGGCT